>QNBE01000079.1 GCA_003645615.1 Caldifarciminota bacterium
GCTTATTGATGGGCCAATCATTCCGATCTCGGCCCGAACCGGAAAGAACTTAGAAGAACTGATGCGAGCGGCGATCGAGACCGATGCAGAGGGGAAGAAGCGGATCGATGACGAAACCTTGAAAGAGATCGTCACTTCCCTCCCCCCACCACCAGGTGGTAATCGGATCCTTTCTCTGTATCAGGTTGGGACTCGACCCCCTCTCTTCGAGGTCCGCAGTAAAGATGAGCTCCCCACCACCTATCTCAGATTCCTAAGAAGAAAACTGAGGGAGTATTTCCGATTCTTTGGACAGCCGATCGTTTTGAAGACGAGATGGGGCCGCTGATCGCCTTCCTGTTGGGTTCAATCCCAACCGGCTTTTTAATCGGAAGGGTGCATGGAG
Source organism: Caldifarciminota bacterium (assembly GCA_003645615.1). Classification (GTDB taxonomy): domain Bacteria; phylum Hydrothermota; class Tepidihabitantia; order B36-G15; family B36-G15; genus B36-G15. The sequence continues at coordinate 386 of QNBE01000079.1, forward strand.
TGGATATCAGGAAGTTAGGGAGTGGCAATATTGGGGCTACCAATGTCCACCGGATCCTGGGAAAACGATGGGGGGAGATCACCTTTCTTCTCGATCTTTTAAAAGGGCTCATCCCAATGATCATCTTTTTGAATCCCTGGCTCATCCCCTGCTCGGTACTTGGCCACTGTTTCTCTCCCTGGCTCCACTTCCGGGGTGGGAAAGGGGTCTCGACCCTGATCGGAGCGACGATGATCATCTATCCTTTTGGAACCTTGGTCTCGCTCCTGATCTGGTATCTCATCCAGAAGTGTTTCGGCTATGTCTCCTTAGCCTCAATTATCCTGGCAATCTCACTACCGGTTGTGACCGGACTATCCTACCAGATTATGCCCCTTCCCCTCATAATCGCTGGAATGGTGGTGGTGATTAGACATTCCACCAATATCCGAAAACTGCTGAGCGGTTCGGAACCGAAGACCGATTTTTTGAGATGAGGTTGGGGATCCTCGGTGCTGGAAATTGGGGGTCGGTTTTCGCACTAATGGAAAGTGGGATCGGCCATGAGGCCTCTCTCTGGGAGTATGATGAAGAGAGGGCGGTTCGGGTGGCCCGAACCCGAGACAATCGTCCTTTCTTAAATGAACGGCTACCCGATTTTATCCGAATCACCTCCGATATCGATCGGGTGATGGCGGAGGCCGACCTTATCGTCCTGGCCCTTCCTTCTCAGTCGGTCCGTAGTCTGGTTGCAAGAATCAGATCGGACCGTCCCATTCTCTCGCTCACCAAAGGGATCGACCTCGATACCAAACAACGGATCTCCCAACTCTTGGAAGCACGAATTCCGAAGGAGAGAATTGCGGTTCTCTCTGGACCATCGATCGCCAATGAGGTTCTCAATCATCATCCCACTTCGGTCGTCCTGGCTTCTGAGAATCAAAATCTGGCCCGGTGGTTACAAGAGGAACTTGCTACCCCCTACTTTCGTATCTACACCACTTCGGATCTTACCGGAGTTGAACTGTGTGGAGCATATAAGAATACGATCGCAATCGCCTGCGGACTGAGCGATGGTCTCGGATTCGGCACCAATGCCAAGGCGGCTCTCATCTCTCGGGGATTGGTGGAGATGAGGCGGTTTGTGACAAGTTGGGGAGGAGACCCCCGGACCGTATTTGGTCTGGCCGGCCTGGGCGATGTAATTACAACCTCATTCAGTCCCCACTCTCGCAATCGGTGGTTGGGTGAGGAGATCGGTCGGGGTCGGGATCCAAAGGATGTGATCGAGAAGATGGTAATGGTTGCGGAGGGGTATTACTCAACCCCGGCCATAGTCGAGATGGGTAGGACAACCGGTGTTGAACTTCCCATTGCTCAGGGGGTAAATGCGATCCTCCATCACGGGGTTAACCCTAAGGATGTGGTGGAGGAGATAATGTCCCGGCCGCTCAAGCGTGAGGAGGAATGATGGAGAAGTTATTCTATTCAATAAGTGAGGTTAGTGAGATGTTTGAGATCCCCGCCCATGTCCTCAGATACTGGGAAAAGGAGTTCCCTTTCCTGAATCCAAAGAAGAATCGGGTTGGGAGGAGGATCTATACCGAGAAGGAGATTGAGATTGTGCGTCTCATCAAACACCTACTTTATGATGAAGGTTATACGATCGATGGTGCCAGGAAGAAGATACTGCGCAAACGTGGTTCGATCCAGCTGAGGCTCGATGAAGAAGGTGTCGCTCGATACGAGCTGAAAAAGATTAAGGAAGAGTTAAAGTCGATCCTGAAGAAACTGGAAGGTTGATGATCATAGATGGCCATACCCATATCGGCCCCTGGCGGGGTTATTTTCAGGAAATCGAAGGCAAGATGGGAGAACTGATCCGGATTATGGATCAGAATGGGATCGATCGGGCGGTGGTGTTTCGTAGTAATGGCATTACTAATGAGGAGCTGCTCAGGTTAATTGACCAGACTCGATTCTATTTCTTCTGGTGGGCAAGTAAAGGAGATAATTTTCAGAAGTTTTCCGAAGCCATCTCTGGAATCAAGATCCATCCCACAATTGAAAATCTGAGGGCGGATCAGTTTCACAACCACCTCCAGTTTGCCTCTGAGAAAAAGATCCCGGTGCTCATCCACTGTGGTCGTTATCACCCGATATCATCTTACCGCTATGCCCTCAATGTGGCCAGAACTCATCCGATACCCACCATCTTTGCCCATATGGGTGGAGCAAGACCAGATATTGCCCTGGCAGCAATAGCGGAGGCCAAATCATTAAGTAATATCTACTTCGGTATCGAAGGGATCGTTGAACCCTGGTTGCTAAAACGGGGGATCGGACTCCTTGGTCCAGAGCGGTTTATCTTTGGCTCCGATTTCCCCATCTCCCATCCCAGGCTCTATCTCGATCTGGTTGATCTGGTCGTTGCAGGTCCAGACCGGGAACTGATTCTCGGGGGTAATCTCATGAGCATACTTCCATGAAGTGGATACTGCTGGCAATATTTCTCATTCTTACCATGGTGAGGGTGATCAATCTGGGTTGCGATCTCCCGGTGGCTCGAACCGAGATCCTCCAGAATATTGGAGAATTCTATTATGATGAAGGATGGTGGTCACTTGGGGTGAGAGATCTCCTCTATTATGGCGATCCCAACCACTCCCATTTTAATACCATCCCCCTCACCCCAATATCTTCTCTAAGCTATCTCATCTTCTTTAAAGTTTTTGGACTCAACCTCTATTCCCTTCGGCTGATCGGTGTGGTTGCCTCACTCCTGGCCATCTATCTCCTCCTAAGGATTATCAAAAGGGAGGATAATCGGACCGTGGTGCTGAGTGTGGCCATCTTTGGATTCAACTCAATTTTCGTCCTCTACTCCCGCACCGGTATGCTGGAAGTGATCGCCCTCCCTCTCCTTCTGGGAGCAATGCTATCCTACCTGAGGGGAAGATACCTCCTGGCTGGCATCCTAATCGGGTTTTCGGTCCTGACCAAGATCCACACCGTCTTCTTACTCTTTGCCTTCCTCTTCTTACCGAAGCGGGAGCGGATAGTTATCGGATTTCTGATACCGACAATTCCCTGGCTGATCCTACTTATTCATCAGCCGATCCTCGTCCATTACCGATCATCGCGCTGGCTCACCCAGGGAAATATGATTGTTAATCTCGCCAAGTCGCTCTTCATCGGACTCATCTATCGAGATACCCTCTTCCGAAACAACCCCCTCTTCTTCATCTTCTCCCTCCTTGCCCTGCCTGGACTCTGGAGAATGAAGGGAATGATTCCACGCCTCTTCTTTCTCTGGGCGATCAGCGGTCTTCTATTCTTTGGAATCTTCCCCTTCCAGCCGGCCCGATATCTTATTCTCCTCCTCCCACCACTCTCCTATGCGGTGGTGAAGAGCCGGAGGTGGGAAAATCGATTGTTTATGACTGTAATTGCCGTCCTCATTATCAGTCAGACATTGTTTGGTGTCGTTCGCCCGATTATAGATAACTATCATGGTGAGATGCCGATATTTTCCGGAGAGGAGCAGTACCGGTTGGTTGAGGAACTACCCAGGTTTCTCAAGACATTCGATCTCTCCCGCTATCCCGAATTCTTTGCTCGCCTGATCCTTTACGTCAGCGCATCGATCACAGCCATCCTTCTGGCCCTGCCGCTGGGAATATTGAAATGGCGCTGGTTCCGCCCTCACCGTCTGGCACCACCATTTATCATCATGATCGATCTTGTCCTCAACCTCTGGTTCCTTTCGCCAAGCTACAGCTTCCTAAGATTTGGCCAAAGGCTACCACTCGACATCGATGACCGGGTTGGACCGGCCGGCACTTTCTCACTCCTCAATAGACTGGAGTACGAGAATAGACCGGTGCTCAAGCGTGATATCTGTAATCCTTCCCTCTATCCCCAATACGCCCTCCTCATCACTTATCATCCCCTCATGGGAAGATTCGAATCCGATAAGTTTCATAAAAAATTCCGCCCCATCATCATTTACTCACTCTTTAACGATCGCTATGAGGTGACCCTCTATGAGAAGATTGAAAATCCTCCATATCGCGCCGGAGAACATCTCGGCGATTAGTAGCACCTTTGTCCAGGCACATCGTGAGCTCGGTAATGAAGCTCTTCTCGTGACCTTTATCAAGGGTCGACTCGGTTTCGGTGATGAGTTGATCCTAAACTATCGCCTCTTCAATGAACTGGTGATAAAAAGGATCAAGACCATGATGGGACGGGAGGATGTCGCGGTGAAAGAGACCCCGAAGGAGGTGCCGGTATGGGGGAGAGGACCATCCCGATATTTTTATCATCTCCGGGATATCCTCTGGCAATATCAACTTCATAAATTCTGGCACCGGTTTCGATTTTATGATTACGATATCTATCACTTCGATACCGGTGTCCCCTTTATCTTTGGAGAGAGAATTGTAAAGGGGCTTGCCCAAATGGGGAAGAAGATCGTTGCATTCTACTGCGGGACTGATCTGAGGAAGAGGGGGGTCAATCCCAATCTCGAACGGTATGCGAAACTGCATCTCACCTGTGAATACGATCATCTTCTCTTCTATCCCAAACTTCATTATGTCTTCATGCCTTTTGATTCCCGGCCATTCAGAGTGAAGGAGGGAGAGAATTCTCCAATCAGGGTCTGTCATGCCCCCTCACGTCGGGTGGCCAAAGGAACCCATCATATCCTGGAGGCGGTGAGGGAATTGAAGCGGGAAGTCCGGTTCGATTTTGTCCTTATTGAAGGTGTGCCTTATAAGGAGTGTATTAGGCTGAAGGAGGGATGTGATCTCGCCATCGAACAGGTCGGTAGTTATGCCGGCACTGGATACGGTAGGAACTCATTGGAATTCCTGGCGATGGGGATACCAACAATTACTGAGATCCCGGATGACTATGAGCGGATGATTCCCGATCACCCTTTCATAAAGGCAACCCCTGAGACGCTCAAAGATGTTCTTAAAAAGGCAATCCTCGACCGATCGCTGCGACAGAAGAAAGCCAGAGAGGGGAGAAGGTGGGTGGAGCGATATCATGATCCCAAGCGGGTGGTGATGGGGATCTATCGATTGTATCGGGAGCTGGGATGGATCAGTTAAAACGATTTTTTAAGGAGGCGGCGACCTACACCTTTTTCGATTTCCTGAGGAGGGTATTGGGGTTCTTCCTGATCCCATTCTATACCCGTTATCTTACCCCGACCGAATATGGAATCTATTTTCTGATCCTCCTCGTCACCGGATTTCTGGCCATCCTCTACAACCTTGGACTTATGGTTTCCCTCTACCGATATCAACCAAGGGAGAAGAACTCCTTTCTCTGCACAATTACCTTCCTTATCCCTTACAATCTTATCTTAACTATTGTTCTGCTTATTGCTGCGGGCAGAATTTCCCAATTTTTTCTCCACAGCGAAAAGTTCGCCATCCTTTTCCAAATCGGCTTTTTGTTTCTTTTCTTCGAAGGCTTCTTAAATCAGGCCTTGGCCCTATACAAGGTCGAGCGGATGCCCTACTACTTTGGACTCTTATCAACACTGCGATTTGCCACCGGACTTTTTTTTAACATCCTTCTTGTTGTGGTATTGAGAAAGGGTGTCTACGGCATTCTCTTGGGCAATCTCTTAGCCTCGGTTGTTATCGCCAGCAGTATCTTCTTCCTTGTGGGAAGATACCTCAAGGGGAAGTTCGATGCCGACCTCCTTATGCGGGAATTTTCTTATAGCCTCCCACTCCTTCCCGCTCTCTGGGCATTCTTCCTAATCGATTATATCGATCGCTTTATGGTGGAGAGATTTCTTGGCCTTTCTGCCGTTGGGATCTACTCACTCGCCTATCAGATCGGATCGGTAATAAACTTAGCAGTGCTTGGGTTTCGAGCTGCCTACCCTCCTTTTTTCTTTTCACTCAAGACCGAGGAATTGGGCAATTTAGGAAGGATCTTCCAGTATTTTGTCCTTCTGGTAGGTTTCTTATATATCGTTTTGATTATGGCACTTCCCGAGGTCTTTCCCATCTTCATTGGAAGCCGTTTCCATCCCGCCTCCAGTCTGGTCTGGATGATAGCGCTCAGTTTCCTATTCTATGGTATCTATATTAACTTTGCCTCACACCTCTATCTTCAGAATCGAACCGGTGTCGTCTCACTTTTAGCCCTTGGGTCATTGGCGGCCAATATTATTGGTAATCTTATCCTCATTCCCCCACTTGGAAGCTATGGGGCTGCTGTAGCGACTATCATTTCCTATCTTCTACTTGCTCTTCTTGCCTATCTGGTGACAAGACCAGACTACGATCTGAGCTTACTACTGAAGGTCCTTACCTACATTGCTATTGCTACCCTATTAGGTCTATTCCAAGTAGGGCTCATTTTCCGACTTCTGACAGTTTTGGTCTACCCCATCCTTTTCTGGTGGCTAAAACGAGGAGAAGATGAGAAGTAAATGGTTGCGGATCTTCCTATTTGGGTTAGGGGTAAGGTTCCTCTTTGCCCTCCCCGCTCTAATTGAGCCGAACCGATCGGTTATGCCGATACCGGATGCCCAAAGTTATCTTACCATCGCTCGGAACCTGATTGAGGGCCATGGTTACTCATTATCAGAAGGCCCGCCATATGAACCGGACAACTTCCGGACTCCGCTCTATCCTCTCTTCCTCTCAGGACTACTTTCGCTCTCAGGATTCAATCTGCTCTTACCTCTTGTAGTTCAGATCTTGCTCTCCTCCCTCACTCCTTTTATTCTTTTACCATTCCTTAAGGAGCTTGCTTTCGCTGAACGGGAGATTACTCTTGGCGCCTATCTTATTGCAATAAATCCGTTACTCTCTTTCTTCTCAGTATTGTTGTTGACTGAGACCATCTTCATCTGCCTTCTCTTCTTATCCTTTTGGACTGAAAAACCTTTTCTCCGAGGCTTGATTATGGGGTTGGCAGCGCTGGTAAGACCGATCGCAATTTTTGGTCCGATCCTGCTTCTTCCCTTTCATCGGTTGAGAGAATTTCCTAAGATTCTGATTGGTTTTACCTTCATGATTACCCCCTGGCTTATTAGAAACTACCTCACTTCTGGAGAAATTCAGTTCGCTTCGGTATCAGATGCGAATTTATTACTACACCATGCGGCACCGGTGATCGCAGCCGGAGAGGATCGTAACCTTTATGAGGTGCAGGATTCTTTGAAGCGGGAAGCGGAGCGGATGGTGAGAGAAGAAAGGGTATCGCTGATGAGGGCTTATCGGGTAATTGCGGTACGGGAGCTACTTTCTCATCCGATCGGTTATCTTAAACTCCTCACTATCGGTTTACTGGGAAATTTTATCCCCTTTCCCTTGGGGCATTGGGTAGCCTATGTTACTGGGAAGAATATCTGGGCTTTGAAGATCCGCTCCGCCGTTTTTCAGGAGGTGGCAGTGGCAATAACTAAATTTCGATTCATTCAAATAATAGGTATTGTCTGGCAACAACGATTGAGACATTTGGGCGGCCTCGGTATCTTGGGTTTCATCTCTTCTTCCGTGATGGAGTTGATGATTATCATAATGGCGATCTTTGGATTATTCCTCTACACCAGAAGGAAATTTCCACTTTTTCTCTGGCTGGGCTATTTTACGCTTCTTCCTGGCTCCTATGGCCATCCCAGATTCAGGGTTCCGGTGGAACCGATTCTGATCATCCTGGCCTCAATTACCATTCAGATTTTGGTGGATAAGATCAGATTAAAGATGTCCACCAGATTTTGGGTGAGATTTAGAAAACTGAACCTTCTATAGTCAGAAAGCCCCCTCCTCCGGCGTAAATTTTCTATTGCCTTCTGGATTGCTCCCCGATCAAGAGGTGATATAATACCGGACCGGAAGGGTCCGATCGAGAATAGGAAGGTGGAGACCTGGGAGGAGAGAGCCAGGATTGGCCTCTTAGCCCCCAGATACTCATAAAACTTGGAAGTGAGATAGTTTCCTCTTTCCGGGTAGAAATAGACTAAGATGGATGCAGCTCGCATCATCGCCATAGTCCTCCGGTGATTCAATGTCCCCAGATACTGACAGTTGCTTACTCTCTGGATCATGTTTCCAATTTGGGATGATATACTTCCCGCTAAGGAAAATCTCACCCGGGGAAGAGAGGAGATAATCTGGATGAATCTCATGAGCAGATCCTTACAGTGATAAGTCATCCCCGCATAGAATAGATCGGTTTTAATTGCACCTTTGGTATAATCTTCAGGATCATAACCATGGTTGATAATATCTGCTTTAACACCGAGTGCCTTTTGCACCTCTTCACTTACGGTTATTATCCCATCAGCAGTCTGAAAAAGCCACTTTCTGAGTCTTTTGAGGAGCTTCTGTTGCAATGAACCGGGTGCAATGATTGAGGTTGGCCAGGGATCACGGAATTCAAGGATGAGGGGAAGGGAGAATCTTTTCTTAAGCATTGCGCCGACAATCAGGCTGGAATAAGGGGGGGCAGTAGCGAGGATGATGTCGGGTCGTCTCTGGTTAATAATCTTAGTTCCCATCTGATAAGCGAAGGGGATCCAGGGTGATTTGGCATCAGGAAAAACAAGTTGATGAAATCGAACTGAGGATTTGGTGATTCGAGGCGATATCTGTCGCTTCCCTAAAAGATAGAAAATCCGTGCCGGGTCGAGACTCTCACTCCGATAGATCTCAACCTGTGGAATCTCCTTAAGGAGTTCCCAGTCGTAGAAGTAATAACTTATTGGTTTAACGGTGAGGACGATCGGATGATAACCAAATCTCGGGAGATACTTGGTGAATTTACACCACCTAACCGAACCGGCCAGACCAAGCGGGGGAAAGTGATAGGAGATGATCAGGACCTTCCTCATCTTTCAAGTATAATATAATTTTTATTCTTGACCAGATCCTCATCGTGATTACCATCGGCTGTGGATCGGAGATTGATGCGGATTTATCATCGCTATCAGACTATCATCGAGGATTATAATGATTTTATCGATGCGCTGAGGAGACCCCTGAGGACTACAATCAGGATCAACACGCTGAAGGCTAAAAAGGAGATGGTGCTAAATATGCTTGCCGATCTTGAACCCGAGCCCCTTCCTTACTATGAGTATGGCTATCGGATTGAGGGAGACCGCATCGGCAATCGAGTCGAACATTTCTTAGGTCTGATCTATGTCCAGGAGGCAACCTCTCTTCTCCCTCCGCTTATTATGGATCTCAAGCCCGGTCTTAAGGTTTTGGATCTCTGTGCCGCACCGGGATCAAAGACGACCCAGATTGCCCAGCATATGGAGAATACCGGTCTCATCGTTGCCAATGATAATAGCTGGGAGCGGATTCGGGGTCTGGCCAACAACCTTGATCGGGCCGGGGTGGTCAACACCGTGATTACCAGGTATGATGGAAAGGTGATCGCTAAGAAGATTACCGACTATTTCGATCGGGTCCTGGTCGATGCCCCATGCTCGGCTGAGGGGACCATCCGCCAGTCGAGGATGGTGCTCTATCACTGGGGATTGAAGAATATCGAACGGCTCTCTCGACTCCAGATCGGGCTTCTGATCTCAGGATTCAAGGCCCTGAAGAAGGGCGGGATTCTTATCTACTCTACCTGCACCTTTGCCCCGGAGGAGAATGAGCGGGTAGTCAGTTATTTATTGAAGAGATTTCCAGCGGCAAGGATCGAACCGATAAGGATTTCCGGACTCAAGACCAGACCCGGGATTTTAAGCTGGCAGAGGGAGCGATTCAACGATGAGGTGGTGAAGACAGTTCGGATCTATCCGCAGGATAATGATACCGGTGGGTTCTACCTGGCCCGGATCAGAAAGGTGGGAGATGTGGCTTAAAAGGTATATCGATGACTTTGGAGTGGAGTCATCCCAGCTCCACCAGCTTAAGGAGAAGAGGGTGGGGAATGATGTCTGGATCGGGACACCGGAGGCGATCGCCTTCAATCTCCTGAAGGTGAATCGGGCCGGGATCAGGGCCTTCCGGATCTATCGGAATGGTTATAAACCGACAACCAATCTGGTCCAGATCAGTGGAATGATTAAGGAACGCTATGTTGAACTTGAGGAGAAGGAGATGCTTGAGTTTCTCCAGGGGCACGATCTGAAGCGGGAGCTCGATATGAGACCGGGTTTTGTTATCC
>QNBE01000080.1 GCA_003645615.1 Caldifarciminota bacterium
GGAGGATTGATGAGACCGGATGTCGTCTGGTTTGGTGAGCCAGTTCCCGAAGATGTCCTGAGGGAGGCCTTTACCTTCATCAGCGGTTGTGATCTTCTCCTGGTTATTGGGACCTCGGGGGTGGTCCAGCCCGCCGCATCAATCCCGATCTTTGGTAAGAATCGGAATAAAACGGTGGCGATCATCAATCCGGAGCCGACCCCGCTATCGGTTTGGGCCGATTACGAGATTACTGGTCGGGCGGCCGATGTCCTCCCTCAGATCGTCAAGGAGGTCGAATGAGCAGATACCGGAGGGTCCTACTTACCGGGTTGGTTGTCCTTCTACCGATCTTCCTCACCATCTTCCTCTTCTGGTTTGTAATCGATAAGCTGAGCCATCTCTTTCGAAGTCTCTTCAATGCCATCCCGGTAGTGGGACAACTACCAGGGGTTGTTCTGGTCTTGATCGGGCTTTTAGTCCTGGCCATCCTGGTCTTCTTCGTTGGCCTCTTCGTTCAGAGCTTTGTGGGAAGAAAGCTTTTGGAGTGGACCGAGCGACTCTTCAATCGACTGCCCATCTTTCGTGATATCTACAATGCCACCCGGGATCTCACCCAGACCTTGCTCATCAAAAAGAGCTCCTTCCGGAAGGTGGTCCTGATTCAGTTTCCCCGTCGAGGGATCTACACCATCGGTTTTGTCACCAATGAGGGCAGGGTGAAGGGGAAGGAAGTATTCTACATCTTCGTTCCTACCACCCCAAACCCAACCTCGGGATGGCTCTGCATCGTTCCCAAAAATGAGGCAATTGAGGTCGATATCACAATCAATGAGGGTCTGAAGCTGGTCATCTCAGGAGGTATGAGTCTACCCAAACTACCATGAAGATTGAAGATCGGATGATCGCTGAGATAAAGAAGCTGAGGGGGACCCCGATCAGTCGGGTCATGGTCCCGAGGATCGATATGGTCACGATCGGGGCCGATCGGGATCTAAGATCATTGATTGATCTCTTCAGCCGGTTTCGATTCTCACGCTACCCGGTCTTCTGGAGAAACGAAGGGAACATTATCGGGATCATCTACATCAAGGATATCCTCCCTTTCTGGAACGAATATGAGACCCATCCCGTGGTCGAGTTCATCAGGCTTCCTCACTTCATCTATGAAGCAAAGTCCGTTCTCGATTCCTTCTTGGAGCTCCAGGCGGGTAAGATCTCCTTAGCGATCGTGATCGATGAGTTCGGAGGAACCGTTGGGATGGTAACGATTGAGGACCTGTTAGAGGAGGTCTTCGGTGAGATCTATGATGAGTATGAGATTGCCAAAGAGCCCTATCTCATACCGGTCGGGGAAGGTGGCTTCATCGTTGATGGGCGGTTTGGGATTGAGGATCTTATTGAGAAGACGGGGTTGAAGCTCCCATTGGGCGATGTCAATACTGTGGGTGGGTTTGTTTCCCTTCTGGCAGATCGCATCCCTAAGCAGGGTGAGGTCTTCTTCTACCGGGATCTTGAATTCCGGGTCATCTCGGCCAGCAAAAAAAGGGTGGAGCGGGTGCTGATCAAGAAGAGATGAGGGCCGAACCGGTCATTGTGGTCCAGGGGGGTGCCGGGAAGAGAAAGAGTGGGCTGAAGTCGGCCTTAAGAGGGGTGGTTCGGGCGGCCGAGGTGGGATACCAGACCCTAAAGCGGGGAGGGACGGCACTCGATGCGGTGACTCAGGCCGTGGTTGAGATGGAGGATAACCCGATCTTCAATGCCGGAAGGGGGTCGGCCTTGAATCTTGAGGGTGAGGCCGAGATGGATGCCAGTATCATGGATAGCGACTTGAGGTTCGGTGCGGTGGCGGTGATAAGAAAGGTGAAGAATCCGATTCTGGTGGCAAGGATGGTTATGGAGGAGACCGATCATATCCTCTTAGCTGGAGATGGTGCCCTAAGGTTGGCCCGGAAGCGGGGGTTCGAGGAGTTTGATCCGATTACCACAAAACGGCGGCAACAGTGGGAGAGGATGAGAAGAGTCCCACACCACTATTTCCGAAAACTGAAGCGGTTCTTAACCGAGTATGGGACGGTCGGGGCCATCGCCTTGGATGGCCAGGGAAAGCTGGCTGCAGCCACCTCATCCGGTGGAATTGTCCTTCGACTTCCGGGGCGGATCGGCGATAGCGCTATCATTGGTGGGGGGACCTATTGTAACAAGCTCGGAGCAGCTTCAGCCACTGGCCATGGGGAGGAGATTGCCCGGCTCCTACTCTCCCAGTATGCGGTAAGACTCCTCCGACGTTACCGTCCCCGCGATGCGGTAGACCGAACAATAAGATTGGCCACCAGAGGCTCTTGTGCCTGCGGAATAATCCTACTTAAAAGAGACGGTGATTTTGCCATCGGTGAGAACACCGGTTATCTGGCCTGGGCGGCAATTAAGAGCGGGAACCTATCTTACAACACGTCCGCCTGAAAATTTCAATTTCAGTCCGCTCTTTTCATAGTACCAGATCTCGATCCCGGTCGTATCCTTCTTGGTTGTTGAGGGTGAGCCGAAGGCAAGCCGAACCTGCTCCTTGGTCATTCCTGGCTCGATCTCCCTTCTTATCACATTGACTGCTTCCTCCCGGGTCCAGGAGGGGAAGGCATTAAGCAGATGGGTGATCAACTCCTCCTCATCAAGATTTCGCTCTAAGTAGACGAGGGCCCCCCGTCTCAAATCTAAGGGGAGGTCAGCAGCGGCAATGACCTCAATCATCCCCTGCTTAAAGAGTTCGGGTGGGAGTGATTTTAATAGTTCATTGACCCGCTTCCTCACCGCCAAGGAGGGGTCGTTCTTCATCTGGACGATATAGGGGATGAGTTTGGGATCGGCAAAGGCAATGAGCGATTCAATGATCTGCATCCTCACCCCCTCATGGGGATCGGATAGGCCAGCGACCAGAAGGGATTTAGATGGACCAGATTGGAGGGACCCGATTACCTTATAGGCCTGGATCCTTACCACCGGTTCCTTATCCCGGGCCAGCCTTTCAAGGATGCTGAGGTAGGAGGTATCCTTAGTTACTCCAATTGCAAGGGCAAGGCTGATCCGAACCGGTGGATTGGGATCGGTAAGGAACCGGTCAAGATCGATGATCTGATCCAGACCATTCAGTTTTCCCAAAGCGGTCAGGGCACGAGCCCGGTTGGTGAAGACCGGATCATTGGTGAGACTCACCAAGGCCGGTATCGCAGTAGTATCGCCAATCTCTCCCAGCGCCCAGGCAGCCTCTCCTCTGGGGTTATCGTGGATGTCGCTCAAAAGCTCTATAAGTCGGGGAGAGGCCCTCGGATCCTTAATCCTGCCCAGGGCATGGGCTGCCTCAGCTCTAAGTAGAGGGGCATCGGACCGGGTGAGATTGAGCAGGATTGGAGCGGCACTGGTATCACCGATCGTTCCTAAGATCCGGGCGAGGGTCCGCTTAACCGGAACACCGAGCTCGGGGATGCGCTGTTTGATAACCGGGATCGCCTCTACCCCAGCCGCAGTGATCCGCTCAATAGCAGCACTATTGGTGGGATCCTCGATCAAAAGGTCGATGTAGCGATTGATATTCTGGTCAAAGAGGAGGAAGGTGAGAATCCCAAATATGAACATATGTTAGTATAGCAAGAATCCGCCAACCTGTCAAATAAAAAAATCCTGGGTTGACATCGTTCGTCCCTTCCAATAATCTATGGTGAGATGGGAGATCCTACCCGCTACCTTAAACCGGAGGTTGTTGCCGGTTTAAAAAGGATCGATCTCAAAGCGCGTCTCATCGTTGAGGGCTTTATTGCCGGTCTCCATCGGAGCCCCTATCGGGGACGCTCGGTTGAGTTTGCCGATTTCCGCACCTATAATCCCGGTGATGATCCGAAAAGTATCGACTGGAAGATCTACGCTCGGACCGACCGGTATTATGTAAAAGAGTATGAGGAGAGGACCAACCTAAAGGCCTACCTCCTCCTCGACCGATCTGGTTCGATGGCCTATGGAGAGCCAATGACTAAGTTCGACTATGGAGCGGCACTACTGGCCAGTATTGGATATCTCTTACTCCGTCAGCGGGATTCGGTGGGGATTGGCCTTTTCGATGAAAGGATGAGGGCGGTGATCCCCCCTTCCAATCAGTCCCATCAGCTCCGTCTGATTCTGGAACTGCTGGATCGGACCCAACCTTCATCCCGAACCGGGATCGCCGATGCGATTGCGGAGATATCAGCCCGGATCAGGAGGCGAGGGATGATCATCCTCTGTTCTGATCTTCTGGCCGATCCAGAGCCCACAATCAGCAGTATCACTCTCCTGCGAGGTATGAAGAATGAGGTGATCGTCTTCATGATCCTCTCACCGGATGAGCTGGGTTTTCCTTTCTCAAGGCCAGTCCGGTTCCGCGACCTGGAAGAGGGGGATGAACTACTCATCGAACCGAGGAGGATAAGGGATGGATACCGGCGGCGGCTGGAGGGATTCATCCATCGTTATGAGCGGGATCTCTTGGCTCAGAATATCGACTTCATGCTTGTAACAACCGATACCCCATTCGATCGGGCCCTGCTTACTTTCCTGGAGAAACGGAGGCGGATGTGGCATTCCTGAAGCCAAACCTCCTCTATCTCCTACCCCTCGCCCTTCTACCGATCCTTATCCATCTCCTTTCCCGACTGCGAATCCGAACCATCTCCTTTCCCACCTTAAGATTTCTGTATCCGGAAGAGAAGACCCGATTCCACTGGTTCCGCCTTCGTGATCTCCTCCTCCTTATTGTGAGGTCGATCCTGATCGGCCTCTTGGTTCTCATCATGGCCCAACCAAAAACGAAGGGGATGATCACACGGCCGATCCGTCTCATCATCGATGACTCCTATCGGATGGAACCCCTCCTTTCCAAGAGTCGGGACCGGGCAATTGAACTCATCGACCAGTATCAGGTGGACGAGCTGAGGCTCCTTTCCCGAGATGATGGCCTCCGTGCACCACCTCGGGAGTTAAAACGGAGGCTCGGCCGGATCAACTGCTCGTTCCTTTCTCCCAAACTGAGAGGGATGGGGGAGGATATGGTGAATGTCCTCATCACCGATCTTGCCCTCCCCATCCTACCATCCAGTCCCATCCCCGATACGATCTGGTATATCGATGTGGGTCGACATACCGCCAACCTCCAGGTTGATCTTGTTACCACCACCGATCCGGTTGTGATGGCG
This sequence comes from Caldifarciminota bacterium, assembly GCA_003645615.1. Lineage (GTDB taxonomy): Bacteria > Hydrothermota > Tepidihabitantia > B36-G15 > B36-G15 > B36-G15. The sequence goes on from QNBE01000080.1 coordinate 5,199, forward strand.
GGGATGAGGAATCGGATCCGGGCCCGGGTCCGCAACCGGGGGGATAGGTCGACCGAAACCAGAATCAAACTCTTTTGTGGGGGAAGGGAGGAGGAGCACCAGATCTTAATCCCGGAGCGGGGCTGTCACACCGTTGATTTCGGCATCGGTTTCTCCAACATCGGAGTATATCCAGGCTGGGTTGAGATCGATGCCGATTCTATTAGGGGTGATAATCGGAGATATTTCGTGCTCCAGATCCCGGCCCGGGTCCAGATCGGCATCTTCTTTCAGGACTCAACCGGCCTTGGCTATCTCAGGACCGGACTGGAAGTCGGTCCCTATGACTTCGAAATACTACGGTTTGACCGGTTGGCCAAGATCGATCCCGACCGATTCGAGCTCATCATCTTCTATAATCCGATAACACTGAAAAGGTGGCAACGGCGACTGATCGAGGCCTGGATAAATCACTCCAAGGGGATGATCTTCTTTCTCGGCAGAGAACCGGACGCCCAGGTCGACTCTCTCCTCTCTCCCTTTGTCCATGGTTTTACTCTCCAGAAGGGTTTTGGCTATAAAGCGGTGGATCGGTTTCGGGTCTACCGCTATCTTGAGGTTCAAAAGCTAAAAGGGGAGGTGCTGGTTCCAATCGGCAATGACCCTTTGGTGCTCAGGGAGAAGAATCTCATCTTAGTGATGACCGACCTCGATCTCTCAGCCACCGACCTCCCGCTCCGGAATAACTTCATCCCCTTCCTCTACCACCTGATTGCCCTCCTCGTCCCGGGGGGGATAGAAGACCATCGGGTTGGAATTCCGATCCGCTGTGCCGATCACGATGTTATCGTCACCACTCCAGAAGGGGATCGGCTTGCCCCCAACGGGGTATTTCAACCCAAGATTCCGGGTATCTATCGTTATCACGATCGGCTCTGGGCGGTCAATGTCGATCCCGAAGGGGGGATGATCGAGGAGATCCCGGAGCGGATCAGAAAGGACTTCCATCTCTTACCATTCCCAAAGCAGGGTGGAAGAGATCTCACCCCCTACCTAATTTCCGCTTTCCTTCTTCTCCTGCTGATTGAGCTTCTCATCGCTCATACCGGTAGCGGGAGATCGAAATCAGAATCCCGATCCCGATAAAGAAGGAGAGGAGTGAAGAGCCGCCATAACTGACAAAAGGGAGGGGGATTCCGGTGACGGGCAAAATCCCGATAGCAACCCCGATATTGACGAACCAGTGATAGGTTAGGAGGCCAAAGATCCCGATCACCACCAGGCTGGCAAACCTGCTCCGGCACTCTCGGGCAAGAAAGAGGATCCTGAGACTGAGAAGGAGATAGAGGGTGAGGAGGAGAAAGATGCCAACAAAACCGATCGCCTCCCCAACCACCGAGACGATGAAATCGGTGTGGGGAGCGGGGAGGAAGGCGAGTTTCTTCTGGGTCCCGGCGAAGATACCCTTGCCAATAAGTCGCCCGGAACCGAAGGCGATGCGGGACTGGATCATCTGCCAACCCACCCCTTTGGGATCGATCCAGGGGGCGAGAAAACCGATGATCCTCTGCCGCTGGTATTCCTTAAGACCGTGCCATAGGAGGGGGGTAAGGAGTCCCACAATGGAATTGGATGTGACTGCGGTGAGAAAGGCGATCATCTCCTTCCGCCAGAGGAGATAGAGGGAGAGGAAGGCGATATAAGGAACCCAGATGTAGAGGGAGAAGGAGAAGATGAGGCTGAGGAGAGGGGAGAGGATGAGGAGGAGGGTGAGGAGAGGAACCCCATCCCAGAGGAGGATGACGAAGGGGAAGATGAGGAAGATAACCGAAGAGCCCAGATTCGGCTGGGCGAAGACGAGAAAGGCGGGGATGAGGGCAAAGAGGAAGACGGTTCCGATCTCGATCAGCCCCTTCCGTTTACAGGTAGAGAGATAGCGGCCGATCATAAGGATGGTGGCGATCTTGGCCAGCTCCGATCCTTGAAGGGAGAGGACGCCCAAGGAGAGCCAGCGCCGGGGAGAGGTTGGGGCGAAGAGGAGGGTGAAGATGAGGAGGAAGATGGCCCCGATATAGAATGGGGGAGCAGTCACAAAGAGAAAACGGGGGAGGAGACGGGCGATAATGATGAGGAGGAAGAGGGAGATTAGAAACCAGATCGACTGGCGGAGGAAAAATTTACTACCTCCAGCCGAATAGATGAAGAGGAGGCCGATGCCGGTGAGGAGGATTGGGATGATGAGAAGGAGGGGATCACTCTTCTTGGGCATAGCGTTTCCGGTAGAGACTCATTATCTTTCCGGCGACCGGAGCAGCGACGCTGGCACCATGACCGGCATTCTCGACGATGACACAGACCAGAAAGGCGGGCTCCCGGGTCGGGGTGTAACCGACGAAGATCGAGTGGTCCTCACCATGGGGGTTCTGGGCGGTTCCGGTCTTGCCCGCCGCATCCCGAAGATAGGAGGCGACGATCCGGCCGGTTCCCTCTTCAACCACTCGAATCAGACCCTGTCGCACCACATCGAGGATCGAGCTATCGATCGGGAGAGGATCGAAGTTGACCTCCTCGCTTAGAAGGTGGGGCCTGATCCTCCTGCCGGTGATAATCTCGGCATACATCGTTGCCAGCCTGAGTGGGGTGAGCAGGATCTCACCCTGACCGATGGCCAGATTGAGGATGAGCCCCCGAGGCCAGTTGCTACCATAGCGGCGTTCATAATAGGAGGAGTCGGGAAAGAACCCCCCCTCCTCCTCGATCTCGATCCCGGTGGGTGAGGTGAGGTGAAAGATCTGGGCGACTCGGAGGATGGGATCGAAGCCGATCTCCTTTCCGATGGTGTAGAAATAGCAGTCGCAGGACTTCTCGATCGCCTGACCAAAACCGATCCGGCCGTGTCGGCGCCAGCAATGGAATACTCGATCTCCAAAGGGAAAACGTCCGGTGCAGTGGATGGTGCGTGTGGTGTCCCAGCCAGCAAGAAGGGCGGCGATGGTGGTGACCACCTTGAAGGTGGAGCCGGGGGGGTAGCGACTCATCGTGGCCCGGTTATAGAGTGGTGCGGCGGGATGGTTGACAATACTGTCCCAGGTTGTCCGGGAGATACCGTGGACGATGAGATTGGGATCGATCGACGGTTTCGAGTAGAGGATGAGGATCTCTCCTGAGCGCAGTTCCATCCCCACCACCGCAGCACGAGGGTAATCTCTAAGATAGGAGGCGGTCGATTCCTGGAGTTCGGCATCGATAGTAATGGTGAGGTCTTCCCCGGGCTTGGGTTGGATCGGTCTCTTCTCCAGGACCGGTCCGATCTCCTTGCCCAATGCATTGATCTCGACATATCGCCAACCTTTCTCACCTCGAAGTCGATTCTCCAATCTTGCTTCCAGTCCGGTCTTGCCGATAAAATCGCCCAGCCGATAACCACTCTTCCTTTTCACCTCTCCACCGATCTCGCCGACAAAGCCGAGAACATGAAAGAGCAGTTGGTGGTATGGGTAGTAGCGGAGAGGTTCGGTAACCACATCCACCCCATTGAGGGTGGCGAGATTCTCCTCCAGCCGACTCAGGGTGAGGAAATCGATATCGTGGGCAATGGTTATCATCTGATAAGGATTTCTGGTGCGCCGCAACCGAGCCCGGATGATCGACGAGGGAATCTTGAGGATTTGGGCCAGTCTAAGGATGGTGGAGTCATTAATTACTGCCGGGAGGGCTACTACCTCATAACCGGGGCGGACGGTAGCGACCACTCTACCCTTCCGATCAAAGACCCTTCCCCTTGGCGGGGTGATTGCCACCTCCTTGATCCGATTGGTCTCGGAGAGGCGGTAATACTTCTTCCCTTCCAGAAGCTGAAACTTGATTGCAGCAAGGATGAGGATGAGATAGAGTAGAACGGTGGCGGGAAGGAAGAGTTTCTGATTTATTCGGTTAGTTTCCAACTCAGCAAATAGATGGTTGGGATCATAACCAAAATGGTAAGGATGGCCTTAAGCAGTGGGTCTGCCCTCAGCAGAGAGATGATAGTGAAAAGGAGGATGAGGAGGAGATATTGATAAACGATCCGCTGGAAAAAGATCTTATTGAGCCGGAGGGCAAGGAATGCAGTGATGGTGAAGAGGAGGCTGTTGAGACCGAGCCCGACCGGGTTGGCAAGATCGAGGAGAAGACCGTTGATAAAGCCGAAGCCGAGGGCCGGTATCGGTGGCCCCAGCATCGCATAGGCAACCACCAGGATGAGGATGAGATCAGGAAATGACTGTCCCATATTGAAGCTCAGGGTAATTAGAAGATAGGTGAGGAGATAGGGAAGGATCAGCATCATCGCAAGATGTAGAGGTGGTTAATTGAACCGAGATTGATGAAGGGGAGAAGGGTCAGTTCCTGGAAGAAGAGGTCCTTACCCTCTTCCACCCGATCGATCCTTCCCACCAGAAGGCCGGGGGGAGCAAAGCTGCCGAACCCGGAGGTGACAATGGTATCGCCGGGTTGAATCGGGACATCTCTTAGGAAATATTTGATCCGGATCGATTGGGGGGTGGTCTCCAAGATACCATTGGTGCCACTCTTAAGGTGCTGGATGCTCACCCGGAAATTGGGGTTGAGGATGGTGGCAACAACCGCCTGATTACTGCTGACGGTGATAACCCTTCCGATCAGATTGCCCTGATAGACCGCTGGTGCTCCAACCCTTACCCCCTCCTTATCACCCCGGTTGATGGTAAAGAAACGGACCCGACTCTTGGGATCCCTCATCACAATGTAGGCGAGAAGAAGATCGGGTTTTTCATCAGTCCTTTCCGATGCTTTCAATCGCTCGGACCCGAATTGAATCAGCACCTGGTTGAGCTTACGATCGAGTTCGGCCAGATCGCGGTTGAGGAGCCGGAGCTCAATGAGTCGACCGGTAACCCATAGGGCGGGATAGAGGACGATGCCTGAGAATCGGTTAGCAAATTCAAATTTGACCGGAGAGGGGAGGGAAAGGAGGATGGTGGAGAGGATGATGAGAAGGATAAGGATCTTCTCCTCGGTGCGGCGGATCGGGATGGCTGGCTTCACTTTGTCTTCAGCAGAACCTTCTCGAAATAGTCGAGATTCTCCAGGACCTTTCCAGCCCCGAGCACAACACTCTCCTGAGCATTCTCGGCGATGGTGACCGGTAGGTTGGTCTCCTCCCGGA
>QNBE01000081.1 GCA_003645615.1 Caldifarciminota bacterium
CCTTCCTAACCACCGTCACCAGACGGCCGGAGTTCTCTTCCGCAACCCCCAGCTGAGCATGGACCATCGGACCATATTTTGTAGTTGAAATGAAATATTCTCCCGAGCGGTGATCGGTAGTCCTAACTGCCCCCACCGGACAGATATGATAACAGAAAAGGCACCCCTCGCATGATATCTGATCGATAACAAAGTTTTCATTGATGGCCTCAAAACGGCATACCTCACGGCACTTGCCGCACCGATTGCAGTCGTCGGCTTCGATCTGGACCTTGGCGCGGCCTTTAAACTCGAACCTCTTCACCACCTGCGGTCTCAAAATCAAGTGGAGATCGGGGGCATCAACATCGCAGTCGACGGTGATTATCCTTCTCGAAAGTGATGCGGTGGCAACAAGAGCCCCGGTGACGATCGTCTTTCCGGTTCCACCCTTTCCGCTTACGATGGTAATCTTCTTCATAATCCAGATATATAGCAGAGAGCGCCGATCACGAGTCCAAGCACTAAATTAAAGAGTTTGATAAGCAGGGAATCTCTAACGGAATAAGAAAGTAGCGGGAGCAAACCATGTCCATCCTGGACAATCGAAGAGGTGAGAAGGACCGAGAAGGGAATGATCCCCTCCTTATACATCATAACAAAGACGAGGTGGGGGCCGGACTCGGGAATGACACCGACAATTCCCGATAGGATTATCACCAGGCCGAGATTGGATTTGATGAACTGCTCTAAGTTGAAGAATTCGAGTCCAAAATGGACAAAGATCAACGCGCCCAGCGTCCAGATAAACACCCTCCAGATGTGCTCTTTGATGATATGCTCCCAGACATGTTTCTTAAGGTAGTGATCGGGCACAGTCAGGCTTAGGAAAAGGCCAAAGCTAAGGAGAAAGAAGAGAGTAACCCTCATCCAACCTGACGGTCCACCCCCTCTGATGAGCAGATAAATGACCCCAACCAGTAGAAAGATCAGAAAAAACCGGATGAATTGAATCCGAGTTGGGTTTGACCAGAAAGAGAGGTCGAAACAACGACACTGCTCATCATCGAGGTGGAGAGGTGCAAACCTACATTCTTGGCAGGGAATAATGCCAAGAGGACCCGCCACCCAATCGATTAAGAATCCGGTGATTATGCCCAATAAGAAGAGAAGGATAAAGAGGAGCAGTGCTTTCCCGGGGAATACGGCAAGCATAACGAATGCTTCATCACCGCTGGTGGCGATCATCGCCCCAGAGATGGCGCCAAAGCTGAGTAGACCACGAACATAGAAGGAGACGTTTAAGAAGGAACCCAAGCAGCCTGGAGTCGCTCCCAGGAATGAAGCCACCGTATATTGACGAATCCGCCCACCCCGGATGAGACTGCTGAACTTCCCCCGGGTTAAGACATTGATATAGTCGACGATAATCATCGTGATGAAGACAAAGATGGTGATGCTTAGGGAGTGAACCAGTATCTCCATCATAATATTTCTGAAAAGATCTTCCTCACCGCATCCTTTAGCCCCATAATATTGAGGAGGCTACCACCCCGGGCATAAACCTTGGCAATCTCTGGATCGTAAGGGATTGAGGCAAGAATCGATATCCCTTTCTCTCTGGCAAATTGCAAGATCGAATCATCACCAATCCCATCCCGATTGATGACGATGCCGTGAGGAATCCCCAGCTCTTCAAGCATCGCTACTGCAAGCTTCAGATCATAAAGGCCGAATGGTGTCGGCTCGGTCACGAGTATAGTATAATCACTTCCTTTAACCGATTCAATAACTGGACAGGAAACCCCTGGTGGGGCATCGATTATGGTTATGCGATCCTTTCTGACCAGGCGTTTCATCCTCCGGATTAGTGGCGTGGCCATCGGCTCTTTGATATTTAACCTCCCCTGGATGAATTCGATCGCTCCCCGGCTCCCCGCCTCGATCACCCCAATCATCCTCTCCTTCTCCACAATTGCCCGCTTTGGGCAGAGAAAAACACAACTGCCACAACCGTGGCACAGTTCCTCAAAAACAAGCACCCTTTCTGGTAGGACCGCAATCGCATTGTAGACACAGACCCCACTACATCGACCACAAAGATCACATCGGCTATGGTCTACCACCGGTACCGGTATCGAAACCTCTTCCTTTCTCGCCACCTGCACCCTTAGGAAAAAATTGGCGTTGGGCTCCTCAACATCACAGTCTAAGAAAGTTAATTCGTTCTCTAAAGAGAGGGCTAAGCTAGTGGCTAAGGTTGTCTTTCCAGTGCCACCTTTTCCACTGGCCACCGCTATGATCATCGGACCTCGACCGACCAGCCCACCCCGATCTCATAATAATCATCCCCAAAAATTTCTTTGAAGATTCTCCTTGCATTATCACCACTACAATGGCAAGGAGCAACCTTCTCCACATCCATCTTTTTGAGTTCGGTAGCAATCATCCTTATTTTTTGCTCATCGGAACTGAAAAGGTGAAATCCTCCCAATACGAGATGGATAGGTCGTTTCAACCTCTCTCTTGCTCTCTTGACGATCTCAACAATTCCCGGATGCGCACATCCAGTTATTATGAGTAGCCCTTTGGATGTATTTATGATGAGAGTTTGCTCGATTACCGCTCGCCCCATCTCTCCAGTAGAATAAAACCCGGGCATAATCTCGCAGAACTCTCTGATTTCTCGATAACGGTAGCCCTGCTTCAAATCCTTTGAGAAAGATTTGGGGACAAAGGCCTCGAGGTTCGGATTTTCTCTCAGTATCGACTTGAGGCCACCGGTATGATCGCCATGAAAATGTGAGAGAAAAACCTTTTCGATTCTCTTGGGATCAATTTTCATCTTGGTCATATTCCTTAAAAGGAGCTCACCATTACCGCCGGTGTCGAAGAGCATCTTTATCTTCTCTCCCTCAATAAAAGCCGCAAATCCCCAATCGTTTTCAAGACCTGATATGGTAAGATAATTATCATAAACGATGGCTATCCTTATCTCATCGATCATGGCTCCTCCAAGAAGAAGGAAGATCGGGATCACATTCTCTTCTGGAGCTGGTCGAGTCGGAACTTGAGATTTTCAATCGCACCCTTGAGTCTATCGAGACGGGCCTGGAGATCGGGAGCATTACTGAGTCTGATTGCACCCGTAGGACATACCTGAGTGCATCTTCCACAGCCCACGCACCGATCCGGATCGATCTCAATCATTCGCGTCGGCAGGTTCCATCAGCACAGGGTGGGGTATCACAGGGCTCAGATCTCCCACAGCAGGTTCCACCCCACTCTATCTTGACCATACCCGGTCGGGAGATGACCCGCCTCACATCCTTACTACCACAATGTGGGCAGGAAACTCTTGGCCTTGAACCGACCCTTTTATGAAGATGTTCAAAGCTCTTGCCACAGTTGAGGCACTCATACTCATAGATCGGCATCTATCCCCCCCTTCTCATTCGAGAACCACACTTGGGGCAGGTCATTTGAGAACAGGGTTGACCAGGTCGGTGGATGACCCTATACCCGCAACTTGGACAGACACAGGAACCACCCGGGCCCAGACCTCGACCTCCCATCCGGCCCCGGCCCGGTCCGTGGCCCTGGCCTCTGCCTTGTCCTCTCATCTCTCCTCCTTCCCATCGCATGGCTCCACTGTTTCACCTCCGCCTTTGGGGCAGAGCGACTTTCCGCCACTAAGTTTACCAGCGGTAAGATTGTCCACGACTTCATCAATGGTTCCGGTAACCCCAAGGATGATATCGATCCCCATCTGCTTGAAGAAGACTTGAGCCCTCTCCCCCATACCGCCACAGATAATCAAACCAATACCCTGACTTTTTAGAAATTGAGGCAGTGAACCCGGCCCAGCTCTGGGATTGACAACCCTCTCCTGACTTATTACCGATCCCCCTTCAATCTCTACAATGGTAAAATGGGGGCATCGTCCGAAGTGCTGCGCAACCCTGCTTCCCTCTGTGGCTATGGCCGCCTTCATGAGCCAATCCGTTTCAGAATCCCATCCACGATTAGCCGCATCGCCCGAGCCGCTTCTGAACTTGGTCTTTCGATGATATAAGGGAGGCCATTGTCGCCCGCATCAACGATCTCGGGATCTATCGGTATTCGTCCCAAGAAAGGAACCCCCATCTCCCGGGCCAACTTCTCTCCACCTCCGGTTTTAAACAGATCTATCTTTTTCTTACAATGGGGACAGATCAACCCGGACATATTCTCGATTAGGCCGATGATCTGGAGGTTAAGTCTAATCGCAAAGGAGATCGCCTTCTTAGAATCAAGCAGGGAGACTTCCTGAGGAGTAGTAACGATGATTGCACCTGTGGCCGGTATCATCTGGGCGATGGATAGGGGTTCATCACCGGTCCCCGGTGGAGAATCGACAACCAGATAGTCGAGGCTACCCCATTCCACATCACTGAGAAACTGCTGAATAGCTCTCATCTTCAGCGGTCCCCGCCAGATCACGGGTAGGTCGTCACGCTCTAAGAGAAATCCCATCGAGACGAGTTTGAGGTTGCGATTGATGATCACCGGCATGATTCGATTATCACCGATTACGGCCATCCGCTGGCCTTCGACTCCTAAGATCTTGGGGAGATTGGGACCGTGGATATCAACATCGAGCAGTCCAACACGATAACCGGCTTCACCTAAGGCCAGACCGAGATTGGCCGCGACCGTGCTCTTACCCACACCACCTTTCCCGCTGAAGACCATGAGACGGATTCTTACCTTATTTAAGGTTGCCTTTATCCGATCCTCAATCTGAGTATCCTTCATTTACCCTTCAGTTTCCCCTCGATCTCCTTGATCTTTCTATTTATCAACTCGATCTGCTGGGATAATATATCAGCCTGTTGCCTCAAGAATGCAAGTTCCTGTGCTGGGTCGGGCTGGGCCATCATCCCGGGGCCTGCTCGGGGAGCCATTGGCCCGAACCCCATACCTGGCCCCATCCCCCTGCCCATTCCTCGTCCCATCCCTGGACCCATACCAGGTCCTGGTTGTAGTCCGGATCCAAAATGGGGAGGGACGTTGGGCTGGATGGCGGGCTGGAGTAGCCCCTGCTTATAACGATTGATCGCATCTGCGACACTGCCAACAACACCGACGATGACCTTTATCCCGGCCGCGGAAAGGGTCTGGAAGGCATTTGGCCCACAGCTTCCGGTGAGGACAACCTGAGCGCCACGATTGGCGATAAACTGCGCTGACTGGATACCAGCTCCTCCGATCGCAGTCACATTGGGATTCTCCACCGACTCAAACTCCATCGTTTCTGGATCAATAAATATGTAGTAGGGACATCGGCCGAATCTCGGATCAACTTGAGAGCTCAAATCCTTACCATTAGCCGTAACCACCACTCTCATCCACTACCCCCTTCCAGTTCGGCAATCCTCTTCCTTATCCCCTCCAATTCATCCTCAAGCACCTCTGCCTGAGCTTTGAGAAATTCGAATTCCCGCTCCGGAGAAGATGCAGCTGCGCCCCAAGGATCGTAAGGCGCTGGAAACCCGGGGACCTGTCCGCTCTGCCAGAGATAGTTCATCTGGGGGATCGGCCAGTAGCCGGTACGAAAATAATGCGCCGCAGGTCCCATGCCGTATGGATTCCAGCCCAGCCAGCCCGGGCTGAATCCAAATCTCATCCATCCGGGCAACCCGGTCATCCGGTACCACCAACGGTATCTGTGTCCCACTTTTCCTCCTACTTCGCCTTCCGCTCTGTCATCTGCAATTCCTTTATTCGAGCGTTAATCCGATCGAGTTCCTGCTTCAGCGTTTTTGCCTGCTCTCGCAACATGGAGATCTCTTCTTCCTTTGACATCTGCGGATAGCCATACAGAGTCCCGTATCCGGGATAACCAGGATATGGTGCTCCATACCAAGGATAACCACCGAACAATGGATAACCATATCCCATCCATTGGGCGAGATATGGCCAGACAAACCAACCCCATGGACCCATTCCGAAAGGCATCATTACCTCCTTACCGAGTCGAAGTTGTGGTGGGAGAACCAGACCATGGATAATACCAAGGGCTGTAGCCGAAATAGTAAGGAATGGTGGAGGCATATGAAGCGGCATAAGGGGATGCCCACCACCATCTTGGCAGCCAGGGGAACCAACGACAGAATGGGTAGGGGTTACCCCTTCCCCAGCCCCAGTAGGGGAAACCAAACCATCGACCAAAACCTCGACCAAAACCCCATGGCATCGCACACCTCCTTATCATATTACCCCATAGCAAACCGATGCCAGAAAAAAATAATGAATAATCGAAATTTTTCTCAGGACCGAGCCTCCTTAATATTTCAAACTGTAACCAATTTGAAAAGAATCAAATCTTCGCCATCTTTTATGTTTCAGATTTTAGCAAAAGATGAACTTTACAATCGGCTGATATCGGCGATAATTTCTACAATGAGAGGAAGGCTGCGCCGGTATTATGAATATTTGATTATTGCAGTTGGTCTGGGCGCACCGCTTGCCCTCTTCTTAACCGAGAGGCCTCCTCTTCCTCCTCTTTTGGATCTTATCTTCCTTCTCACCGTTGCGGCCATTGCCGCTAGATATTATGTCTCCATAAAGAATACGATCGTCTCATTTGAAATTGTGATCTATCTTTTCCTCCTTCTCACATATGGCCCGGTTATTGCTGCACTCACTTCTCTCTTTACGATTAGTTTGGTCTGGTTCATCAGGGGATTTCCCTCTCTCTATCGCGGTGATCAAGCTGGATTTCTTGGGTCATTAAAGATGGGCCTTTATAATGGTGGAGTCTATAGCATCATGTATCTTCTGGTCGGCTCTCTATTTGAACCCTATCCTACCCTTATCAGGGGTATCTTTGCTGCTTTTTTTCTGGTAGGATTGAATGAAATCTTCTTCGCATTCAGCCGTTTCTTGGAGCGTTACGATCTGAAACGATATTTTAAAGAGGAGGCTCTCCAGAGCGACCTGATTGAGATTCTTATCTATCCCTTGGGGATCTCAATGGCAATGCTTTATCAGGCTCATGGCTTCATCGCCACCCTTCCCCTTATTATGAGTATTCTCCTCCTCTCAATCATTGGTAATCAGATGTCAAAATATCAGTCTCGAATTGAGATGAGAATCCAGGAGGAGGAAGAGTTGAATGAGATAACCGAAGAGCTGGAAAGTCTGCTCGATCTGGATCGCCTGATCGATACCGCCCTTGAGAAGGTCTTCCACTTCATCAATGCCCGGAAAGTAGCAATTGTTCTGGAATCTCCTGACCACCGTATCTTTCTTCATAAGAGCTATGATGGCACCCGGGTTTCTGAGGGTGAGGAGGTTTCTTCTGAGGCAATTGATCTCAATCTTTCGACCGGAGAGAAGTCACTGGGATCGCTCCGGGTCATTCCCGATCTACCCCTCTCCCGGGGTAAGATGATCCTTTTAGAAAATCTGACGAAGCATATCTCACTCTGCTTAGCCAATGCTATCCTTTATAAGCTCTCAATCGAAGATCCCCTCACCTCTCTCTTCACCAGGAGATATTTTGAACAGAAACTTACCGAAGGGGTGACTCAGGTAGAAAAGAAGAACGGCCGATTTTCGATCGTTCTGTTTGATATCGACAATTTTAAGATGATTAATGATCAGCTGGGTCATAGGATGGGAGATTGGGTCCTGATCCAGTTTGCTCGCGTCTTGAGGGATGGTTCTCGTAAGCATGATATCATCGCCCGCTGGGGGGGTGATGAGTTCGTTACCATCCTCCCCGATACTGGCGAAGAGGAGGCGAGACAATATGGAGAACGTATTCAGGAGGTATTTTCCAACTATCTCTTCCGGATCAAGAATCGCGAGATTCGATGTTCAGTAACCTTCGGCCATTTTGAATATCATCCCAAGTCGCGCATCCACAGAAATGAGATTTTCCATGAGGTGGACCGCAGACTGCTTGCTCTAAAGAGAAAGAAAGGGAGATGAACTGTGAGGCTACTACTGGTCCTGCCCCTGTCAGGTGGATGTATCCACCACACCGATGTTAGTCGGAAGTGGTTCCGTTAGCGGCGATACCCCCCAATCCTCTGCATAACATCCATTTCTTCATCATCATCGGCCGGGTGGAGTCTTTGGTCGCAGTGATACCCAAATCCCATCATAACATAAGGGAGTAGTCAAGATCGATTAGATCCTCTGGCTCAGTTCGAATCGGAACGACCGCCCCGGTCTGGGATAATCCTGATCATCGATACTGTTTCCGAACTGAATCGGATCTCTCCGATCGAGGAGGTTTATGATGGTGAAGGAGATGTCGAAGTTACCCGAGGATAGGGCGAGGAAGAAGTTTGTATTTCCGGTCGGAGACAGAACTTTCTTCCGGTAAGATATCTCGGGGAAGTTGGAATAGTCGAGATAGTAGTTCTGCCTTGCACTGATATACCGATGGGAGAGCCCGGTCCGGACCCGACCAAGATCGACCGAAACCTTCAGTCTGGCCGAGTGTTTCGGGGTATTGATAAGGGGTCTTCTCTTCTCTTCCAGCTGGTAGGTGTTGGTGGCGGTGTCGTAGTAGACCGGTTCTGAGTTTATCTGTTCCGGGTTGAGATAGGTATAGTCGAGGCGAAGGTTTATCAGATCGTAGACCCTTCCGGTGATACTCATCTCACCACCGGTGCTCCTCGCCTCATTGATGTTCTGGGGGGACCAGAGGCTTCCGGTCGGGACCCAGGCGATCTTATCGGTCACCTTCCGGAAGAATCCGGTCACGGAGAGGATGAAATCATGGGGCAGGAAGAGGTCGAAGCCGGATTCAAGACCGACACCGGTCTCCGGGATAAGATCGGGGTTGCCAGCATTGGGCCAGTAGAGGTCGTTGAAGGTGGGTCTCCGGTAGGCCATGCCCCAATGGGTGCGTAATCTGATCCGGTCGGTCAGGAGTATCGAAAGGCCCGCAGCTGGTGACAGTCGAGCCGGAAATCTCTTATCCCGGTCATAGCGGAGTGCAAAGAAGAGGTCAACCGTTGAGATCGTCTGCCGGTCCTCGATGAAGATCCCGATCCGGTGGTTGCCTTTCTGCCAGGTTAGCTTCGATACCCGCTCCTTGGTCGAATCGTTGTCGACTACCATCCTACAGTCGAGGGTGTCATAGTCATAAGTCAGGCCGATACTAAGCCGATTATTAAAAGGAAAATCCACCCCGGTAATCACCTCATCACCCACTGTTGCCATCCGATAGTAATCGTTCTCGAGTGCCGGGAAAGATGGGTAATAATTACGGTAGTAGGTTCGAAAATCTATCCTGGTGTAGTTGAGATAGAGGTTATTCGCGATCGAAACATTGGGGAGGGGTTTGAAGGAGAATTGGAGGTTCGGGATTATCCTCTGGTCGAACTCACGATCACCAATTGCGCTGGCGGTGGAATCGCCGAACTCCGGAATGATATCGCCGGGGACAGGACCAGGAACGCCAAACCGCTTCTCGCCGTAGCGGAGGTCAAGACCTATCGCTCCGAATTTTACCCCACCGGTGATGAAGTATCGGCTCATATCATCGTTGGTTCGATCACCATCCCAGTGAGTTCCGCCTCCGAGAACGTGGAAGAGCTCGCCTACAGAACCCGAGGTGTGGAGCGCCCAGAAACCATTATTCCCGATCCCGGTCTTGATGAAGTTATCTCTTCTCAGTTTGATATTGATGACACCGCCAGTCGCATTGCCCCCATAGATACTTGAAGCCGGGCCTTTGACGACCTCGACCCTCTCTATCAGATCAACCGGAATAAACGAGATATCACCAACCCCGGTGGCGATTGAGTTTACCGACAGCCCATCGATCAGAACCAAGGTCTGGTCTGAAGGTAGCCCTCTCAGTCCGATCGTACTCAGGGAGCCGTAGCCATAGCTGTAACCCATGATGCCGGCATAGTTAGAGAGGCCTCCGACGAGATCGAATTCTGCCTCGAAGTCCTTGGCTGTGATCAACGCCACCGAGACCGGGACCCTAAGAATCGGATCTGGAAAACGGGTTGCGGTGACCACGATCTCATCGATCCAGAGGATCTGACTGAAGATGATGATTGGTAACATCTTACCTCCTTTCTTCCCCATCGTCCGTAGGGGAAAGGGCTGTCG
>QNBE01000082.1 GCA_003645615.1 Caldifarciminota bacterium
ACCACCACCTCGGCCGAGTCCGGAACCGCAATCAGGACCCGGACCGCAGGCAGTTCTGGCTTGCCGATGAGCACCTTCTCCGGCGGGAGATAGCAATCCGGAAATCGGAACCGACGGTAGGTGATGCCGTTGACCGTGGTGTCCTGATACTCCACACCATTTAAGGTATTACTAAGGACCACGAATCGGTCCCGGGAGAAGTCTACTTCGGTCTTGGGGGGGTAGGGGCACTATCCCAGGGTGTGAACATCCATGTCGCCAGAGGTAAAAGTAGTATTACCATTTCTACCTCCTTCCTACCCTATAGTTTATCCAGACAATCCCTGGAGGTCAAGCATAATCGCTCAGTTTTATCATTTAGTCAATTGACAAAATGATAAAACGAAAAGGTTGATAACTCCCACCCCAGCTTCAGAAACCATTAGTACTCCAATACCACAACCACCGAAATGAATCGTAAGTCTGAATCTCAAGATAAAAGGGTAGAGAGAATCAGCATCGTGATAGCTTGACAGAGGCGGTTATTCGGGTAAATTTCTATATGCCGAAGTCGCAATGGTATGTCGAGTGGTTCTCCGATGACCAGCAGTGGTTATATTCGGTAAAAGAGCACATTTTTCAGAAGCGGACGCCCTACCAATATATCGAGATTCTGGAACTGACCCATCTCGGTCGCTGTCTATTCTTAGACCAGAGGCTCCAGTCAGCTGAGTGCGATGAGTTCATCTATCATGAAGCGCTGGTGCATCTTGCCCTTCTTACCCATCCCGCACCGGAGTCGGTCCTTATTATCGGGGGTGGGGAGGGGGCGACCCTGCGTGAGGTCCTCCGACACCCGGTCAAACGGGCGGTGATGGTCGACATCGACAAGGAGGTCGTCGATGCCTCAATCCGCTACCTTCCAACCTGGTCCAATGGGGCCTTCGATGACCCCAGAACAGAGCTCCATTTTGAAGATGCACGAAAATGGGTGGAAAGGACCAACGAACGTTTTGACTGTATCATCTCTGATCTCACCGAACCAATTGAGGACTCACCGGCCCGCTATCTTTTCACCTTAGAGTTCTACCAACGGGTGAATGAGATCCTCACTCCGGATGGGATTCTGGTCTGTCAGGCGGGAACCACCGTCCATTTCTATGCCCAGTTCTTTGTCAGTCTGATTCAGACGCTCCGGCGCATCTTTCCGGTTGTTGCTCCCTATCAGGTTGTCGTCCCCACCTTCCACTGGCCCTGGGGTTTCATCATCGGTTCCAAGAACTATGATCCCAGGAGTATTGACCGTGATCTCCTTAATGAACGTATTGCCCAGCGAGAGCTCAAGCTCCGTTATTATAATCGCGATCTCCACTATGCCCTATTCACTCTCCCGACCTACTTTAATGAACTAATCAAGAGAGGGAGAGTATTGACCGATAAAGAACCTTTTGTCTGGGAAGGCTGATGATCGATGATCTGATTACCAAGAGCGATCGAAAGATATGTCTTCTTGTAATTGATGGACTCGGTGATATCCCTTCACCCACCCCCTTAGAGGCGGCCCGGACCGAGAATCTCGATCGGCTGACTAAGTCCTCTGCCCTTGGCTTGATTGACCCGGTCGGTCCGGGTATCACACCGGGCTCCGGGCCGGGCCATCTCGCGCTATTCGGATACGATCCGGTTGAGACCCAAATCGGCAGGGGTCTCCTCGAGGCATTGGGGGTGGGGATTGAGGTGAGGGAAAACGATCTCTACCTCAGAGGTAACTTTGCCACCCAGAGGGATGGTATCGTTGTTGATCGGAGAGCCGGTCGAATACCGACCGAAGAGACCGTCAGGCTCTGTGAAAGGTTGAAGGAGATTGACCGGATTGAGGATGTCGAGGTGAGGATCAAACCGGGCAAGGAGCATCGCTTTGTGGTCGTTTTCAATGGGGAAGGCCTCAGTGCAGGTGTGACCGATGCCGATCCTCAGAAGTCGGGCAAGGAGATGGTCGAAGCACGGCCTCTCATCCCCGAGGCAGAAAAGACCGCCCGGATCATAAATCGATTCGTTGAGCTGAGCAATAAGATTCTTAAGGGTGAAAAGCGGGCCAATCATGTCCTCCTTCGTGGTGCTGCCACTTATCCCAAATTGAAGACATTTAAGGAGCGATTTCAACTCCGCGCCCTGGCCATCGCCAGTTACCCGATGTATCTTGGTATTGCCCGATTGGTCGGGATGGAGACGATCAATCCTGGCTCCGATCTCTCTCAGCTCTTTCAGACTTTTGCTGAGCATCGTGAGGAATATGATTTCTTCTACCTCCATATCAAAGAGACCGATAAGGCGGGTGAGGATGGTGATTTTGATAAGAAGCGAGAGATCATTGAGGCGATCGACCAGAAGCTTCCCATCCTCCTCGAGGCGAAGCCGGATGTCCTGGCAATAACCGGGGATCATTCCACCCCGGTCCGGCTAAGATCCCACTCCTGGCACCCTTCTCCTCTACTCATCAACTCGGAGTTTGCTCCCACTGACGGCCTTTCCCGCTTTACCGAGCTCAACTGTCGCCTCGGTTCGATTGGGAGAATCAGAGGAAAAGAGCTGATGCCACTCCTATTGGCTAATAGTCTAAGGTTGAAGAAATATGGGGCATAAAAGGGCTCTGATATCAGTGAGTGATAAGAGTGGGCTGGATGAGTTTGTCCATGGACTTCGGGAATTGGGTTATGAGATTATCGCCACAGGGGGAACACACCGGTTTCTCAAGGAACACGGGATTGAAAGTCGGAAGGTGGAGGAGTTGACCGGTTTCGATGAGTCACTACGGGTCAAGACACTCCATCCCGCAATCTACAAACCGCTCCTGGAGGGAGGAGATGAGCCAATCACCCTACTCGTTTGCAACCTCTACCCTTTTGAGGCAAACCTTGAAAAGGATCTCGATGAGTTGATCGATCTCATCGATATCGGGGGAGTATCACTGCTTCGGGCTGGAGCCAAGAATTATCACCAGGTTACCGTGGTGACCGACCCGGATGATTATCCCGAAGTCCTGAGACGATTGAAGGAGGATGGTGGCGATCTCTCTTTTCGCCGTCAGCTGGCCAAGAAGGCCTTCTCTTATGTCGCCTATTATGATAGCCTGATCGCTCAAAAGTATGGCTCAGGTTTTGATCGTTATGGTGCCCTCCCTCTCTCATCTATGAAACCACTCCGGTATGGTGAAAATTCTCATCAGAAGGCCTGGTTCTCAATCCGAGAGGATCTCTGGAAGAGGATCGTGATCCACCAGGGTAAGGAGATCTCTTATAACAATATCCTCGATGCCCATAGTGCTTATGGTTGTGCATTAGAATTTGACCGACCAGCCTGCGTGGTGGTCAAACATACCTCCCCCTGTGGGGTTGGAATAGGAGAGAGCGCATCCGAGGCCTACACCAAAGCCCATATGGGCGATCCGGTCTCCGCCTTCGGTGGAGTAGTCGGTTTTAATTGTCAGGTTGATGAAGAGACCGCTCAGGCGCTGACTCGGATCTTCCTCGAGGTTATTATTGCCCCCGCTTATACTCAAGCTGCACTCGATGTCTTCAAGAAGAAAAAGCGACTCAGGGTCATCACCTGTCCCAAGGATATCTTTGGTCCTTATGCCATCACCGCCGCCCTGGGCGGTATCCTCCTTCAGGAGGTTGACCGAGATTTCAATGAGGATTGGGAGTTTGTGACCCATCGAAGGCCGAGCGATTACGAGATGGCTGCACTCGGTTTCGCCTGGCGAGTATGTAAGTGGGTCAAGTCAAATGCGATCGTCCTTGCGATCCGGGATCGGACGGTGGGGATTGGTGCGGGCCAGCCATCTCGGGTAGGGGCAGTTGAGATTGCCCTGAGGAAAGCCGGAACCCAGCCCGTTGGTATGGTTCTTGCCTCGGATGCCTTCTTCCCCTTCCGAGACTCCATCGATCTTATCGCCAAGGCTGGTGTCGGGGCGGTGATCCAGCCCGGGGGATCGATTCGTGACCAGGAGGTGATCGAGGCCTGCAATGAGCATGAGATCGCCATGGTCTTTACTCGGAGGAGGCATTTCCGCCATTAATGGTAACCCAGCGTTGCAGTAACTGCGGCGAGAGCGTTTCCGCCGATTACGATTTCTGTCCCAACTGTGGTCGGATCCTGAGATATGCGGGATATCGGGTTCGGTTTAAGGACCAGATCGATCTCATGCGGGGGGTGCGGAGAGAGGGGGCGGTCCTCTTTGTCGGTCTTCCCAAAGATTGTGTTGATGATCCCGATCACTATCTCAATCTCGCTAAGAAGATCTGCTGGATGATCGAGGAGGATGGAGGGGTGGGGGAGTGGATCGAGCCCGATTATCGTGTTCTCGGTATCTTCGGTCTTCCGATCTATACACCGGATTTTATCGAGCGGGCGCTGAATACCGCTCTCAAGATTCGCAACTTAGGTAGCGGGTTCCGAATTGCGGTTAATACTGGTCCATTCTTCTTGGCCGCCTTTGGAACCCCTCACCATTCGACCATCTTCGGTGAGACGGTCAATCTTGCCTCCAAGCTTTTAGATCAGACCGGAATCGGTGAGATCGTTGTTACCGAAGCAGTGGCTCAGCACTGCCGTTTCGAATATGAACTGATACCAGAGGATGGCAATTTCCGCTTGGTTCGTTCTCGAGATACCCTCTTCTGGCAGATTCCGACTCTGGAGAGAGAGGTAGAGATTGAGAAGATCAAATCGCTCTTTAACGCCTCAATGCAGGGGAAGACGATCTGGTGCGGGATCAAGGGGAGATTCGGGATCGGGAAGTCGAAGGTGAAGGAGGAGATCAAGGCGATTGCCCTGAGATATGGGACCGTCATCCTTGAGGTCGATTGTAACACCTCGGGCCCGATTCAGTTCCTCAAACCATTGGCCAAACTGGTCAATCAGATCCTCGAATTTGCCAATGGTGAGATAAAGGTTCAGGCGACGCTCTTCAGCGAGTCGCTCGGACTCAAGTCTCCCCATCAGAGGACGGTAATGGTTCCCTTTGCCAACCGGATGCCGTTCACCGACTACGGCGATCTCTACGGCTCGATCGTCGAGATCCTTAACCTCCTTGCTCGCCGTTTTACCTTCTTGGTGATTATCGAGGATGCCCATCTTATCGACACCGGCACCTTGGAGCTTTTAAAGGTAATCAAGGGGAGACTGGTGAATCAACCGGTCTTCTTCCTCCTCATCTATGAGTCGGATTTGATGATCAAGGATCTTAAGGTGGGAGATTTTAATGAGATCGAGTTGAAGCCTCTCTCCAGAAAAGCGGTAGAGCAACTGGTCAAGGTTTTCTACAAAGATAAGCCTCCCGAGCTCGATTTCTATCGAATCACCGGTGGTAATCCCTATTATACGATTCAGGTGTTAAAGAATCCGGAATTCTATCATCTGGTCAAGGATCCGGACTATCTCCAGCGTCAGATCATTATCGAAAAGATCGATCGTTTGCCGCCGAATCTAAAGGAGACTCTCTTTGCCGCCGCTATCGCGGGTGAGGGCTTTGAACCCAAGTGGTTATTAACCCTTATCAACCGTCCGGTTGAGGAGGAACTGGTCGCCTTAATCGATGCTGGTCTACTCAAGAGCTCGGATAACCTCTTCAGCTTTACCGATAAGACCATTAAAGAGGTCGCTTCGGAGATGATGTCCTATGAGGACCGGATTGACCTCCATAATCGTTTGGGCCGCATTCTGGAATCGATCTACCATGATAAGATCTATAATTATGCCGAGGTGATCGCTCATCACTTCAGTCAGGGTGGTAACTACGAGAAGGCGAGTTATTATCTAAAATTGGCTGCGGATAAGGCCCTTTCTCTTTCCCAGCTTGATCGGGCCGTGGAATTGTATCTTAAAGCGGTTGACTATCTCGATATCCTCAACCCTCGTGACAACTTTTATCGGAAGATGAGGATCGACATCGGTGAGAATCTTACCCGCATCCTCGATTATCTTGGTGACTACAAGAACTTATCAGAGATGGCCGAAGAGTCGGTGGCAATTGCCAGTCGATGGCAGCTGAAGGATGCTCGCCTCTGGGCTCTGGTGAGTCTGGCCAAGGGTCTGATCGGTATCGGTGAATCAGATCGGGCCCGGTCGACATTGGAGCAGATTTTGAGGGATGCCCCCAAGAAGGGGGATATCACCGCTTCGGCCCAGGCCCTCTACGGCTATCTCCACTTCTTAAATCAGAACTATGGGAAGGCGATGGCCTACTTCAATCTCTCCCTCAACAGTGCTCAGAGTGAGGGGCTTATCCATCATAACCTCATCAATCTTATCGTTCTCCATAAAGAGCTGGGCAACTTTACCAAGGCCCACGAGTATGCCGAAGAGGGGCTCAAGAGCAATCCTTCGCTCTTTTTCCAGATAACCTATCATCTTATTCTGGGCGAGATCTATACCATGCTCAATGCCTACACCTTAGCCGAGGGCGAACTCTACTGGTCCTATTCCGAAGCGAGAAGAATAAATGCAATCCGGTTTGAGGTTGAAGCCGGAATCAATCGGCTCCTGGCCCAGCGGATATCTGGCAGTATTGATTATGACCTATCTGAGTCGATCGGGAAGATTCTTCCTCTCATCAAAGGGAGGAGGGCTCAGGCCGTCCTCAGAGTAAAGTATCTCCTTGCCGATCCGCTCAAGAATCTCAAAGAGATTGAGAAGCTCATCCCTGTGCTTAGGGATCTGGCTGAGAACCCTCTTATTCTTCAGACCTATCTTTCCTTAGCCCAGTTCGATCGGGAGAACCTGAAACACTGGGCAACTAAGGCCTTCGAGTTGGCCGAAAGGTTGCAACTTCCTTTCTATCTGGCCCGGGCCTATTTCTGGCTGGGAGAGAGTCTGCCCGAGAATGATCCTAAACGGCGTCAATATCATAACCGATGCAAGGCACTACTGGATGGACTGGTGAGTGGTCCGGATCGGTTTGGTGAGCTTATCAGGACGATTCCGGAGTATCGGGGAGCAACCAAACGATGATCTGTCCGGCCTGCGGTAACAAGACCGGTGCCCATAATTATTGTGGCTATTGTGGTCAGATTCTTACCGATCTGAAACTGAGCCGGGTGACGATTGCCTGCCTGAGGGCCGATGTCTCTGGATTTACCAGGTTGACGATGGGGGTGGAAGCGGAGGTCGCCTTCTCTTTTCTCAAACTGGTTCTTACCAACGCAGCTCAGAAGATCGAGGAGGCGGGCGGTCTTATCTACCGGTTCATTGGTGATGAGGTTGTGGGGATATTCGGTATCCGCCCCTTCGACTATCGGCGCCTATTTGAGTGCGGCCTCTATCTAACTAAGCTTGAGGCATTTGGCAAGAGCTTCGGGATGAAGGTGGGCATTGAAGAAGGTGAGGCGGAGTATGCCCGGATTGCGGTAGGGGGGGTGGAGCGAGAACTGATATTCGGTGATATCTTCCTCAGCGTGGCAAGAATTCAGAAGTCTCTCCGCCAACCCGGTCTGGCAATTGGACCGAGGCTCTGCGAATCGATGATGAGACAGGGGATCTCCGAGGTTAGGGATTACTGCCTCAAGAGGGGAGGAGATGGCTGAGATACCGAGTCGAGTCAAGTCCGATTTTATTAAGAATCTCGGGATAGGAATCAATATCTCCAGGATGTATCCAAGTGGTCACCCTTCCTTAGATGCCACCCTGGGCCGGATCTATGATCTGGCTCAGGAGATCTTCAACTACTCCGATGAGTTCTCCATCTATGTGCTTGAGAATATCATCTTCTTTGAGGAGGAAAAATTCGATATCAAGAAGATTCCGGCAATCAATGCGATGCTCTCCAGCTTTCATAAACTCAATGTTCGGAGCGTTACCTTCCGGGACGATATGACCATGGCCGAGCTCAAGGCATTTCTGACCGTAATGGGGATGGGTAGGGAGGAACTTGAGAATTATGGCGACATCGTCCTACTGGTTAAGGATCATGGGATTGAAGGGATAAGGGTGAATGAGGTTGAATATGGGATTATCAAAGGCGGGGTCCAGACCACCAAAAAGGTAGACCTGGAGGAGTTTATAAAGGCACTCACTCAATCAATGAGTGAGGAGGCATCGATAAAATTCCTGACTGAGATTATTGGGATTGAGAAGGGTGATAATGAGATCGTTCAGTCCCGGAAGGTAGTTAGGGCTTTGGAACGAATCAGCCGTTTGATAATTGAGCGTTATGGTGAGGAGAGTTGGGGTGAATACTCTCTGCTTCTGGCCAAGGCCTTAGAAAATCTCTCCCCTTCAGTCAAGGCCCAATTGGCCCGGATCAAGACCGAGAATGAACGATTGGCGGAGACGATCCGCGATATCATCACCACCATGTCCAATGACGATCTGGTCAATCTTATCTCCCGTCGGGCGAGTGAGGAGACCGATCTTCCCGATGATGTAATCCTCATTCTCAAAAAACTGACCGGCCCTCGCCTCTCAGAACTGATGCCCCGATTGAAGGATACCCTTACGGAGGAGATCTACAAGAAACTGGTAGAAAGGCTTGCCCCTAAGGAGGCTGAGGAGAAGAAGAAGGAGAAAGGATTAGAAGGGGAGATGAGGTCGTATTATCCCTTGCTCCGGGATAAGGACCCGGAGAAGAGGAGGAGAGGGATTGTCGGGATAACAAGAGTGATTGTGAAGCTTATAAGAAATGGAGAGATCGATACCGCGCGGATGGGAATAAATCGGCTTTCGGCAACATCTGATGTCGAATCGGACGAGAGGAATTTTAAGATGATTTTGGGAAGCTTGGTAAAAATTGGCGAGGAGGAGAATGCCAAGACATTGTGCGAGTTGATCAACAAGATTATCATCCGCCATGCCTCTCGGATTGGTGATGAGTTCACCTCCCGCCGAAAAGCGGCCATTACGATCCTTGGTAAACTTGGCAATATCGAGCACCTCTCGGTCCTCTTTTCTGCACTCTGGGAGTCGGGTCTCTATAACGAGACCAGGGATGCCCTCCTACAGTTTGGAGAAAGGGTTGTTGAGCCACTCCTCAACTACCTTGGTGATGTGGAGGACCGGGGTGTGCGGATGAAGATCATCGACATTCTGAAGCGGGTCAATCGGGAGGATCTGATGCCGGTTTTAAGAGAGTTGATAAAGGACGAACGATGGTACGTGCGGAGGAATATCGTTACCCTCTTAGGTGAGTTCAGGGACCACGAATCGGTTGAGGAGATTGGAAAGTGTTTAAAGGATAAATCCCGTCAGGTTCGGTTGGAGGCGATTGAGAGTTTGGCCCGGATCGGCGGAGAGAAGGTGGCGGGTTATCTAATGGAGATCCTGGATGGGGAGGTAGATGAGATCTTCGTTAAGGCAGCCACTTATCTGCCGAAGTCGATGGCCCGGAAGGCACTCCCCAAATTGATACCCCTGCTCAAACGAAAACGAGCAATCCCGGATAAGGAGGAGGAGGAGTTCCGCAGGGGTGTTATAAGGGCGATTGCCAATATCGGCTCCGAGGAAGCGATTGAACCACTCGTCCGAGTGGTAAAGGACTCTCCCCTCTTTAAAGGAAAGCTTCTCACCGAGACAAAACTTCTCGCTCTTGATGCAATTGCACGATGCGGAGGCCGGGAGCGGTTAAAGGAGTTCACCAGCTCCCGTAATCAGGAGATCGCCACTCATGCCCAGCGGTTGCTCAAAGAGACAAAATAAAGTCCTTATCATCGATTTCGGTTCTCAGTATACCCAGCTTATCGCCCGGAGGATCCGTGAGCTTCAGGTTTATAGTGAGATCTATTCTTGTCGAACTCCCGCTTCAAAGATCCTTGCTGAGAACCCTGGGGCGATCGTCCTTTCCGGTGGGCCGGGATCGATCTATCGACGTGGTCCCAAGATCGGTCTGGATCTCCTCCATACCAAAATACCGATCCTGGGTATCTGTTACGGCATGCAGCTGATCGCTGCCGCCCTGGGTGGCGAAGTGGCTGGGACCAGAAGGAGGGAGTACGGTCGGACTGAGATCGAGATCGAAGACTCACCACTTTTTACCGGCCTGCCAAAACGCTTCATCGTCTGGATGAGCCATGGGGATACGGTAGTGAGACCTCCGCCACGATTCCGAAT
>QNBE01000083.1 GCA_003645615.1 Caldifarciminota bacterium
GTATAATAAACTCGTTGCCGAATTCGGCGGTTATGATGTCGACTGCCACCAGATGCTCACGGTGATCAAGAACTGGGAGAGCGTGATCGGGAAGGCGAGGAAGCGGATGATCGAGGGGAATATGAGGCTGGTGATCTCGATCGCCAAGCGTTACGCCAATCGCGGTCTGGAATTTTCCGATCTGGTTGGGGAGGGGAATAACGGTCTGATCAAGGCGGTGGAGAAGTTTGATTACCGGAAGGGGTATAAGTTCTCCACCTATGCCACCTGGTGGATCCGGCAGTCGATCACCAGGGCGATCGGTGATCAGGCCCGGACGGTTCGGGTCCCGGCCCATGTCCTCGACACGATGAACAAGGTTTCCAAGGCGATCTATGAGCTTGTCCAGAAGAATGGGCGGGAGCCGACCCCGGCCGAGATCGCCGCCTACCTCAACATCCCGATCGAGAAAGTGAAGATGGCCCACAACATTTCGCTCATCCCGATCTCGCTCGACAAGCCGATCGATGATGAGGAGTCGAGTTTTGTCTCCGATTTTATCTCTGACCCCAAGGTCGACTCGCCGACCAAACGGGCTGCCCTTTCGATCCTGAAGGATCGATTCGATGAGGTTCTTAAAGGGCTCACCCGGAGAGAGGAGAAGATCATCCGACTCCGCTTCGGCCTGAGGGACGGCCATCCAATGACCTTGGAACAGGTGGGGAGGATCTTTAACATTACCCGAGAGCGGGTGAGACAGATCGAGGCCAAGGCACTCAAGAAATTACGCCATCCGGTCCGGCTCCGGAGGCTGATCCCCTATCGGGAGCTCTTAAGGAGATAATCAGAAACGAGGTTATCATAGTCGGGGGTGGACCATCTGGTGCCACCCTCGGTCGTTATCTGGCCCGAAATGGGATCCGGGTGGTGATCCTGGAGCGGAGCCGATTTCCCCGATATAAGGTCTGTGCCGGTGGTGTCCCCTCTCTTCTTTTTGATCTCGTGGGAAATTTTCCCTACGAACGAAAGTTCGATCAGATCCTGCTTAAGAAGGGGAGGAGGGAATGGCGGCTTAATCTGGCCCGGCCGATCCTCACGGTAAAACGGGAGGAGTTCGATACCTTCCTGCTCGACCGGGCCCGCGGGGCCGGATGTGAGATAAGATTCGAACCGGCTCAAAAGATCGATGGCGATAGAGTTGTTGTTGAGAGCGGAAGTTATGAATTTCGATATCTGATCGGCGCCGATGGGGCAGGAAGCCTGGTCCGTAAGGCGATGGGGTTAGAATTTCACCGATGGGTCCGGACGATCGAGTTTGAGATATCAGGGAGGGGCGATGAGCTCATTGTCCGGATTGGGCCGGGTCCTGGTTATGCCTGGTTCTGGCCCAAAAAGGAGACGATCGCCTTTGGGGCAGGTGGTTTTGGCGATCCCAACTTCTGGCTTGAGCCATTTGCTGAAGAGCTGGGATTGAGACCGGAGGGAAAGGGATATCGCTATCGCTATCCGATCTGGGAGAAGAAGGAACGGATAAGGGGTCGAATGATCCTCATCGGCGATGCCGGTGGCTTTGCCTCTCCCCTCACCGGAGCGGGAATCTATACCGGGATCCTTTCCGCTTTAGCAGCCGGGAGGATGATTCTGACCGGGCGTTGGGATCCTTTTTTCCGGTCCCTCTATCCGGAACTGATCCCTGCGTCCCAGCTCGCCCCTTTCCTCTACCACTCACCAGGACTTCTCATCGATTTTGTGAGACCCTCCATCTCAAGGAACTTTGGCCGGCAGAAGGGATACTACCGGATCCTCAGATTAAAAGCCTGAGACCGATACGGAAGAGGCGGGGAGAAATTCTGAGAATCTTAAAAACGAGTTCCTTTGAGTTGATATCGTCTACCTTCCTGTCCTGATAGATCTTCTTCAAGACCCGGACCAGTTCGATAAAATCCTCATTCTTGAGTTTCAGAAAGATGGAACGGATCCTCTCATGGAATCGGATCTCATCCAGCACCACCCGGCGTAGCTCCCGATAGTACCCGCGGATATCGGCCTTCCCCTTCACCATCCGGGCGGCATACCTTCCAGCCAGCCAGCCTGACCTTATCGCATTGGCGATCCCTCCTCCCGAGATGGGATCGGTGAGACGTCCGGCATCACCGATCAGGAATAGGCCCGATTTCTCTATTTTAAGAACCTTGGCCGGCACCACTCCACCGGAGAGCTTCAATACCTCGGCCTCGGGGAAATATCTTTCCTTAAGGGATAGGAGGCATTCGAGTGCCGATTTCTCACTCAGGGTGGGGGTGATACCGAGGCCGAAATTAAACCGGCCCTCTCCTTTGGGAAAGACCCAGCCATAACCACCTGGGATCATCTCCCGGTCGAGGATGAAGCTGACCCGATCCTGAGGGTGGTCAATCCCGGTGATGAGGAACTGGGCACAGCTATGGACCTGGGATAGATCTAAGCCGGTATCGAAACCGAGCATCCGGGCAAGACGGGACTCCACCCCATCGGCCAGGATCGGGATCTGGAAGTGGATTTTCTTGCCATTGATAATCAGATGGTCTTCGGTTATTGAGGTTATCTCACCGACAATGAATTCAGCTCCGGCAGAGATCGCCCGCCTCAGGAGGCCGAGATCAAATCGTTCCCGATCGAGGATGAAGCCAACCTTAGGGTAGTTGATCTCTACCGTTTCATCACCGGCAATCACCCTCCCCCCCTGGAGCCGGGTTGAGATCCAATCCGGATCGAGTTCAACCAGACCTTTGATCATACTCCGGGAAACCCCTTCGGCACAGCAGACCGGTATACCGGGATGTTCCTTCCGATCGATGATCAGGACCGAAGCACCACCTCGGGCAGCGTGATAGGCGGCGGTAGAACCGGCCGGTCCAGCACCGCAGACTACGATCTCAAAGTCCATCTTCTCAGATATCTGGCAATGAGATCGTATTCGATATTGACCCGATCCCCCCTCCTCTTGGCACCAAGGGTTGTCCGCTTCATCGTCTCGGGGATGATGGTGACCGTGAAGATCTGACCTCTTATCTCCTTTATGGTGAGGCTGATGCCATCAATTGCCACCGATCCCAAGGGGATGATATAATCTTCACCCCCTTTTGGGATCTGGAAATGGTAGTGATACTCATTACCATAACGGCGTCTGGCAACAATTCTGGTAACGGCATCGATATGGCCGGTGACGAAATGGCCGCTCAGATAGTCACCCACCTTGAGCGGCGGTTCCAGATTCACCAGATCACCGGTCTTAAGGGCCCCCAAGGTCGTCCGCTTCCCAGTATCCTGACTTATCTCAACGGTAAATGAGGATGGGGCGAGATCAACGACGGTAAGACAGACCCCATCGACCGCGACACTATCTCCGATCTTAAACCTCAATCTCGATTCGATTGTCACCCTCTGGATCTGACCCCGGACAACCTTTCCTATCCTTCCGACTTCAGCGATGATTCCGGTGAACATTGATCCCCCTAAGGAGAAGGTCCGGCCCGATCTGCCTTACCTCAACGATCTCGACCCTGAGAGCTTCCTCCAGACTGGCGATCTTGAATCGGGCAAATGGGATGCCGGAACCGATGATCTTTCCGCTATAGATGATAATCAATTCATCGAAGAGGTTTGACTCAATTATTGAAGAGAAGATCCTTCCACCACCCTCAACCATGATCTCGTTAAATCCCAGCTCACCGATTCTCCTCAGGATCGACTCCGGATGAAAATCGGTGAGGGTGATTACCTCACCGTTTTGCTTCTTTCCAGAAGATTGGGAAAGGATGTAGGTCGGGGCCGAACCATCTAAGACCGATGCCTGATCCGGAATCCTGAGCTTAGGGTCGACAATAATCCGGGCTGGATTTTCTCCCGGAAGGTGGCGGACCGTGAGCCGGGGATCATCGGAGAGCACGGTCCCAATCCCCACCACCACCGCATCGACCTTGGAACGGAGAAGATGGACATAGCGGCGCGCCTCGTGAGATGTGATCCATCTCGATTCTCCCTCAAGGGTGGCGATTCTACCATCCAAGGAAGAAGCGATCTTCACAATCGTATATGGGAGGCCGGTCTCGAGCCTTTTGATGTAACCGCGGTTCAATCTCTCACAGGCCTCCTCCTCAACCCCAACCTCAACTCCAATCCCGGCCTCTTTCAATCTCGCCACCCCTTTTCCGGTAACCAGCGGGTTGGGGTCGATCATGCCGATTACTACCCTCTTGATACCCGCCTGGATGATCTGATCCGTGCATGGTGGGGTGCGACCGTAGTGGCAGCAGGGCTCAAGGTTGGTGATCAGTGTTGCACCTGAGCAGGCCGATCCTCCAGCCCGGATTGCGATCACCTCAGCATGGGGATAACCGGCCTTTCGATGATAACCGGTCCCGATAATTCGACCATCTTTATAGATGACCGCTCCGACCTTGGGATTAGGAGCTGGTTTTCCTTCCTGGGCCAATCGGATCGCCTTAGCCATCAACCACTTCATCAACCCCTGCCATCATGAATAAAATCTAATCACCAACCCGTTGCCGTCAACCGGATTCGGTCGCCCGCCTTTCCTCAAAATTAGATGGTCTGATGATTCTGGAAGTAGTGGGTTAATCTTTCGATCTGGATCATGGCTAACTTACCTCCAACTTAAGACTATATTTCTCTTGATACTGCTGGTCAAGGAGTTGCTGTAAGCGATGGATCCGCTGAAGATGCCTTTTTGCCTCAGGCGCCACCGTCCAGCCGGTGAGGGTATGGCAGTAGTCACCATGGTGCACCAGATCGATCTCCATATAACCGGGTTCGCGGTGGCGGAGTTTCTGTTTAATCTCCGGTGGTGCGGTTGGTGAGATGGATCAGGTATTTCCGATGCCAGTGTCTCACCCGGACAGCTCGCCTTTCTTACCCGGGAGGACTTATATTTTCAAGACCGAATCCTGGTAACACAATTTTGAGTAACCAATCCCATTTCGGTAAGATTAATTTTGACGAAAATCGCTCTGTTGACGAAAAGGGCTCTGTCCATAGAATCTGAAAAGAAGGAGGATCTATGAAGGAGTT
The DNA here is from genome assembly GCA_003645615.1 of Caldifarciminota bacterium. Lineage (GTDB taxonomy): Bacteria > Hydrothermota > Tepidihabitantia > B36-G15 > B36-G15 > B36-G15. The sequence goes on from QNBE01000083.1 coordinate 5,050, forward strand.
GAAGCCGGAAGAGCTCTACTGGCATTGTGATCCCAAGTGTATCACCGATGTCACGCCAGAATTTAAAATCGTTGGTCAGGATCGGGCGGTCCAGGCCCTGAGGTTAGGGCTCGACATCGATGCACCGGGCTATAATATCTATGTCTCCGGACCGGTAGGGACTGGAAGGAAGACGATTACCCGGAGGTTATTGAAAGAGACGAAGCGGGCCAAAAGGATTCCGGATGATAAGTGCTATGTCAACAATTTCGCCAATCCGGATATGCCGATCCTTATCCGGCTCCCGGCTGGATCGGGCCGGAAGTTCCAGAGGGATATGGACAATCTCATCGACTATTTTATCGAACGGATACCGGCAGCATTTGAGAGCCAGGAGTATCTTGATAAGCGGAAGGAGATGATCGAGAGCTATAAGAAGAAGGAGCAGGCGATTATTGAGGCCTTCCAGAATCGGGTAAAGGAGAATGGTTTTGCCATTGTCCAGGTTCAGGTTGGTCCCTTTGCCAAGCCCGAGCTCTTTCCGGTGATCTCCGGGGAACCGGTCAACTTCAATCAGATCGATAAACTCATTGAAGAAGGTAGAATGAGGCCTGAGGATCGGGAGCGACTAAAAGAGATCTACGAGAAACTCTCTGAAGAGATGGAGGAGACCTTCCGGAAGACGAGGAAGATTGAGCAGGAGGCAGCGGAGAAGCTGAAGGAGCTCGATACCACCCTCATCAAACCACTAATCGAACATCGGGTCGATGAGTTGATCGAGAGGTATAAAATTCCCAGGGTCACCGACTACCTAAAAGAGGTAAAACGCCACCTCTTGGAGAATATCGAGGTCTTCAAGAAAAAGGAGAAGGTTGAGTCGGCAGTTGAAGAGATCCACCGCCCCTACCGGATCAATCTGGTGGTTGACAATGCGGAGACAAAGGAAGGTCCGGTTATCTATGAGACCTCACCAACCTACCGGAATCTCTTCGGGACGATCGAAAGGATGATGATTCAACCTGGCCAGTGGCGTTCTGATTATACCATGATCAAGACCGGCTCACTGGTCGCCGCTGATGGTGGTTTTCTCATCCTTGATGTCCGCGATGTCCTCTTAGAACCAGGGGTCTGGCCAGCCCTCAAGCGGGCATTGAAGAATAAGAAGGTCGAGATCCAGGCCTTCGATCCCTTCTATCTTTTGACCACCAGTGGCCTGAAACCAGAGCCGATCGAGATCGATGTCAAGGTGGTTCTGATCGGTGAGCCCTATCTCTACTATCTCCTCTATCAGTTCGATCCCGACTTTCGGAAGATCTTCAAGCTGAGGGCGGATTTCAATGAGGTTATGGATGTGAGCGAGGATGCGATCAATGAGTATGCCTCGCTCATCAGCCGGATCTGTGAGGAGGAGAAGACCCTGACTCCCACCATGGGTGCGATCGCAAGGATTGTTGAATTCGGGATGAGGGAGGCGGGGAGGAAGACCAAGCTGACCACCAGGTTTGATCTCATCGCCGATGTGCTTAGGGAGGCAAACTTCTGGGCCGAGAAGGCGAAGAGTAACGAGATTGCTGTGGAGCATGTCAATCGGGCGATTGAGGAGAGGATCGAGCGGTCAAGGCTGATCGAGGAGAAGATCCAGGAGATGATCGAAGAGGGGTTGATCCTGATCGATACCGAAGGGAAGGTCGTCGGTCAGGTGAATGGCCTCTCGGTTATCGATATGGGTGATTATATGTTCGGCCGGCCTTCTCGAATCACGGCCAAGGTATCGGTAGGATCCTCCGGTATCATCGACATCGAACGGGAGGCCGAACTCTCAGGTCGGATCCACTCCAAAGGGGTCCTCATCCTCTCCGGATTCCTGAGGGAGAGGTATGCCCAGGACAAGCCCCTGGCAGTATCGGCGAGCATCTGTTTTGAGCAGTCCTATTCCGGGGTTGAAGGTGACTCCGCCTCCTCGGCTGAGCTCTACTGCCTCCTTTCCGCCCTCTCCGGGGTCCCACTCCGGCAGGATCTTGCCGTGACCGGTTCGGTCAACCAGAAGGGTGAGATCCAGCCGATCGGTGGAGTCAATCAGAAGATCGAAGGCTTCTTTGCTGTCTGCAAGGCAAAGGGGCTGACCGGGACCCAGGGGGTGATCATCCCAAAGCAGAACATCGGCGATCTGATGCTGAAGAAGGAGGTGGTCGATGCAGTCCGGGAGGGTAAATTCCACATCTATGCCATCGAGACGATCGATGAGGGGATCGAACTCCTGACCGGGATGAAGGCCGGTGAGTTAGAGGACGGGAAATATCCAGAAGGGACAATAAACTACCTTGTCGATAAACGGTTGAAGGAATATGCCCAGCACTGGCGGAATTATCGGGAACCTTTCCCCACCTCCCGGAGATAGTGGCGGGTAGCCTCGATAAACCTTCCCGGATCCTCTAAGGAGAGGCGGATCCGTTCAAAGGATAATGGGAGGAGGTGGAAGAGGTTGAGCCGGTGTCTGGTGGTGAGATGGAGTCGGACCGCCTTTCCCCAGTTGGTGATGATCCCGATCTCTCCCCGGCCACAGGCCCGGATTCCCACCCCCTGAAGGAAGAGATGGTCGACAAGATCAATCCTTTCCACTATTTCTAAGGGGATCGTAAGGGTGGCCAGGATACCCACATCGATCAGGATCTGACCGGCCTGGATCTCTACCTTAGCCCGGGCCATGGCATCAAAGAGGAGGGAGACAAAAAGGCCAGCCAGGATAGGGGGGAGGGGTGGATAGAATTTGATATAGAGTTCATAGAAGAAGAGGACGAGCATAATCAGGCTGCACATCCGCCAGGGGATCTTGAGAAAAAAGGATCGTCGGAAATTGAAGACCATATCATATCTTAATCAATCCAAGTTTTCTATCAAGCCTGCGGTTAAATTCCTGAGTGAATCCAACGATTGACAATTCTTCCACGACGGTTAAGATCTTCCGTGGGAGTAAAGCATGTTGTGGCGAGTGAAGATCGAGCGGTATAAATCGTTTAAGACCTTGGAAATAAATTTGAAACCGGTGACAGTCATTATAGGTCCGAATGCATCTGGAAAGAGTAACTTTCTGGATGCACTCTACTTTATCTCACGAGCAGTAACCTCAAAGAATCTCAAGGAGGCATTTGAGGATCATCGGGGACTTCCTCTGGAAACTTTTTTCTATGGTGATGAAGGATTTGAAAGGATGATTAGTAAGTCATGTCTTAGCTGCTTATTTGAGATTGATGTTGAGCTTTCCGATTCAACTATAAATGAAGTCAACCGATTAGTGCGGGAGAAGAGGAGCGGACTTGAGAAGGGATCGCAGGTGCGTGGGATGGTGAAAGAACGTTACTTAAGGTACCGGTTAGTAATTGAGATGCTTCCTAAGACTGGCCATCTGAGAGTGATTGATGAGGCCCTATATGCCTTGCGGTCTAATGGCGAAATAAAAAGAAGCCGTTCCCCTTTTCTGGAACGGAAGAAAAATCATTTCGTCCTGCGAATGGAACATAAGGCCCATCCAATACATTTCCAAGTAGGACTGGATTATACAATCGTATCTACACCTCTGTATGAACCGCATTACCCTCATGTTGTTGCGCTCAAAAAGGAGTTGGAACGGTGGTGCATCTACTACTTGGAGCCCAGGGCTCTAATGCGAGAAGATGTGCCTATCTCTGAGATAGAGCGGATTGGGTCAAGAGGTGAGAATCTTGCCGCCTTTATAAATACACTTAAACAACGATATCCTGATGAGTTTAGGAATCTCAATCTTACACTTCAAAAGCTGATTCCCAGGCATCCTCAAGTTGATGTAAGGATGATGAAGGAAGGCAGGTTGACGTTGTTGATATCAGAAAATGGACTTTCTTTCTCCTCAAGGCTGATCTCTGAGGGGACTCTAAGGGTGTTAGGACTGATTGCCGCGATCCATCCTCGAAATTCTCTCACCCTCATCGGATTTGAGGAACCCGAGAATGGTGTCCATCCACCAAGGTTGAGGATGATCGCTGATCTTTTAAAGAATGTGGCTCAATTTCACCAGAAACAGGTTATTATCACCACGCATTCACCACTATTTGCCGAACATTTCGATGATGGGGATCTAATGGTGTGTGAAAAAAAGGATAATTATTCGCTTCTGAAGCCATTTTCTTCCTACGGTCCTCTCTACCGCAGAAGAAATATTCTCAGTGCTCTTTCAGACTGCATGATTCGCGGTGATTTAGGCGGATGATCAGAATTATCTATTTTTTAGAAGATCGGGCTCAAGAATCACTGATTACCGGCTTGGTTGATCGGATTGCCGGTGAAGTTGGTGTGAGAGTAACCCATGAGGTTCGCTCGGCGCGAGGGGGATCTCGCGCATTGCGAGACTTTAAGAACTTTGTTAAGGACTTAAAACTGGGGAAAAAGGAACGGAATTTTGAACTCCTGATTGTGGGGGTTGATGCTGATTGTAAAGATTATCGGGAGAGATTAAAAGAAGTGAAAAGATCAGCAAAGACGTTATCTCCGGAGGTCTGTTTATTGGGCTGTATACCTGATCCTTATATTGAGCGGTGGTACCTTATTGATACAAAAGCACTTAAACGAGTAGTGGGTCGCGATTTAAAATTAAGTCCTCCCCCCTATCATTGTAAGAAAGGGAAACGCGGCAAGGCATATTATAAACAACTTTTGGGATCGGCCCTGAAGGAGGTGGGCTCTCTTCTTTCTGGTCCGGAATATGGTGATCTTTTGGCACAGGAGATAAGCTTATCACTTCTTGCAAGACATGATCGTGGTTTTAAGAGGTTTGTGACCGAGCTGAGGCAGTTTTTCCAGAGCAGAAGGCCATGAAGGCGAAGGTTGCAGTTCTTTTCACCAGACCGGAGACGGTGGTCGATGATATCGGCCGGCTGATGGAACTGGCCGGGTTTAAGAAGTTCCTGCCCCAACATATATCGACCATCCTCAAGATCAACATATCCTGGCATCACTACTTTCCGGCCTGCTCCACAAC
>QNBE01000084.1 GCA_003645615.1 Caldifarciminota bacterium
GGCGGCTATGCCGAATTCATGGTGGTGCCTCAGGACTCTGCCTATCCCATTCCAGATCGCTTTTCCGATCTTGAGGCTGCCCCCCTCCTCTGTGCCGGCGTGATCGGGTATCGGGCCCTGAGGCTCACCGGACTTGAGGACGGTGAGATTATTGGTCTTTTTGGCTTTGGCGCCTCGGCCCATATCGTGATCCAGATCATCAAATACCGTTATCCCAAGACGAAGGTCTTCGTCTTTACCCGTCCCGGTCAAAAGGCCCATCAGGAACTGGCCCGGAGTCTCGGTGCCGACTGGGTCGGTGCCACCGGTGAAAAGCCACCCGATCTGCTCGATCGGGGTATCGATTTTACCCCGGCCTGGGAGCCGATCGTCTTCGGGATGGGGGTGTTGAGACCGGGGGGGAGATTTGTCATCAATGCGATCCGGAAGGAGGATCGGGACAAGGAGTCACTTATGGAGTTTGACTATGCCCGCGATATCTGGTGGGAGAAGGAGTTGAAGAGCGTGGCCAATGTGACGAGAAGAGACGCTTTGGAATTTCTTCCCCTCGCCGCCGAGATCCCGATCCAGCCCAAGGTTCAGGAATTCGCACTAATAGAGGCAAATCGGGCCCTCAACATCCTTAAACAGGGTAAGATGGAGGGGGCCGGTGTGCTCAAGATTGGTTAAGGAGGTATGATGCGCGATAAGGTGGAAGCAGTGCTCAACAAGATCCGACCCGGCCTTCAGGCCGATGGCGGTGATGTTGAGCTGGTCGATGTCACCGAGGATGGGGTGGTGAAGGTGAGGCTGACCGGTGCCTGTGCCGGATGTCCGATGAGCACCTTCACCTTGAGACTTGCGATTGAACAGCGGATCAAGGAGGAGGTTCCGGAAGTAAAGAAGGTGGAGCAGGTGATGTAGGATCGATGGAGATTGTTCGGAAGAAGATCGGCCGAAGTCGATTGATCCAGGACTACACCAGAACCTTTGCAACAGTGGTGAAGGCGGTGGTGGATGTGAGAAGGGGATTGATGGCCTTGGATGCTGAACTTCATGCTGATCTGGAAGCGTTGCTGATTGATGACGGTTCGGAACCGGAAGACCTCTGGGGGATAAATCTCTATCCTTTTCAGAAGAGGGATAATTTCATCGAGTATGTGGCATTGATTAACATCAGACCATCACTGGGTAATTATTCGATGGAGATCGATGATGAGACGCTAAGGAAGAGGATTGCCGAGATCGTTTGGGATCTAATTGATTATGAGACTTAAATACCACCGCCAACTATCCCAAAAACGGTGGCAGAAATTCACTTTTGCCCAACAGATTCTCATGATCGGAACCGAGCTCTTAAGGGCGGAGAAGAGACTCATGGTTGGGGATGATGATGAGGCCCGGAGGTGTTATGAGCGCGCCCTGGAATTGATCTGGCTGACAGCGATGACGGTGGATCGGTTCCATCGGCGGCGAGAGCTCTTGAGATTCAAGGAGGTTCTACTCCAGGTATATACCGAGGGGATTACGGAGGCGGAAAATCGACAGCTATTCCACACCCTCATCCTTATGAGCGGTGAGGCCTGGCGGAGTCTTAATCCGATATCATGATCGATCTGGTGATGGGTGTAGGTCTTGAAATATGGCGGCTGTTTCTCATTGTCAGCCCCTGGCTCCTTCTGGGTCTATTGATCGCCGGTCTGATCCATGCCTTTATCGGTGAGGAGTTCGTCCGTTATCATCTGGGCGGATCGGGTCTTATACCGGTCCTGAAGGCGACCCTATTCGGTATCCCACTTCCGGTCTGCTCCTGTGGAGTTATCCCGATTGCGGCCGGAATCAGAAAAGATGGGGCCTCGAAGGCCGCGACCATGGCCTTTATGACCTCAACCCCAACGACCGGGGTCGATTCGATCTTCGTCACCTATGCCTTCCTCGGGATGGCATTTACCATCGCCCGCCCCTTGGCAGCCCTATTTGCCGGTATCTTGATCGGACTCCTCATCCATTTTACTCTCCGGGAGGAGTTCCGGCCGGCTGTTACCCATGGGGCCCATGCTGAGCTTCCGGTTCTGCAGAAGCTGCGGGAAGGACTCAGCTACGGATTTCGGGTCCTTCCTCAGGATATCGGTAAGACCCTGCTCGTCGGCATACTGGTCGGCGGAGTAATTGCTGCCCTGATCCCGAAGGATATCGCCCAGGGTTATCTTTCGATCCCCTATATCGCCTATCCGCTGATGCTGGCCATCTCGGTCCCGCTCTATGTCTGCGCGATCGGTTCGGTCCCAATTGTTGCTGCCCTCCTGATGAAGGGCCTTGTGCCCGGTGCTGCCCTCGCCTTTCTCATCGCGGGGCCGGCCACCAACACCATCACCCTCGCCTTTGTCGGGAAGAAGATGGGCCGGAAGGTCTTGATACTTTATCTTTCCGCCATCATTCTGATTGCGATTGGCTTTGGGCTGGGTCTTGATCTCCTGACCCGAGGCATCTCCTTTGAGTGGTCAGGTCCGGCCGGGAGTCGCCCCCCTTACTTACTCCAGCTCATTGCCACCTTCTTGCTCCTTTTTCTGATCATCTTCAATCTCCGTTCTGGCCAAGCAGGGGGGGAGATGAGATATAGCTTCTATGTTCCTGATATGACCTGTAAGCACTGCAAGATGACAATCGAGCAGGCCCTGCGTGGTCTGCCCGGTGTCGAGAAGGTGGAGATCATCCTCGATAAGAAGATTGTTGGCATTAGCGGGGAGGTCGATCCCAAGACAATAAGGAGGGAGATCGAAGCGGTCGGATATACGGTCCGGAATGAGGCCGAACAGTAAAGCCAGCTTGCTGAGTATTTTGAAATCAGATAGTGAGATCTGGGATCTATTTACCAAGAAGGAGGAGTATGATTCACATCGATTGGATGAACATCAGAGATTCTGTTATTCCTTTTCCAGGGTTCGAGACCCATGGGATCCCAGGGTCTCAGGATTTTTGATCCGGAAAGGACTTGATGTTTTTTATCCCGACAAAAGAAGATTTGCGATCTGCCTGACCCACGATATCGATTTTGTCCGTTATCCCCTACGGAAAATGGGCTATGAGCTATATCGGACATTATGTAAGCGACGATTCAAAAGATCATTAAAGATCCTTCTGAGTAGATTAAGCAAAGGATTGAATTATTTATCAGACTTTTCACAGATTATCGAGATGGAGAGAAAATACGGAGCGAAATCGAGCTTTTATTTCCTCGCCTTAGAAAGAGGCGATTTTGATTTTAACTTCAAGATCGAGGAGTTAAAAGATGATTTGAGGATTATTGTTGGGAGCGGCTGGGAGGTTGGTCTGCACGGAGGGTATGAAGCTTATGATTCTATAAAAAGGATTAAAGAGGAGAAGCGTCGTTTAGAAACGGTTATCGGTAGAGAGGTTTTAGGATGCCGAAATCATTATCTGCGTTTCAGGATTCCTCAAACCTGGGAGATATTGAAAGCAGCCGGGTTTAAGTATGATACAACCTTCGGCTATGTAGATCACATTGGATTTCGAAACGGTATTTGCCATCCATTCATACCTTACAATTTATCCTCCTCAAAACCCGTAGACATTCTGGAGATTCCTCTCACCATTGCAGATTTTACACTTGATAACTATATGCAATTAGACTGGAATAGCGCCTGGGAGCTTGTAAAGACCTTGATTGATGTTACCAAAAGATACAATGGTGTGATTACTATCCTATGGCATAATACCTACATGGTCGATGAGTCACTGGAATTTTATGAGAAGATACTACAATATGGTGAGCAGCAAAATGCCTGGATGACATCAGCCGAAGAGATCTGGCGATGGTGGCGGGATAATAACTTTTTTAACTTCTATGAGTGAGATGAGGATTTTGATCACCGATGCCGGTTATAAGCATACCCTGGGAGCAATAAGGAGTCTGGGGCGGCGAGGTTATTATATCGTTGCTGGGGCCTCATCAAAATACGCGCAATCGTTCTATTCCCGATATTGCCGGGAAAGAGTGGTATATCCTCATCCCCGGGATGAGAGGGAGTTTATTCGATTCTTGACTAATTATGTCGAGGATAATCAGATAGATGTTTTGCTGCCGGTGGGATACCTCACCACCACGGTCCTCTCCAAATATAAGGATCTATTCGCAGACAGGACTAAATTGCCGATTCCTGATTGGGAGCAGATGAAGATCGCCTGTAACAAGGATGAGACGATGAACTTTGCTCAGAAGATTGGGATTGCCATACCCAGGACCTACAGGGATATCCAGGAGATAGACCGGTTTCCGATCGTCGCCAAAGGGGTAAGGGAATCCGGTCAGATCCGGTATCTTAATTCCCTTGAAGAGTTGAGGCGCATCGACACATCTAACACCATTATACAGGAGTTCATTCCAGGAGAAGGTTATGGGTTCTTCGCATTATTCAATAGGGGAGAGCCACGGGCGATCTTCATGCACCGAAGGATCAGGGAATATCCGATCACGGGAGGTCCTAGTACTGCTGCGGTAAGTATCTACGATCGGGAATTGATGACGCTGGGGCTTAAACTATTGAGAGGGTTAAGATGGCATGGGGTGGCCATGACCGAGTTCAAAAAGGATTCGAGAGATGGCAAGTATAAACTGATGGAGATCAATCCCAAATTCTGGGGGTCTTTAGATCTGGCGATTTTTTCCGGGGTCGATTTTCCCTATCTTCTGGTCAGGATGGCTACTGAAGGGGATGTTGAACCAGTCATGGATTATAAAGTTGGTATAAGAATCATGTGGCCTTTCCCTGATGACATCCTTCACCTATTAGCTAATCCGAAGGCGATCAGATCTTTTTTCAGAGATTTTTTCGATCAGAATGTCCTCACCAATATCTGCTTGAGCGATATGAAGCCGAACCTCTTCCAGATATTGGCTACCCTTCGCACCATCTTATTACGATTAAAGGATGGAGATCTGAAATTCCCCCATGGTAGGCCAAGAATATGACCTTTGATTTGCATATCCACTCAAAATATTCCCTTGATTCGATTAGTGAAGTGAGGGATATAATTGCCACAGCAAAAAGGCGTGGTCTAAACGGTATTGCAATCACCGACCACAATACCATCAAAGGGGCTGTCGAAGCGAAGATGATTAATACCGATAAAGATTTTGTTGTTATTATTGGGGCTGAGATTGCTACTGAGATCGGTGATATTATCGGGTTATTCTTGAAGGAGGAGATAACGGCAAGAAACTTTGCCGGGGTCATTGAAGAGATCCATCGTCAGGGTGGAATCGCCGTGCTACCTCATCCATATAAAGGTCATAAACTTGATGATAGTGTTCTGGAGAAGATCGATGTTATTGAGGTATTTAATTCCCGACAGTCTGAGGATGGGAACCGGAAAGCGATGAAGCTGGCGGAGAGATATAAAAAGCCGATGGTTGCAGGTAGTGACGCCCATTTTCTATCGGAGATTGGAGCCGGTCGGGTAATAATAAATTCACCAGACATCAGGAATGAAATCTTAAATGGAAAGGTTGAGTTAATCACCAATTATACCCCTTCATATGGTGAGTTTTTCAGCCAGGTGATAAAATTCATAAAATCGGGTGAGTATGTAAAGATTTTTCGATTGTTTCCTGGCTTTATGATGAGAGCGTTCAGAAGGGGATAGATCTTGGTGTTTAGGAAAGGGGGTATTAATGTGGTTTCGGTGGTTTGTGTTTCTGGCAGTGGTGGGCGTCATGTGTTCCCATACCACCAGATTGGATGATTCTGCTGCAACTCCGGAAGGGGTTGCGCTTATCGTTAAGGCCAACAACCAATTTGCGGTTGACCTCTTTGCCCGGCTTCGATCCCGTACCAAAGCGAATATCTTCTTCTCGCCTTACAGTATCCTTACCGCCCTCTCGATGACCTATGAGGGAGCAAGAGGAAGGACCGCTGCTGAGATGGAGTCGGTCCTTCATATCCCCAAAAATCCAGAATTGAGGAGGTCAAGCTTTGCCCGGGTGATCAACCAATTGAATCAGAAGGGTGAGGGGTATACCATCTCCACCGCCAATGCGCTCTGGGTCCAGCAGGACTATCCCTTCCTTAAGGAGTATCTCACGGTAGTGGAAAGATATTACGGTGGTAAGGCAACCGGGGTCGATTTTGTTAAAGCGAGGGAAGAGGCGCGGCAGACGATCAACCGCTGGGTAGAGAGAGAGACCGAAGGGAAGATCAAGGATCTCATTCCCAGAGGAGCCCTGAGTGAGATGACCAGATTAGTCCTAACCAATGCGATCTATTTCAAAGGGGATTGGGCCCAGAAGTTTGATAAGAAGTTGACCCGGAAGGAGGAATTTCAAACCGATACTGGTAAGAAGATTCAGATCCCGATGATGAGACTCACCGGAGAAAAGGCGAGATTCAACTATGGGCGGACAGAAGGGGTCCAGATCCTGGAGCTCCCCTATGAGGGGGATGAGTTTTCGATGCTGATCCTTCTGCCTGAGAAGGGGAGGCTCAAAGAACTGGAGCAGTCAGTAACAATTGAGAAACTGGAGAAATGGCGTGAAATACTCCGGAATCAAAGGGTCGATGTCTATCTACCCAAATTTAAATTGAAGACGAAGTATTTTCTGGGTAAAGATCTGATTGCGATGGGGATGCCTTCGGCCTTTGGTCTGGCCCCAACCGATTTCTCGGGGATGGATGGGACCAGGAACCTCTTCATCAGCAAGGTGATCCACCAGGCCTATGTCGAGGTCGCTGAGGAGGGGACAGAGGCGGCAGCGGCGACCGGAGTGGTGGTCGAGTTTACTGCGGTGAGAGAGGTTCCGGTCTTTCGTGCCGACCATCCATTTCTCTTCCTGATCCAGCATAAGAAGACCGGACAGATCCTCTTCTTCGGTCGGGTTGGCGATCCGACCATGGATTGAGATGGTCAACTTTTCGGTGGTTGAGAACCTGCTTAGACTTATCGGTTTAAGAAGAGGTGATACCGTTCTCGACTTCGGGTGTGGAGTAGGAAATTATACCCTGCCCTGTGCTCGAGCCGTCGGCAGAAAAGGGCGAGTCTATGCCCTGGATAAGGATCGCAACTATCTTGAGGAGCTGAAAAGGAGGGTTGATGAGGCTGGGCTGGAGAATATCCTCGTGATTGAGGCCGGCAGTGAGCTCAATATCCCTTTGGCCGATCGATCAATCGACCGGGCGCTCTTTTTCGATGTTCTCCATTCCCACTATTTCACCTCTGAGGAGTTGAGGATTTTATTCTTAGAGGTGGCCCGAATTATCCGCGATTCTGGCCTGGTTTCGATCTTTCCCCATCATATGAATGATGAGGAGGTAGGGAAACTTGTTAAGATAGTCGAAACCGGTGGTTTCAAGCTGGTCCATTGTTTCACCGGTGAGGTTTTCCACCGGGATGAGGTTGTGACCGGGAAGATCATAAGTTTCTCCCTATCCCGATATGTTTGATATCATAACGGTCGGCAGTGCTACGGTCGATGTCTTTGTCGACACCGGAGGAAAGCTTACCAGAGGGGATTTTATTGAGGTTCCCATTGGTTCTAAGAATCTGGTAAGGAATATCCATTTCGATACCGGTGGTGGAGCAACCAATACCGGCTGTGCCCTGGCCCGACTCGGCTTCAAGGTTGCAGTTCTTACCAAAATCGGTAACGATCATAATGCCGGGATGATTACTGAGGCCCTTGATGATTTCGGTTGCGACACGAGTCTGGTTGTGGTCGGCGATGGGCCATCTGACTATTCGATCATCCTCGATGCCCGGGGAAGAGATCGGACCGTCCTCACTATCAAGAGGATGAACGATCGACTCCGGTTTGATGAGCTCGATCTCTCAAGATTGAAAACCCGATGGTTCTATTTCTGCACCATGCTCGGAGAATCGTTGAAGACCCAGGCACGATTGGTCAACCATGCCCTGGAGAATGGAATCAGGATTGCTTATAATTGCAGTTCTTATATCATCGAGAGGAGACCCCCGGAGTTTTTTGAGATCCTCAGGAATACTGAGGTGCTGGTCCTCAATCGTGAGGAGGCGGAACTTCTGACCCACCGAGAAGGTATCTCTGCCATGGCGGATAGGATCCTCGAATTCGGCCCTTCGGTAGTGGCGATAACTGATGGGGCCAAGGGGGCCTATGGGTTTTCAAAGGATAGGGGCCTCTTCATAAGATCACATCGGATCGAGGTGGTTGAGAACACCGGGGCCGGGGATGCCTTTGGGGCGGCATTTGTGGCTGGCTATATCCTCGGGAAAGATCTTAGGACCTGTCTCGAAATCGGTGCCACTGAGGCCGAATCGGTGATCCAGCACCTCGGGGCCAAGAACCGACTCTTGAGTAAAGAGGAGATTGAGAGACAGGTCGAGCAAAATCCTCACAAAATCGATCCATTGAGATGGCCGGGAGGTAAATAAGGCTGATTATTCTGGAGATTCTCATATGTCTGCAGACCTTATCCCCGGTGGTGGTTTTTAGCCATATTAAAGACCTCCAAATCCTATGGAGAGGAAATATTACCGAATCGGTGGTATTCTGTTAATTCTTCTAATTTTACTCTATGGTCATTTATTTAAAAGCCTTGCTCTTTCTGGGGTATGGCCTCGTTACTATGATTGAATATTTTGTTATCGGAAAGGAATTGCCGAGGAATTTCTGGTATTCAAGAATTTTTTCCATGGTAACCGCGCCCTGGATTATTTTCCTCTACTCATCGGTTACCGTGGATAGATTTATTCGTAAATCCTGCGAAATTATAAGCTTGCAGACTTCGTATTGAAGCGGGAAGCCCCATGAAGTGCCCGAAGTGTGGATTTGATAATCCGGCAGGGATGAAGTTCTGTGGCCATTGCGGTGAGCCGATGGCAATCCAGCCGATTTCAGAGGAGAAGCGGCTGGTAACAGTTCTTTTCGCTGATCTCTCCGGTTTTACCGCCCTCTCACATAAGCTCGATCCGGATGATGTATCAGAACTTGTCAACATCTGTTTTGAGCGGTTAAATCCGGTGGTCGTTAAGCACAAGGGGATAATTCACAAGTATGAGGGCGATCTGGTGATCGCCCTCTTCGGGGTCCCTGAGGCCCGTGAAGACGATGCCGAGCGGGCAGTAAAGGCATCTTTTGAGATGATGGCGGTCTTGCCCGAGATAAATAAGGTCCTGAGTGAGAGACTGAAAATGAAGACCGATCTCGGCCTCCATATCGGAATATCGAGCGGCACCGTAGCATTGAGTGAGATCGGTTCTCCAGAAAAGAAGGAATACACGGTGATGGGTGATATTGTAAATTTAGCTTCCCGACTGAAGGATGCTGCGAAGCGGGGCGAGATCTTTGTTTCGGAGCCGGTATTCCGTCAGACAAGATATCTGTTCGAATATGAGGTGCTACCACCAATATCGGTCAAGGGGATTGAGATTCCGGTCCGGATCTTCAAGCCGGTAAAGATCAGAGATAAGCCCGAACCCCGGCGGGGGATACAGGGGCTTTCCTCACCCCTGATCGGGAGGGATAAGGAGTTCGGCACACTTAGAGATGCGGTGGATAAAATCATCGGCCTATCTAAGGGTGAGGTGTCTGCCGAGGCGATAAGGAAACTGGTGGTTATTCTCGGGGATGCCGGTGTGGGTAAGTCCCGCCTCTTTGAGGAGATAAAAAAATATATATCAGACAACAAGTTGCCGGTAACGGTTCTGGTTGGTGGTTGCCTGCCTCATGGTGATTGTCCACCCAACTGGCCATTCCTGAAGATACTGGAAACCATCTTCGGCATCGCCGATATGGACGGTCCCGAGTTAATTCAGGATAAGCTAATTAAAGGGACAAAGGAGATATTTCCGGATAACTGGCAGGAGGTTGTGCCTTATCTCGCCTATCTATTCTCGGTACGATTCACTGATAAACTCGATGAGAAGATCAGGCATCTTGATCCCAAGGCATTGCGATTACAGATTTTATTATCTCTGAATTCCCTCTTCTCTGCCCTGGCACGAAAACAGCCCTTAATTTTAGCCATCGATGACTATCAC
>QNBE01000085.1 GCA_003645615.1 Caldifarciminota bacterium
AGCTATATCAATGCTTAAATCCTTCCGTTTGTAATAGAGCACCCCCCAACTATTATTCCCATAGTCTCTCCGATCATACCAGAACAGGTGCAGATACCTGCCCCCACAGGCCAGAGCCGGGCGGTAGGAGTGATAGGGGGCATTGGTCAGCCGCACCTCCGGATACCAGGTGATGCCCAGATCCGGTGACTCCCGATAGTAGATCTCAAAGTTATGACCCGGATCATGTCTTTCATCCTCCCAGACAACATGGAGATGAGTCCGCTCCGCCAGGATGTCCGACCAGACCGCCCGATGGGCGGTGGTTAAAGAATCAATCTCTAACCATTCTCCAAACTTATTTCTCCTCCGGACAAAGATATCCCCGGTCCAGGGATAGGGGGAATATTTGTAGTCATACCAGGAGACCGCAGTGCCCCCCGGCCAGGAGGTGTTGAAGGGGATCTGGCCAGCAATATCATCACGATGAGAAATGATCATCGCCTCATCCCAGGTCCGACCACCATCATGAGAACCGATATAGAAGACCTCGGTATTGCCCGAATCAGGATCATCCGCCGTAAACACAATATGCACATCAGGCCAGGAGACCGAGATGCGGGAGCCAGGGAACATCTGAGGATATAGTGGCCTGATCGAATCCCAAGTAGCACCTCCATCTGAACTAAAAGTATAACACACAGGATGTCCTCCCGTATCAGACATTATCGCACAGAGATAAACTGTATCATTGACTATATCGATTGATGGATACCCTAAACTAAAAGAGCTATTTATTGTATCAATAGGAAGCCATGATATTCCACCATCCAGACTTCGCCGATACTCAATAACTCCTGACTGATACCCGAACCACACCACCACCACCGTATCCCCCTTGACCGCAATATCGGGCATGATGGAGTTGATGAGATCCTTATTGCTCAAAAGTATATCCTGCTCCCATGTATTACCAGCATCAGTAGAACGTTTATAGTATACCTCCTCCCAAAGTGTGTCTGGAGCAGTCCAGTTTCGTTGATAAACCAGATGCACCGTATCGCCACAACAATCTGCCCTTGGATTCCAGTGATCACCAGGAAGGAATCCGATCCGTCGGTCCTCGGTCCAGCCGGGTGGATCGGCAGAGGCGATACTAAGCACTATGCAGTAGGCAGTAAGGAGTATTATCCCCTTTCTATACATCAATACCAGTTTAATCATCATACCTCCCCAGTCAAGGGTTTTTCACCCTCCCCCTGTCCACGATTGCACAAGCAGACATCAAGGGATGGGAGAACCACTCAATAACTTTCATCACTCATACCCCGCTCGCTTAATATAAAGACCCGCCCTTTGGATCCTGTGGGCAAAAAGGTCGGATAAGAATAATATATCTCCCTTTATTCATATTCGAGTGTTTTGTAAATTTCGAATATGTCAAAGAGCGGCCCGCCCAAAGGGCGGGCCGCAAGGCTCAAGATTAACTACCTAAGAATCAGTACCGATTCATCCAGGGAAGCGGTCTTACTTTCAACCTTCAAGAAGTAGATACCGTTGGAGAGCCAATCGGTGGGAAGGGTGAGGGTGCCGCTTCCGGTAACCTTGACCTCCCGGCTGACCAGCTCTCGACCGATCGCATCGTAGAGGTTGATCTTCATCGTCTCCCGATCGGGCAGGGCATAGCGGATCACAACTCCACGGTTGGCAAGGGTCGACTTGAGCCAGATCCCCATCGATTGTGAGGACTCACCTTCGGCAACACCAACCGTCACCTGGCAGGTCCCCTCATAGGGCTTGAAGTTATGGGGGCTGGCGGTCACCCACATCGTTCCGGCAGTCTGCGGATTGATCTGGAAGGTGACCTGTCCTGAGGCATCGGTCCAGCCATACTCATAGACCTCATTCCCTTTCCAGACGCAGACAAGGGCATCCTCGATCGGGGCTTTAGAATCGCTCACGGTGACGGTAAAGTTCTGGTTGCCGGTCGGTATCTCGGTGGGATGGGTAACGACCGGATCGGAGGGCTGGCCGCGCCAGACCTCTAAGGCGGGATCACCGCACCAGAGATACATCTTGTAGTTGGTCGATCCGCCTCCTCCACCATAGTTTACCATGTAGAAGTCGGCGAAGTTGCCGGCCCAGCCGATATCCCACATCGGAGGCTGATAGGGTGTTCCATGGCTGGTATTGTCACCAAATGCCCAGTAGAATGCCTTATCTAAGGCATGATTGGGTGTGGTATAGGAAGGATCTGATGCTGCCCAGGAGGCGACCGCACCACCGGGATACTTCTCAAGCCAGACCTCGTTCAGACAGTCCTCAACACTGATCCTTCCCGAAACACAGCAGATGTTGAGGACGATCGGAGTCTTATTGCCGTTATTCAGATTCATGACATCGGTAGTCGACCAGTTCTGATTATAGTTGTTCCACCGCCACCAGATCGTCGCATCACCATGGCCCCGGTAGTTGACGATCACTCTGCCCTCGTTGATGGCGTTCGTGACGCTGGTGTTGGAAACCCCGCTCTTGGCACCCATCAGGGTATCCATCGTATATTTGTAGAAGCCGTAGTCGTAGGTGAAGATCTGCCGCTTGCACTGAGAATACTTATACGGATACTGCTCCTTGTGCGCAACCAGGACCGACTTCTCAAGCCAGGTCCCCATCTCCGGATCCTTCATGAACTTGAGGGTCTTGTTGATCTGATTGGTTAGATCAGAGGTGTTATCGCAGGAGAGACGGCCGATCGCAACCTCGGCCCGGTAGTTGAGGTCGAAGTCGACATACCAGACATCGGAGCAGGGGACACCCCAGCCGGTATAGGTGGGGACACGATTGACATCGCCAACCAGGAGGACCCATTTAAGCTTTGCCGGCGTATGACTGTTATACTCCTTCTGGATCGAATCCTTAATCTCGGCAGCTGAGAAGCTCGACTTCGAGATGACCCGGACATCGAGACCCTGCTTGTGGTGCCAGTCGACCAAGGGCTGGATCGTGGAGGTGTAGGCGCTGTTGCAGATCACCAGATACTGGCAGCCCTTCTCATCGGTCCTCCCTTCCAGAATCGGGAGGAAGCGGTAGTTCTTGATCAGGGCACGATAGAGGCGGGCGAAGTCGGGCTCGATGATCTTGGTCGGGAAGCTACCATCGTACTTCACCCTGAGGGTGAGCTTCTGGTAGATCCGGAGTGTCTTCATCTTAGGATTATAGGCAATCGGCAGGACCTTGACCGTGGTAGTGTAGAGATCGCGCCAGTATCCGGTATAGAGGAGCTCGGCCCGGTGTTCCGGGAAGAAGCGGTCGGTCCGGTAGACCTGCTCATCGATGGTGAAGGGATAGGTCTCACCCATATCGGTTGTCGGTGGCTGGCAGGGTTTTAAGAGGATGTTGGGGATATCAACATAGGAGGCATCAACAACCTCAACCTCGGGCTGGGAGTGATCGGGGATCGCAATAACCCCGGGAACCGTTGGGACCTGAGGTAGACCAACCTTGTCATCGAAAGCGGCGAGCTCTCCTGCTAAGGAAACGACCTTATAGACCTTGCCATTGATATTCTCACTGGTAATAATCACCCCGGGCACCGTTACCTGGATGATGGTCCCAGAGTTATTGCTTTCGAGCACAACGAACTCCGGTTCCCTCGCCACCGGACTACCGGTCGGGATCCAGGCTGCCGAGGCGATACCAATGACAAGGGAGAGTGGTATCAAAAACCTCATCACTACCCCCTTTCTTTGATTACCAACACTTAAGAGTTCACTAATCTTATCACCTCCTTTCCAGCTCAATTTTACTCAATATCCCCTCCTCTGTCAATAGGGTCACACCCTGACCCCAAGACGCTTCTCAAAATACTCGGTCACCTTCTTCTTTATCCGCTCCGGGATCTCACGGGCAAAGGGAAAGACATTGGCCTGAGCAACATAGCGGTAGAGCCAGGTCTCAATAAAACGACCCTGATTCTCAAGGGCATCGATACTTAAGTGATCGATGGTATCCCTATCGGTATGGATGTATGCGGTTGAGCCGCCACCCCGACCGAAGTTCACCGATGGGATACCCTTGGTGGCAAAAGGCATCCCATCGGAAGAGTAGATCCCCTCCTTCACATCAAAAGGAGGGCCCTTCTCCTTGGCCAGCAACCGAACCGAGGCGGTGAGTTCCTCCGGACCGATGATATAGGCACCATTCCTGCCGATAAGGACACCCTGAACATCGATATTGACCACCAGCCTGATACGGTCTCTTGCCTTCGATCTCAACTTCCTGAGATAGGCGATCGAACCCCTCAGCCCAAACTCCTCAGCTCCCCAGGTAATGAATCGGAGGGTTCTACGTGACCCGATCTTCTTAAAGATCCGGGCCAGCTCCAAAACCAAGGCCACCCCTCCCCCATTATCAGTTGCACCCGGACCCTCCCAGGAGGAGTCGTGGTGGGCACCAATGATTATTACCTCCTCCGGGAAGTCTTCTCCTTTAAGCTCCGCAATAACATTGCAGGATTCGGCCCGGCGGGCAGGACAGCGGGAGATGAGCTGGGCAGATTCCCCCACCATCCTGGTGAGGTGGAGACCGTCATCATAACGGACCCTGATAATGGGAAATCCCCGATTGGGCCACTCCGGTTCCAGCTGGACCCGAATCGGATCACGATCCGGTGTCCGCTCAATCAGAACCACACCCTCCGGCCTCTTTTCGGCGAGATGGGAGAACCACTCATAGCCAAAATCGGTCGCGGGAAGGACCAGGATCTTCCCCTTCAAATCGGTGGTGAGATAACGGGTATCACCCTCACCGAAGTAGTAGAGCTTTCCTCTCACTCCTCTCTTAGAGGTAGAGCGGGAAAGCCCTATGGGAAAGCCTTTGATCACAACCCCTCGGGTGGGGAGCTGAATCGATGCTGGGTAAGGGAGATAGGTGGTAATTGTAAACCGTTGATATCTCACCCGATAGCCGAAACTCCGAAAAGTAGCTCCGATATAACGGATGGCCCTCCCTTCTCCCCTCGTCCCCGCCATCCGGTTTCTGATCTTACCGGCAAGGATATTAAGGTGCTGATAGGCCTTCCGGCCGCTGAAGCTCGGTCTATGGACTGACATGATCGATCAACCTCGGAAAGGCAATCGTCTCCCTTAAGTGGTGGATACCACAGATCCAGGCAACGGTCCGTTCCAGACCCAGGCCGAAGCCACCATGGGGAAAGCTTCCATAACGTCTGAGATCGAGGTACCAGTCATATACCCCCTTAGGCAGGCCCTCCTCCTCTATCCTTTTAAGAAGCCGGTCATAATCATCCTCCCTCATCCCACCACCGATGATCTCACCATAACCCTCTGGTGCGTAACAGTCGAAGCTCTCACTCAACTCGGCCCGCTTCCGATCAACCTTCATATAGAATGCCTTGGTGGAAACCGGAAAATGGTGAATAGTAAAGGGGAGGTCGAACTGCTCTGAAATAATGGTCATATCCCGACCACCAAAATCATCGCTCCATTTGAAATCTGGGTTCTGCTGTTGAACCAACTTCACCGCCTCATCATAGCTGATTCGGGGGAGGGGACGCTTCACCTTCTCCAGATGTGTGAGATCCCTTTCTAAGATTTCGAGCTCCCGTCTCCTCTCTTCAAGAACCCTGGTAACGATTGAGACGATAAGCTCTTCAGCCAACTCAATGAGTCCATCCAGATCGATGAAGGCTACCTCTGGTTCCACCATCCAGAATTCGGTGAGGTGGCGCCGGGTCTTCGACTTTTCCGCCCGGAAGGTGGGTCCGAAGCAGTAGACACGACCGAAGGCGGCGGCGGCGGCCTCGTTGTAAAGTTGTCCGGATTGGGTGAGGTAGACCTTTCGGTCAAAATATTCAACCGGGAAGAGGGTTGTCGTCCCTTCGACCGAGGTCGGGGTGAGGATCGGGGCATCGACCAGGAGAAAACCATTCCGATCGAAGAAGTCCCGGATTGACCTCACCACCTCGGCCCTGATTCGGGCTATAGCCACCTGCTTTTTGGATCGGAGCCAGAGGTGGCGATGGGCCATGAGGAAGCCGACACCGTGTTCCTTCTTAGCAATCGGATATTCCCGAGCGATCTGAACGATCTCGATCCGCTCGATCTGGATCTCATAACCACCCGGAGCCCTCTCATCCCTACGGACCACCCCTTCGATCTGGAGTGATGATTCCATTGTAACCCGACTGCAGATCTCGAAGGTCTCTTCATCGACATCCTTCTTAGAAACGGTCCCCTGGATGATACCGGTGCCATCACGAATCAGGAGAAACCAGATCTTGCCGCTGTGCCTTTTATTGTAGAGCCAGCCTCTAATAACCACCCGTTTACCCTGATATTCGGCGATCCGATCGATAGTCGGGGGTTTGGACATCAAATTTTCACTTCTTAGTTGAGTTCTTGATCCGGGTTATAAACAGCTTCAACTTCTCCAATTCTGCCTTCTTCTCGGCAATCTGTTTTTCCAAGGTGTTCTTGTGGGCCTGGAGCTTCTGGACCGATTTGATCGACTCCCGAATCTTCTTGGTCAACTCGTTCACCTTGGCCAGCTCCCGCTTCCTTTCTTCAATAAGTGCGCGCAACCGCTCCTCCTCCTCTTTCAGCTCGGTTGTCTCTCCCACTGGCTGGGCCATCTGTTCTCTCAATTTCTCAAGCTCCTCATTGAGATGGATCAGCTCCTTACGCCTCCTTTCGATTCTGGCCAGGAGGTTCTTCTCCAGGGCCTCCTCCTTCTCAATCTTACCGGCTAATGATGAGAGGCGGATCGTCTTCTCGTTGATCTCCTCTTCCAATTGAATCCGCTCCTCCGCCATCCGATCCATCTCGGCCTGGAACTGGTCCCGTTTCTCCAGAAGCTCCTTTATCTCCCGTTCAAGCTCCTTGGCCGCATCCTCCTCCTGCCGTTTTATGATCTCAAGTTTCGATTCGATATTGGCCAGCTCCTGCTGCTTCTGATCTGCGGTATCCTCTAAAAGGGCCAGTTCCTTCTTCTTGACATTGATCAGATCGGTGAGGCGGTCCACATCCTCCTCAAAACCTTTCTGCTTCTTTTTTAGTGTTGCAACTGTCTCCTTAATCTCGCTCAATTTCTTCTCATACTTTTCGAAGTCCCTTTTCTTCGCCTCCATCTCCTCCATCTCAGCCCGGATTGCCTCAAGCCGCTTCTTCATCTCGGCCTCTTGTTTACTGAGTATCTCAAGTTCAGCCTCCTTCTCCTTAAGCCCCTCGATCTCGGTCTTGATCATATCCCGTTCCGCCTCAAGGCCCTTTAGTTCCTCAGCAGCAGACTTCTTCCTCTCCTCCAGTTCTACAATCTCTCCCTTCAACTCCTCATATCGGGATTTGATCTCAGCCTCATCGGTAATCAGGGTGGATATCTCTTCTTCCAGTTTCTTTTTCTCCTCAGTAGAGGCAGCAATATCCTTGCGCAGTTCATCGAGCTGGGAAGAGAGTTGCTTGCGAGAATCGTTTAGATCGGAGATCTTGGCTTCCTGTTCCCCTACCTTATTGCGAAGTGAAGTCCGCTTCTTCTCAAGATGGCCGATCTCACCCTTCAGCTTCTTGATACTGTCTGAGATCTTCTTCCGATCATGTCGGAGGGAAGAGAGATTCTTTTTCAGACCATCTCTCTCCTTGGTCAGTTTGGCAATCTCACTGGTTATCGAGTCGAGCTGCTTCTTCTTTTTCTTGAGGTCCTGATCGACCCGCTCCAGTTCCCCCAGCTTCTTCTCGAGGTCCTCTAATATATCGCTCTCTTCGGCAGCCATCTACCCCATGGCGGCGAAGGGATTCGAACCCCTGACACGAAGATTATGATTCTCCTGCTCTGCCAACTGAGCTACGCCGCCGCATATCCGATTCTACCAAAACCAGAAGATCTGTCAATGGAAATCAGTCAGGTAATGATGGAGGGCATCCTGCCAGAACCGGAGTGGTTTCAATCCCGATTTCTGCCATCGTGATGAGCTGAGGACAGAATAGTGGGGCCTTGGGGCCATATCCCGGGGTGGTGGCATCGGGATGATCTCGACATCAATCCCCAACCGATTAAGCACTGCAGTGGCAAAACGGTAACGGCTGCAGAAACCTTGATTGCTTAGGTGATAGATACCGTAGCGACGGGTGGTAATGAGTTCAACAATCGCTTTGGCCAGATCAGGATAGTAGGTTGGGGCGGCAAAATTTCCCGGAACAAAGGAGAGTCTGCCACTTTTGATTCCGGTGAGGATCCGATCGATGAAATCACCCCGGGCGCCGAAGAGGAAGGAGGTGCGGATAATATAGTAGTGCTTCAATCGAGAGAGAATCGCATACTCCCCTCCGAGTTTCGACCAGCCGTAGAGGTTGATCGGGTTCGGCTCATCCTCCTCATAATAAGGGCTCTCCTTTTCACCATCGAAGACATAATCGGTGCTGAGATAGAGAAGCTCACAACCTTCATTCTGACAGATCCGGGCCAGATTCTCGGTCCCGACAAAGTTGACCGCCATCGCCTGCCGCCAGTCTCGTTCTGCGCCATCGACATCAGTATAACCACCGGTATGGATGATTAAGGGGGGATGGAAGATCTCAATGATTCGGGCCATCCCATCATAATCAGTGACATCGAACTCCTTCCGATCCAATGAGAGACACTCCCAACCTTTGGTCCGGAGAAGTCGGGTAACTATGCTCCCCAGTCGACCTGTTCCTCCAGTGATAAGGACATCAATTCTGCTATTCTCTTTCAATTATCTCACGGATCTTTCGATCGATCTCGGCCATCCCCTCCGCAGAATAACCGATACGGTGGGCAACGACTTCCCCATTTTTATCGAAGAGGTAGAGGTTGGGGATCGAGCGGATTTCAAATTTTTTTACTACTGCCTCATTGCCCAAGAGGATGAGGTAAGGTATATCGTATTGCTTAATGAACCGCCTGACCTCATTCAGATCACGATCCAAGGAGACCCCGATCACCACCAGACCCTGGTCATGGTATCTCTCATAGATTCGGATCAATTCCGGGATCGACATCCGGCAGGGTGGACACCAGACCGCCCAAAAATCGACCAGGACGACCTTACCCTTGAAGTCGGAGAAGCGGTAGGTATTGCCGGAAAGATCCTTCAGGGCAATCTCAGGCTGGGATCGGCTGCATCCCAGAATCAGGAAGAGAAAGATCATCCATCTATTCATAGCTTCGCCTCAATCCTTTTGATGATCTCAGCTTTGGGAAGGGCACCGACCATCCGGTCGACCTCCTCTCCACCCTTGAAAAGGATAAGGGTTGGGATACTCTTTATCCCATATTCGGTTGCGGTCTTGATCTCAGTATCAACATTTACTCTTCCCACTTTTATCTTCCCATCCATCTCCTTGGCAATTTCTTCTAAAACTGGAGCCAGGGTAAGGCAGGGCATACACCAGATTGCCCAGAAGTCGACCAGAACCGGGATATCCGATTTTAATACCTCAAGGGGGAAGTTGGTGTCGTTCAACTCGATTACCTCCATAATAGACCTCCTTGAAGGATGGATAAGTATATAATCGATCGATCCGGTGTCAACACCGACTCCTCTCCACCCTTTTATCCTGAGATTTAGACTTTCGATTCATTTCGACGGTTGTGGTATTGGAGTGTTAATAGTTTCTGATTCGTTTTATCATTTTGTCAATTGACAAAATGATAAAAGTGGGCGATTCTGGGCTTGACCTATGGGGATGGTCAGGATAAACTATAATGTTAGGAAGGAGGTAGAAATGATAATACTACTTTTACCTCTGGCGACATGGATGTTCACCTCTAAATTTTTCCACTCAGAGGTGTTAAAACAATTCCCTTACCACCAAACCAGACAAACCAAATGGACAAGAGGAACCAGATAAACCAGAGAGATTGGCCTACTTTTCACCACGA
>QNBE01000086.1 GCA_003645615.1 Caldifarciminota bacterium
CCCGATGAAATCTCCACTTCGTTACTCCAGCGAAATCCACCATCGGTTGATCTTTTATAATAAACCTTATTCCCCTCAGCCGTGAGTTTGATGTAAGAAGCATGGATCGTATCACCGAACACCGCAATTCGACTCTCACTATGCTCATACTGATCAGCCGGTGCCAAGTTCCACATCCCCCGCCAGCCATCCGGGGGATAGCCCAAGAGAACCATCGGGATCAAAGTCAATCCCACTCCAAATTTTACTCTTCCCAGCATCGCTACCTCCCTTCTTGAAGGATCAACACCACTTATAATTAAGCACTATCGATCCTTCAGCCCATCCGCCACGGGCGGATGGGCGGAGGTAGCCTCCGATCGTCTCTCCTGATGGATTGATCCACTCCCGGAGTGTAATCCTCCGAGAGAGAGAGAGGTTATCATAGTATCTTAATTATATCCATATTTCCCAAAGGGTCAAGGTGAAGTTGTAAACGTTAACAGACATCGTTATCAGTGGGTAGAAGTCAGAGTGATTTCACTTCCGAAGGTCCTCATTTCTGGAGATGGAAGGAAGTCTTAAAATCATCGAGGCTAACACACTGCTGGAAAAAAATGATAGATTTTGGATATTTACAAACCTTAAGATCGGGATAGACTATTATTGCGCCGGGGTGGCGGAATTGGCAGACGCGCTGGGTTCAGGACTCAGTCCGCCTTGCGCGGGTAGGGGTTCAACTCCCCTCCCCGGCATCAGCGGATCTCAATCTCCAGGACATAACCTTTAAGCTTCTCTTTAAATCTTTCCAGTTCTGCCTCGGTGTAGGGGGATCGATTCTGATAGGAGGGGTCGAGCACCTTGGTCGGCTGGAAATTCTGGATCGCCCACCGCCTCGCCCCTTTTATAATACCACCTATGGCGATGAGATCGGATTCGGTGATGAGATCGGGAAGGACCGTGGTCCGGAACTCATGATCGATCCCGGAGCGGGTTAGAAGCTCAATGGTTGTTCTGATCGCCCCGATATCAACGGTTATACCGGCGGCAAGGTGGTATTTATCAAAAGGGGCCTTGAGATCAAGGGCGATGTAATCAATTAAATCTTCCTCGATGGCGGTCTGGATCAGATCCGGTCGGGAGCCATTGGTGTCGAGCTTCACCAGGTATCCCAGTTCCTTTATCCGCTTGATGAATGATAAAAGGTCGGGGTTTATTGTCGGTTCCCCACCGGTAATAACTACCCCATCAAGCTTTCCAACCCTACGGTTGAGAAGGGCAAAGAGTTCCTCTTCGGGAATCGGATCAGAATAGCGGGCGGGATCGACCAGCTCAGGATTGAAACAGTAGGGGCAGCGGAAGTTGCAGCCCCGCAGAAAGACCACTGCGGCAATCCGCCCTGGATAGTCGATCAGGGAGGACCGCTGGAGGCCACCGATGATCAAGCCCGTCTCAATCGATAGGTCTTCCGGAATCGGAATTCGGCCTGCTTACCCGCATTCCACTGGTTGACCGGTCGGAGATAGCCGACGGAGCGGGAGTAGATCTCAGTGGGTCGGCCACATCTTGGACACCGCTTCTGCTCACCGGTAAGATAACCGTGGGCCGGGCAGATACTGAAGGTGGGGGTGAAGGTGAAGTAGGGGAGACGGTAGTTCTCACAGATCTTCTTAACCAGTCGCTTGACCGATAATGGATTCTTGATCCGCTCACCGAGGAAGATGTGGAGGACAGTCCCTCCAGTATAGCGGGTCTGGATCTCATCCTGGAGATCGAGGGCCTCAAAGAGATCATCGGTATAGTTTACCGCCAGCTGGGTGGAGTTGGTATAGAAGGGCTCAGCCCCTTTCTTGAATTCCGCCTCATTGGCACAGATGATATCCGGGAATTTTGCCTTATCCTTCTTTGCCAGCCGGTAGGATGTCCCTTCCGCCGGGGTCGCCTCTAAGTTGAAGTTGTTACCGGTCTCCTTCTGGAACTCGATCAGCTTCTCCCTCATGAAGTCTAAGACCCGAAGGGTGAATTCGATCGAGCGGGGAGTGGCGAGATTCTCACCGAAGAGGTTGAGGCAGGCCTCATTCATCCCCAAGAGGCCGATGGTGGAGAAGTGGTTCTTCCAGTACTGACCGAACCTCTTCTTCACATTCCTGAGGTAGAATTTGGAGTAGGGATAGAGGTCGCTATCGGTGAATCGCTCTAAGATCTTCCGTTTGATCTCAAGACTCTCCTTGGCTAAGTTCATCAGCCGTTCTAACCTCATCATGAAATCGCTCTCCTCCCGGGCAAGATATCCGATCCGGGCCATGTTTATCGTGACGACACCGATCGAGCCGGTGAGCGGACTGGAACCGAATAGACCTCCGCCCCGTTTGGTCAGCTCCCGGGTATCGAGTCGCAGCCGGCAGCACATACTCCGGGCATCCTCGGGACGCATATCGGAGTTGATGAAGTTGGAGAAATAGGGGATGCCATATTTGGCCGCCATTGCCCAGAGCCCCTTCAGATTCTCATTGTCCCAGTCGAGATCCTTGGTGATGTTATAGGTCGGGATCGGGAAGGTGAAGACCCTACCCTTGGCATCACCCTCGGTCATAACCTCAAAGAAGGCCTTGTTGAGAAGGTCCATCTCCTCCTGGAACTCTTTATAGGTCGCATCCTTTATCTCACCGCCGACCACAACACCCTGATCGGCAAAATAGCTTGGTTGAGTGAGGTCGAGGGTGATGTTGGTAAACGGGGTCTGGAAGCCCACCCTGGTGGGAACATTTATGTTGAAGACGAATTCCTGCAGTCCCTGCTTGATCTGATCATAGCTCAGATTGTCATAGCGGATGAATGGGGCGAGCAGGGTGTCGAAGTTGGAGAAGGCCTGGGCCCCAGCCGCCTCACCCTGGAGGGTATAGAAGAAGTTGACAATCTGACCGAGAGCACTCCGGAAGTGTTTGGCGGGTCGACTCTCCACCTTACCCGGCACCCCGCGGAAACCGGTCACCAGGAGATCATAAAGATCCCAGCCGACACAGTAGACCGAGAGGATATTAAGATCGTGGATATGGAAGTCGCCATCGAGATGGGCCTGTCTGATCTCGGGGGGATAGATCTTATTGAGCCAGTAGATCTTGCTGATCTCGGAGGAGATATAATTATTGAGACCCTGGAGGGAATAGGTCATATTGCTGTTCTCGCTCACCTGCCAGTCAAGCCGTTTCAGATACTGATCGACTAAGTTGACATTAGCGGTAGCGGTGATCTCCCTTATCTTGGTATGTTGATCCCGATAGATGATGTAGGCCTTGGCCGTCTTCTTATAAGGAGAGGAGATGAGGACCTCTTCGACGATGTCCTGGATCTCCTCCACGGTCGGGATCTTGTGGTTGATCACCTGCTGGGCGAGATTGACGACCCGTAGGGCGAGCTTACGGGCTACCGACTCATTGAACTCCCCGGTTGCTGCCCCGGCCTTGGCAATAGCGTTGGTGATCTTCTCCGAATTGACCTTGACAATCCTTCCATCCCGTTTCCTTATCTTCCGAAACATGGCTGAACCTCCTCAGCAATTTCATCCTCAAAAATATTGAATCGAAATTCCCAGAAATGACCATCATCCTGATTCTAATCATCTGATGAGAACTGTCAACCCAAAGGTATAAAAATTTTATAAAAGAAAAAATTTTATAAAAAATTTGAATAATCGTTAATTTTTAGTTAAAATGATAAAAAATTGACGATAAAATTCTATCGTTGACAGGGTGGGTGGGATGGTATATCCTTGAGAAGATGGAGAGGATAAATCTCGATACCATTACCGGGATCAACACCAGCCTCCGTCTGCTCAAAGATCCGGTCAACTTTGCGATGGGTGATATCAGGCCGACCGCATCTGAGGATGAGTCCTTCCGTGACTTCATTAATAAGGCCCTGATCCGTTCGATGACCTATACCCCGGTTTTGGGTGATCCTTCTGTTCGGGAGGGGATTGCCCGGTTTGTCAATAAGCGGGATGGCCTCAACTTGAGGCGGGGAAATGTTGCTATCACCTGCGGTGGTATTCAGGCCATCTTCGCCATCCTCAATCTCCAGCGGCCCGGTGTGGTGATACTCGCCAACCCATCCTGGAGTGCCTATGACTTCCCGATCCGTGCCAACGGTATGGAGGCATTGAGGGTGGACCTCACCGATCCAGATCTGGTCCTGAAATCGATCACCGGTGATACGGTCGCCATCATTATCAATAATCCGGAGAACCCCACCGGCAGGATCTATGAGCGGAAGGGGCTCATCTCGCTGATCGATCGTATTGTCCAAAGTAGACCCGACATCTGGATCATCATCGATGAGGTCTATATCGATCTCGTCTATGAGGGGAGGCTCGAATCGATGGCCGGGCTGATCGGTGAGTATGAGAAGCTGATTGTTATTAACAGCCTCTCCAAATCCTGTGCCATGACCGGCTGGCGCACCGGCTATGTCCTTGGTGGTGAGGAGCTCATCCGGAGACTGCGTGCACCAATCCGGGCCTCAACCACCTGTGTTCCGAGGATCTCCCAGCTGGCGATGTCTTATGTTATCGAGAACTTCGACCGTTATAACGATCGGGTAAGGGAGATGTTAAAGAGGCGCCGAGATCTCCTCACCTCTATCCTCTCCGGAATTACCTCGGTTGACTTCCGCCTCCCCGAGGCCGGAATCTATCTCTGGATCAACCTGGAGAAGACCGGACGGACTGGTGATGAAGTGATGCGCGATCTGTTCCATAAGAAGGAGGTAGGGGTTGTTCCGGGTCGCTTCTTCGGATCGGCCGGGGAGAGGTTCATCCGGATCTCATTTGGCTATGAGGATGAGGAGCGGATTAAGGTTGGTGCCGAACGGATTGCCGAGTATCTCAGTGGAGGATAAGTAACTTCTCGGTGTGTCGTTTTCCATCCCTCTCAATAATTAGGAAGTAGATCCCGGAGGGTAGCGGCCCCCTCTTTTCGATCCGCCGACCTAAGGGGTCAAAGAGGGAGTTCTTCCCCACCTTTCTGGTTCGACGAAGACTCTTCTCCCCAGAGATGGCCACCGATTTCTTTATACTCCAGGAATCGATCAATTGATTGCTATCCCCGATCACCGCAACCCGGAGTTTCGATTCGCTCACCTCGATCAGGAGAAAGTGGTAGCACTCCTTAGCATAGGCAGTCCACCAGTCATAGTGGGCAGAGGAGAGCGGTGCACCACCGCCACCGGTAACGATATAGACGGTGCCATCAAGATCACCATTATACTCGGGTCCGGAATCGGTTATCTCTCCTTTAAAAAGGAGATAGCTCCGTTCGTAATTGTGGGTGTGTCCGGAACAGACAAGATCGATTCCGAAGTTGTCGCAGATCGGGGTGATATCCTCCCGTTGGTATTGGTAACCATATCCAGCACTGTAAGGGGGAACATGGAAGAAGAGGATGATCCAGTCGATGTCGGGATCGTTGCTTGCAGCCTCAAGATCAGAGGTGAGCCAGTGATATTGGGGATCGGTTGGTTTGATCCTGCTTTCCGGTCGGGGATCATAGAGCGAGAGGATATGGAGGTTGCCATAGGTGAAGGAGTAGAACCGTTCGGTACCAGACCCCTCAGGCAGGACGAAGAGGTCGAGGTAGTTTTCCAGTCCGCCGTACTCATCATGGTTGCCCACGGTGACCATTACTGGAGAACGGCTGAACAGGGTATCCATCTGGATGAGGAAAGCCTCCCATAGATCTCGATTAGATCCCACCTCAACCAGATCACCACAGTGGAGGATGAAACGGATCTGACCGAGATGGGAGAGGATCACATCCCGGATCCTCCGCCGGGAAGTTGTATCGGTTCTGGTATCACCATAGACGACGAATGAGAAACCGGATTCCCCTTTCGGTTTGCCGCTTAAGAACGTCCGATCACTGCTCCATTTGGGCGGATGGCCACACCGGTAGTGGTAGAGGGTGTCGGGTGAAAGGTCGGTGATTCTCACCTCATGGATATACTGACCATAGGATGGTGAGTAGAAGGTCCTTCCCTCGGCCTGGTGGCCATAACCGGTGGTCAGTCCATACTGGACAAAACTCGGGGTTGAGTCCGGAGTGGTCCAGACCACAACTATGGTGGATTCCGGTTGTGATGGAAGGGAGAGATGGATTGCCGAGACCTGAAAGATAAGAGTAAGGATCATCTCGGTAAAGGATAATTCTGAGCAGGCATTGGGTCAACGGTTACGGATGGAGGATATTCTGGTCTCTTTGGTTTGTCTGGTTCATCTGGTTTGTCTGGTTTTTCTGGTTTGTCTGGTTTGTCTGGTTTATCTGGTTTGTTTGGTTTGGGTTGAGTCATTGAGTTCTTCATCCTTCTCCCTCTTTGTCCATTTTCACTTTTTCGAAATTGTGAAAAATGGTCAGAAATCAGACCGATGGAGCTTGACAGCAAAAAGTTCTGAGGCATAATTGGAGACCTTGCGCCACATGAGAATTAAAGATTGGCCGGAAGAAGAACGGCCCCGGGAACGCCTCATCTATCATGGGGCAGAAAGATTGAGCAATGCCGAACTTCTGGCCATTATTATTGGAAAAGGAAGGGAGGGTCGCTCTGCCCTCGACCTCGCCCATGAGCTCCTGAATGAATTTGGTGGGATCGAGGGGCTGAAGGGGAAGTCAGCGGCTGAGATCTCGGCCGTGGCGGGAATCGGGATGGCCAAGGCGGCTGCCATCCTGGCGGCGATCGAGTTGAGCACCAGGATCTCATCCGGGACGATCCGGGGCAGACCCCTAAAGGACCCCAAAGCGGTCTTCAAATACTTTCATCTCTCGCTCGGCACCGAGAAGCAGGAGCAGTTCAAGGTCATCACCCTCGATACCCGGATGAGGGCGATCCGGGAGTATACCATCTCCAAAGGGCTGCTCGATGCCAGTCTGGTTCATCCCCGTGAGGTCTTCGTCCCCGCAATCCG
Source organism: Caldifarciminota bacterium (assembly GCA_003645615.1). Classification (GTDB taxonomy): domain Bacteria; phylum Hydrothermota; class Tepidihabitantia; order B36-G15; family B36-G15; genus B36-G15. The sequence goes on from QNBE01000086.1 coordinate 6,935, forward strand.
GGAACACTCAGCGGCAATTCTGGTTGTTCATAACCATCCCAGCGGAAACTGCCGTCCTTCTCCCGAGGATATCTCGATTACCCGACGGTTGGTCTCCGCTGGTGAGATCATCGGGATCGAGATCGTAGACCATGTCATCGTCACCAAAGATTCTTACTATTCATTTAAGGAAGAGGGGCTTTTATGAGAAAGGTATCTCTTCTCATCCTGCTCGTCTCCTGTGCTCATAAGGCCCTCCCCCCGGCACCGGATTTCTATCCTCCGGAGCTGGATCGGATAATTGTCCGGGATCAGAACCATCTCAGCATGAGATTTTCCGAGCCGATCGACACCTCATCTCTCGACTCATTGAGGATCGAAGGTCTTGGTGTCATCACCGGCCATATCATCGGCCCGGAGCTCTATCTTCTAACCGAGCCGATGGAGGACCGTAACTACCAGTTTACGATCATCGCCCGGGACCGGTCTCAGAATCGCCGTCTGATCAGAGGAAGATTCAAGGGGACAACCAGAAGGGATACCTTCCCTCCCGCTCTGGTTGAGACGAGGCCGATCCCCTTTGCCACCGGTGCCTCCCGACTGCTCCGGGGTGAGGTGAGGTTTAATGAGGAGCTCGATACGATACTCACGCCGATGATCTCTCTCCAGCCGGGAACATCACGGGTTGAGATGGGATGGCGGAAGGACCTGGTTCGGCTCTGGTTTGCCTTTCCGGAAACGCTCCAAAAGGAGGAGGTCTACTATCTCCTCATCTACGGTCCGATCCGGGATATCGCCCAGAATCAGGCCCTGATCGCCCAGGCCTTCCCATTCACCCCCGATACAATTCTCCCTCTCTATGAGCACCGGGGAAGGGTGGAGCCAGCCTGCACCGCAATAATAGTTGGACGCACCGATCATATTATCGGGTTCGCGATAAACCTTCCCGCTCCCGGGTTTACCATCTATCTCCCGGAGAGCGTTGGGGTCTCGATTGAGGCTTTTGCCCCCACCCGATCCCTCCACGGCACCGGTAGTCTCACCGATACGGTCATCTTCTTAAAACCGAACCCTCTTCTCGATCTCGACCGGTTCCTGAGGTGAAAATCGTTCCGGTCCTTTTCATCCTCCTCTTTTTTATCCTTCTCTCTCTCTATCGAAACGAGATCGGGACGATCCGACTCTTTCTCCGACTGGCGGTGCTCACCCTCCTTTTACTCTTCTATTTCCAGGTTGAGATCAATCTACCCTGGGTAAAGAAGGAGGAGAGAGCAACCGCAATATTGATCGATGTCTCCCGATCGATGGAGCAGAGAAGGTGGAAAGGAACCATCCGATCAATCCAGAGAGATTATCCGGATCGGGTCATCCCTTTTGCCGCCGGGATTGGCCCGGGCTCGAGTCGGGAGAGAACCAATCTGGGGGGAGCATTGGATCGGCTCAGGCTCCAGCCCAAACCGTTGATCCTGATATCCGATGGTTACTATAATGAGGGTCCGGACCCGATTGAGGTGAGTCGGGGATACCCTTATCCGATCTATCCGGTCCATCTCCCCGAGGAGTCTATTGTCGATTTCGAGGTGGTTGCGATCGAAGGTCCGGACTATCCCAAGCTCGGTGACACCGCCGTCTTCTTTATCCGATGCCAGGGTAAGGGTTCAACCGATCTTATGATCTATCTTGATCGAAGACCGATACGATCCCGGAAGTTGATACTCACTGGAGGGATAAGGGAGGAGACCCTTCGACTCCGGATGGAGAAGGAGGGGATAAGGATACTGGAAGTGAGACTGGATAGGAGCGAGGACGAGATCGACACCTTGGACAACCAACTCCGATTCCGGTTTGAAGTGGTAAGAGTGAAGACCCCTCTCCTCTTCCTCTCCAATCTCACCCCAGATGTTGGGATCATGAGGAGAGTGATCGAGCCGATGGAATGGCTTGAGGTCGGCTTTCGTATCCGGGTTGATGGTGGCAAAGAACTTACCTATGGAAAAATAAGCGATCGTCCCGAGATCATCATTCTCGACGACATCGATCCCGATCCGGAGACGAAAAGACTGGTGGCCCAGGCATCTTCGATTATATTTCTCTTGGGCGAACGTTCCTGGTTGCCTCAACCGGTGAGACGAAGGAGGGTCGAAAACCGTGAGGTTGTTCCGGTCTTCGACCCCGAATTCATCCGATTCGATCTTACCCCCCCACCTTTTACCAATCTGATCGAGATCGGTGGGATCGATCTGGTGCCACTGGTAAAGAGCGAGGATGGAAGAGTGATCCTTGGCTATCATGATCTCCCCTCACAACGGATGATCTTTCTCCTCGCTCATCCCATCTGGTCCTTCTATCGAAGATTGGTTGGCATTGGAGGTGGTCCCCTGGCCGATCAATTGATTCGGAAGTTAATCCAGCTTGCCTCACCAGGGATGAGAAAGAAGAGGGTGAAAATCCGCCCAATAAAGAAGGGGATAAGGATTGGCGATCAGCTTACGATTACCGCCGGTCTTTATGCTCCCGATCTAAGATTATCTACCGGGGCCAGGGTATTCTTCCGGATCGAACACGATACCCTTGGCGAGGAATATATTGGAACTGAGGTGGCACCCGGGCTTTATCAGACTACCCTCTGGCCAAGGATGGCGGGCGAGTATCAGATCATCGCTGAGGCGGATGGTCTCTATGATACGGTTCGGATCATGGTGGGAGGTGGTGATCCAGAGTCGCCCCATTCTTCAGCCAACAACATCCTTTTAGAACAGATCGCGCGCAATACCGGGGGTCGGATGATAGGATTCGATGAGATCGACTCCCTTCTTGAGTCGGTGGTCGAGGTGAGAGGTGAGAGGGCGTGGCTCCGGTTTCGTGACCCCTGGTTGATCCTTCTCATAATTGGCCTCCTCGCTTCAGTATGGTGGCTCAGGAAGAGGGAAGGGTTGCCATGACCGAGTTCAGGTTAAGGGTGATCGAAGCC
>QNBE01000087.1 GCA_003645615.1 Caldifarciminota bacterium
ACCATTCCGAACCGGTTCCGATATTATTCGTGCTTATTTCCAGGATCGAGAAGGAAACCGAACCCTGGGAGATAAAAGAGAGGCTCCGGCAGAAGCTCGGGGCCAGATACCTGGAGATTACCTTAGCTCCGCTCGATTATGATGCCAGCCTTAGACTCGCCGAAAATCTTCTGCGGATCTCCATGATACCGGAGCGACTCCGTGATAGAATCCTTACCCGTGCCGAAGGTAATCCCCTCTTTCTGGAAGAGATGTTGCGGTCATTGATCGATTCCGGTGTCCTGGTCTACGAATCCGGCGCCTGGCATTCAACCTCAACCATCTCAGATATCGAGATTCCGGATACGGTACAGGCCATAATATTGGCCCGATTTGATCGGCTGAGGCCGGAACTGAAGGCTCTCCTCCAGAGTGCCGCAGTGATTGGCAGAAATTTTTACGAAACGATTCTCGCCTGTATTGCTGGACTCGATACCCTGATGTTGTCATTGAATCTGGCGACCCTTGAGGAATATGAGTATATCCGTCGAGTATCTTCACCCGGGGATGCTGATTTTGATCCGCGTAAAGGGATAGCATACGAATTCAGGCATCCTTTGATTCCGGAGGTTATCTATCATACCATCTTCAAAAAGAGACGGCGTGAGCTCCATCATAAGGTTGGCAGATGCATTGAGGAGCATTTTTCCGAACGGATTATGGATTTTTGTGATCTGCTTGCCAGACAATATTATTCGGCAGGTGATTATAAGAAGGCGTTTGAGTATTCGATAAAGTCAGCCAGAAAGGCAAAGGAGTTTTATCAGAACCGGACGGCGATAGGGTTTTATGACATGGCAATAGAGTGTGCCGTTCTACTGGAGGATACCAGGACGATGGTTGAATGTATGAAGGAGAAGGCCGGTGTTTTGAGACTTGTGGGGGAGAGTGAAAAGGCATTGAAGGATGTCGATGGGGCGATCAGACTGTCAAAAGAATTGAAGGATAAGAAATTGATTGCGGACTGTATACTTCAAAAGGGCAGGATTTATAGTTCCCTCAGCCGATATGAGGAGGCGTTGAAAGCCGTGGCGGAGGCCCTTAAGTTGTATGAAGAACTGAATGATCGGAAGGGGATGGCTGATTGTATCCTCAACATCGGCACGACAGAAGGCAGACTTGGAAATTATTCCAGGGCGCTTCAGTGCTTTAATCGCTCCATGAAAATATCGAAAGAAATCGGTGATCGGCGTGGCGTGGTGAGATGTCTCCATAACATAGGTATTGTGCAGAACAGGCTCGGTAATTACATCGAGGCCCTTAAATATTATGATTACTCTCTAAAGATATTTGAGGAGATCGGGGATAGGGAGGGTGAGGCGATAAACCTCAGCAATATCGGTGTCCTGGAGTTCCAGCTCGGAAATTACACCAGTGCTCTGGATTATCTCAACCGCTCGCTGCGGATCAGAAGAGAGATCGGTAACCGATATGGTGAGGCGATAAGCCTTCAGAATATCGGTGCGGTGCAGGGTAAAATTGGCAATTACGCGAGTGCACTTGATTACCTCCAGCGGTCGCTGCGGATCAGAAGGGAGATCGGTGATCGATACGGTGAGGCCTATAATCTGCAGATTATCGGCGAGGTCCAGGCCGGGATGGGAGAGCTCGATAGGTCCCGGGAAACTCTGCATCGAGCACTGAAATGTTCAGAAGAGGTTGGTAACAAGGAGGTGCTCCGCCGGAGTCACATCGCCCTTGCAAGACTGTATTTACAGACTGATCAATATAATAAGGTTGAGCAACATCTGAAAGCCGCTTTTGCCCTGGCTGAAGAATTGGGTTCAAAGCAGGGTTGGGCGGAGGCGCTCCTGATCCAGGCGAGATGGGAGGGGGCTAAGGGTAAAATAGATGACCATGCATTTGAGGAATCCATCAACATTTTTAAGCAACTGAATATTCCATTTGCCCTGGCAAGCGCATATTACCATTATGCCGAGGCGATGATAAGGAATGGGGAAAAAGACCGGGATAAAGTGGCGAGGTGTCTGGAATCGGCCGAAGAGATCTTCAGGAAGATGGGGGCAGAGCGCTGGCTCAAACAGATAGAGCAGTTGAAAGGGTAAAAATGTGCCTCTTGGATTCAAACAAAACTCCCCAAGAACCCCCTCTTGACAGTTTCCCACCGGTTGGTAAAATTTACCATAATTAATTCGGGTAACCACACCGCCTAACATAGGAGTGATTGCATGGAAGCGATTCATCGGATGAGGCTAAGCACATCGGATGGTCATTCGGAGAGGGCGTCATATCTGAAGATTATGGATGTGGAGGGGTTGGGTGAAATTTCGAGGGTAATATAAATTGTGTGAACTACTTGGAATGTCGTTTAACTTGCCCGTAAGACCAAGTATATCCTTTAGAGGATTTCGCCATAGAGGAAAATACAATCCTGATGGATGGGGTATAGCTTTTTATCCAGATGAATGTGCATCTGCTGCTCAAGTAATTAAAGAACCTATCGAAGCTAAAGAAAGTAAACTTTCAAAATTCTTGAAGGACTATGAGAAAGTCAAATCTAAGATATTTGTCGCTCATGTGAGACGTGCCAGTGTTGGGGAAAAGGGAAGGTATAAGAATACTCACCCATTCTGCAGAGAACTAAATGAAGTAGAGTATGTTTTTGCTCATAACGGGACACTCAACAAGACATTCAAGAAGACATTGGAACTTGTAAGGTTTAAACCGATTGGTGAAACAGATTCTGAGCATGCTTTTTGTTATTTGCTCAAGTGTATTGAGGAAAGAGGTATAGCTCAATGGAAAAAGAATGACTTTGATTGGCTTACAGAAAAGCTGAGAGAAATTAACAAATACGGGACTTTTAACTGCATATTTTCGGATGGAAAACATTTATTCTGTTATTACGATGAAAACGGATACAATGGACTTTGTTTTGTTCAGCGGAAACCTCCGTATAGTAAAATTCAGCTATTGGATGAAGATTGGGAAATAAATCTTGCTGAAGAAAAACGACCAGAACAAACAGGTTATATCGTTGCCACGAGAAGGCTAACAGATGAACAATGGCAGGATTTTAAATTCGGCGAGCTTATCGTATTTAAAGGTGGAAAGATGATCTATTCTAACTGCCGTGATGTTTCAAATCTATTGTTAGAAGAACCCCTTACTTGCAAAGAAAAAGAAATCCTTAGAATACTTAGAGGAAGCCCGCATAGGCTGAGTCTAAGAGAAATTATTGAAAATTCGAAGTATTCAGCAGATGAAATTAAATCAGCAGTCCATTCTTTACTTTGTAAGGGATATATACGTCAAGATAGACGTGATGAAGTCGGGTGGAATCATGACAAAGCAAGATTCTTCACAGAACCTGAAAAAAGGAAAGAAATTGATGCGGAGATAAAATGATAGCTATCGAAACTTCACCTACCAGCGGACATACGGCTACGCATCGCACCGCCCAAATTCGGCAAAGCCGAGCTTTGTATGTCTGCCAAACGTTAGTGGAAATTAGTAGGAGGAGATATGAGTAAAGGAGTTAAAGTTATTTTCGAAAAAGATGAAGATCCTAATAGTCATACGTATGGGCAATATTGGATAATTGTAAAATATCCTGATAGAGAAATCTCTGAGATAATTATAGAAAAGGAGGCTAATATATTACGAGGTTTTGCAAAAGAAATCGGATTTTCGGGACATTTGAATTTACATGAGTGGTTGAAAAAACACCGTCCGAGTTTCTTTAAAAAAGTTATTACTGATGCTGATCCTAATGGGATAGTTATAAAACTGTTGAATGAATTAAAATATTATTTCAATTGCATGGAATGAATAGTTCATTACTAAAAAGCATTATATATGAAAAATGGCAAAGGATAGAAATTGTAAATGGCTAAAAGTATTATTTTGCAGCAGTGGATAACAAGTTGTTTACAGTTCGCTTTGCATCTTCTTGAGCATGGAAAGATAACAGGTAAAGAGTGTCCGAAGTGCTTTAAAATTACTAGAGATACTGCAAACAGAGATTTTAAAAAACTTATTGAGGTGGGTTTGTTAGAAAAAAGAGGCATTAGGCGTGCAACTCATTATGTGCTTAAAGAAGGATAGAATTTTCTGTCAGATTTACGTCAGAACTTCGAGATTTTATGTCTGGTTTTTAAAATTATGCGTCAGATGGTGAATTTATTTAAGCAAAACGGCCGCCTAACACACGCTTTGCGGCTCACTTTGTTCGCCCCAACTTCAGCTACTCCAAAACTTCACATATTCCCTGGGAGGTGAAAGTATGAGAAGGCATCGATGGGTTTTGATAACAATTATTCTCTTTTTTCTTTTTAGTTCATTAATTGCGCAGAATAAAATTCCAGAGATTGTCAAAAAGATTGAACCATCTGTGGTTCTTATTTTAACCTACGACAAGGAAGGTAAACTTCTGGCTCAGGGAACTGGTTTTTTCGTTGATCCGAATGGTGATGTTATTATCAATCGGCATGTGCTTCTGAATGCTTTTAGCGCTGAGGTCAAAACTGCACAGGGTAGGACTTACCCTATTACACGGATTGTAGCCGAAGATAAGGAAGGTGATCTCATTCGTGTCTCAGTTAATATTCCTAAGAAGGATGTAATACCATTGTCGGTTAGCGTTTCACTCCCTGAAGTAGGTGAACGCATTATAGTAATTACCCCATCATGGCTTGAGCGAGCAGTCGCAGACGGTATTGTATCGGCTGTTCAAAATATGCCGGGATTTGGAAAGATGATTCAAATTACTGCACCTATCTCCTCGGGTTCAAGTGGTAGCCCCGTAGTGAATATGAAAGGAGAAGTTATTGGTATGGCAACTTTTCAACTGGTAGAAGGGCAGACCTTGAATTTTGCCATTCCTGGTGAGAGGATAGCAAGACTAAAGCGAGATAAAGAGAAAACCTTTGCTGAATGGCAGTTAGAAGGAACAGAGGAGAGTCTTACTTCTGCAGAAGAACTATACGCCACAGGAATTATTAACCTCTGGGCAAGAGACTATGAGGAAGCCCTCTCTTATTTTGAGGAAGTAGTAAAGAAAAACCCACGCAACGCGGATGCCTATTTTTATATCGGAGTTTGTAATGGTAAGCTTGGGCGCTACACAGAAGCGGCCGAGGCTTTCAAACAAGCAATCCGCATAAAACCTGACTATGCTGAAGCGCATAACTATTTGGGTGTGGCTTATGCTGAGCTCGGTCGTTACAAAGAGGCAGTAGAGGCTTTCAAGCAGGCAATCCACATAGAGCCTGATGATGCGAATGCGCACTACAACCTGGGGGTGACTTATGTCGAGCTTGGGTACCACAAAAGAGCGGTAGAGGCTTTCAAGCAGGCAATTTGTATAAAACCTGACCTTATCGAGGCACAATACAATCTGGGGATGATTTATGGCAAACTTGGCCGCTACGAAGAGGCCACAGAGGCTTTCAAACAGGCAATCCGCATAGACCCTCATATTGCCGAAGCGCACTGCAACTTAGGTCTGATTTACGGTAAATTTGGTCATTACAAAGAGGCGGTGAAGGCTTTCAAGCAGGCAATCCGCATAAAACCTGACTATGCTGAAGCGCATAATTTTTTGGGTGTGGCTTATGTTGAGCTTGGTCGCTACAAAGAGGCGGTGAAGGCTTTCAAGCAAGCAATTGGTCTACAACCTGATTATGCTGAAGCGCGCTACAGTTTGGGTGAGGCATATTTGATGCTTGGAGATAAGGGTTCGGCATTAAAAGAATACGAGGTTCTTAAAGAATTGGACAAAAGTTTAGCAGATGAGTTACTCAATCTGATTCGTAATGAGGCAAGTGAAAATCAAAAACCTAACAGTAAATAGAGGGAAATCACAGATTTCTCCAAATCGGCTTTGGTAATTTCGTTTTTCACCCATTATTGTTCAGGACTCTTTAATAGCCACATACCATGATAAGAGATAAGAGAATTGAAGGGCAGTATCGGAGGTGGGGGGGTATATAGATCGTAGAAATGAAGATTGAGATTAATCCGGAATTCCAGAGGGCCTTGAACTTAATGGAACACACCAATCACCATGTTTTTATCACCGGCAAGGCAGGTACCGGAAAGTCGACCCTGCTTGAATATTTCCGGTCAGTAACTAATAAAAAGATTGTGGTTCTTGCTCCGACCGGAGTTGCCGCCCTGAATGTTCGGGGCGAGACGATTCACTCCTTTTTCCGATTCAAGCCGGATATTACAGTGGACAAGATCGAGCGTGTTTCCAGAAAGAGGCGGCGGATATTTACCGAACTCGATGCTATCGTTATCGATGAGATCTCGATGGTCCGGGCGGATCTGCTTGACTGTGTTGATCATTTCCTCAGACTTAATGCCCGAAGCTCAAAGTTGCCGTTTGGGGGTATTCAGATGATCTTTATCGGTGACCTCTATCAACTGCCTCCGGTGGTGACTTCGAAGGAAAAAAAGCTCTTTGGCGGTTATTATGAGAGTGAGTATTTCTTCGATGCCAAAGTCATGAAGGACCTCCCGCTTGAGTTCGTAGAACTTGAGAAGATCTATCGTCAGAAGGATCAGAGGTTTATTACGCTCCTGAATCAGATCAGGAATAATACGGTTACTGAGGAGTCGTTGAAGCTTTTGAACAGCCGGGTTGGTAAGAAGTTCCGTCGTGGATCACGATCTGGCTACATCGTTCATCTTACCACCACCAATGACATGGCCCAGCGGATCAATCAGGAGAATCTGAATCGGCTGAAAGAAAGAGAGTATACATTTACCGCTGAAGTTGCAGGACATTTTGATCGGAGCTCATTTCCAACTGATTATCAGCTTACCCTCCGAAAAGGAGCTCAGGTGATGATGCTTAACAATGATAGTCGAAGAAGATGGGTGAACGGCACAATTGGCAAGGTGGTGGATGTCAGATATTCACGGAAATATAAAAAATATATTATCCGGGTCGAATTCGCTGGAGGAAGGAGAGAGGATGTTCTCCCCTTCACCTGGGAGATATTCCATTATAAATTTAATGAATCGACTAATGCGATCGAAACCGAGACGGTTGGTTCTTTCACACAGTTCCCGATGAAATTGGCCTGGGCGGTGACAATCCATAAAAGTCAGGGGAAGACCTTCGATCGTGTGATTATCGATATCGGCAGGGGAACTTTTGCTCACGGACAGGTCTATGTTGCTCTGAGTCGCTGCACGAGGTTGAGTGGTGTTATTTTAACAAGACCGATTAGGAAGAAAAATATTCTGATGGACTGGAGGATCGTCAAATTTCTGACCCAACATCAGTATCGGCTTTCCGAACAGGCTTTGCCAATTGAGCGGAAGATTGAGATGATAGGGGAGGCGATAAGGAGTAATAAGGAGATAGGTATTATCTACCTTAAGCCGAGTGATGAGAAGTCCCGAAGGGTAGTTCGACCCTTCCGGATTGGTGAGTTCTCTTATCGGGGAAAGAAATTTCTTGGTGTGCATGCCTTCTGCAAATTGAGGCAGGAGGAGCGCATCTTCCGGATCGATCGGATTTTGAGAATTGAGTGGTAAGGAAATTTGATGGTTTTGAAAGGAGGTGAGCATATGGGAAAGAAGAAGAAAAAGAAAGAGTTCGATCCCAGATCGATGGAAAAGATGCTCTCCGATCTGAGCCGAATGCTGAGGGGGAAGGAGTTCGACTCTGTCGAGTCATTAAACCAATATCTGGGAGAGATTGTTGCTTCTGGTGGACCAGTACATTCGAAGCCGAGGGATGCCCTGGATGAGGCTCAGGAATTGATTTATCAGGCCTGGGAACTTGAGGGAAGGGAAAGGGTGGAGCTGGCCTATCAGGCCCTGGAAATTTGTGAGGACTGTGCCGATGCCTATATTATTCTTGCTGAGGAGGTTGCTTCCAGTCGGAAGGAGATGCTTAGATTATATCAGCAGGCGGTGGAGGCGGGGAGGAGAGCGCTCGGTGAAAAGGTGTTTTAAGGAATCGGTCGGTCATTTCTGGGGTCTGGTTAGCACCCGACCTTATATGCGGGCGTTATGTGGACTGGCACAATGTCTCTGGTCTATGGGTAAGAAGCGCGAGGCGATCGAGAAATACTATGAGCTTCTCAGACTCAATCCCAATGATAATCAGGGAATTAGATATCTTTTGATCAATTGCCTGCTCGAGATGGGAAGAAACGAGGAGGCCAGAAAGTTGTTGAAACGATACGAAGACGACCCGACGGCGTGTTGGGCCTATTCCGAGGCGCTACTCACTTACCGGGATGAGGGGGCCAGCTCAAAGGCTGATTCGCTTTTAAAGAAGGCCTTCGATTGCAATCCACATGTTCCGGCCTATCTGCTCAGGAAAAAGAAACTACCTGCGGAGCTTCCGATGACGGTCGGATTTGGTGATGAGAGTGAAGCAGTCGACTATGCTGCTGATGCCATGAAGGTCTGAGAGATAACACCCGGTGCCTTGAAATGGCTGGCTGAGAATTTCAGAAAGACATAGGAGGTATTCTGCGGGTTAAAGAGGCTTTGTTGAAATTCGGGTATTAGTATCGGCGCTCAAGGACTGGAAGGAGAGCCTTGACAGTGGGGAGGTGGAATAGTAGGATTGGCATGATGAGTTACAGTTCGCTATCGAATTTCAACAGCGAGCGGGACATGGCCAGGGAGACAGAAGAGAGTAAATCCGGAATAGATATGATAAAACCGACATCATTTTACTCCAGTGAGAGTGAGAAAGTAAAACTAAACTGGTTTTGTTATGAATTATCCATGGGTATCTACGATGAGATTAAGGGAAGTCTTGGGGAACGACTAAAGAAATACAAAATCGATGATGAGTCCCTTGCTGAATTTTCAATTTATATAGCGAAGAAAATGAAAGAGATCATCTTACAGAAACTGTCGGGTAAGATTGAAATGGTATACATCTCGTATGAAATGGTAGAATCGTATTTTCCAAATCTTAGAGATAGTGTGGTTAATAAAATGCTGGATGCAATTTCAAAAGCATGGGATGAGCTAATCAGCTTTTGCGAAAGATGTCCAACTCAATGCATAAGTGAGAAAGATGCATATTGTACTATGTTCGATGAGGGACCTTATTAAGGAGGCGACAATTGCAACAGCCACTTCCGATGAGAGAGCGAAACGGCTTCGTGCCTTACGGCACTCGCCCAAACCCACCTTCAATGGACTTCAGATATGCTCAAAACTTTATCGGAAATTCCTCGCCAAAAATTGTGGGGTGATAGAATGGTAGAAGAATATTCAGACGAAGAACTGGAAGAAATTCTTGATAGGGTCTATGGATGGGGTGCAGAGTTTTCCCGAAGCAAATATTTTGAAGGATTGACTGAGGAACAGAAAAAGGAGTCAGAATTTGTGATCATGTCCTTTACAGAATACATGTATTCCTACTACGGGCTACCTCCTGAAGAATGGGACGAAGAAGGACTTAAAGAATGTTGTTTATACACACTACCAAGAAAGATTACTGCAGATGAATCTTATTTTGAGTCCATAGCCCCAGTATTATCCGCATTCTTTACTTTTCTGAGCGAAAAGAGTTTGTTGAAAAACACCTCAAAGCTTATAAGAAAAGTTAAAGAGATTGACAGACAGATTGTAAGAAATGCAAGAGACCCAAGAAATTGGGGAATGGCGAAATCATTTGCCATGGCTGCGAAGAATGCGGGAGTAGATATAACCAATGAGGAGGAGATGCAGAAATTCATATTGCTTTATAACATACAACAACTTGTAAAGTCAGAAAGGGATAAAAGAAAAACCCCCAAAGTCAAATCAAGGAAATATAAGGTAGGAAGAAACGATCCCTGTCCCTGCGGTAGTGGTAAGAAGTATAAGAAATGCTG
>QNBE01000088.1 GCA_003645615.1 Caldifarciminota bacterium
AATGAGGAGAGCGACCAAAAATTACACCTCGGGTCTTACACCCCCGAGGTGTCACCTCGGGGGTGTAGAATGGCCAGATGAGAGGTCACGACTGGGACGTCGTTCCTACAATTATTCCCCCTCCCCCAGCCCCTCCCACTTAGGGGAGGGGAGAAAAGAGGGGAAGCCTCTCCCACCGAGGGGGATTCGACAAGATGAAGCAATTGCATCTCGGTGCAGGATGATTCCTCAACCACCAAACCAGACCAGAATGTCGTGGTTGGGAACCACTCCTACCTCCATCCTCTCCATCCGTAACCGACTGACGTTACCGTGAGATGTAGCCGTTTTAGAATCGTCCCACGTCCTACGGTTAAGAAGTCCGTTTCGCCCACGGCTACTTCGTTCCTCTTCATTTGTAGGAATTTTTCCACTCAATAACTCAATGACTTAAATAAACCAGGGAGACCAGATAGACCCTCTTGACACTTAAGTATTGCCAGGGGATAGAGGGCGGGTATAATGCACCATGCTTGAATTCATCCCCACCCGTAGAAAGGAGGTAGGATGAAAATCGAAGTTCGGAGTAACCACACCCGTATCATCCATCCCAAGCATACCTACCTCGTCACTTCGATCTCCAAGGACGGGAAAGGCAATGTCTGCGCAGTGGCCTGGGCCAGTCCAGTCTCTCATGATCCTCCCCTCCTTATGATCGCACTCCAGCATGGGCATAAGACCACTGCCAATATCAAAGAGACCGGCATCTTCACCATCAATATCCCGAGCTACAAGCTGCGGGACCAGGTGATTGCCGCTGGAACCAGATCCGGTTGGGATGTTGATAAGATCGAGACGATTCCCCTCACCTTTAAAGAGGGGAAGACCGGTTGTCCGGTGATAGAGGAATGCATCGGATGGGTAGAGTGCACGGTGCGGGATCGCTACCGGTGTGGCGACCACACCGTTTTCGTTGGCGAAGTCATCTCAACCATGGCCGAAGAGACCCACTGGAAGGGATATTGGGATAATCCCGAGATCCTACTCCACTACGGTGGAGATCAATTTGGCATGGGTAAGAAGACTTAAGCCTTGAGGTCGATTTTTTTATTTATCAAAGGGCTTTTTCATGTCGCCATGAAAAAGCCCTTTTTCATCTCTCACCTCATCACCGGCAGGTGTAATGGCCGATGTCCAACCTGCCGGTGGCTCTCCCCTCAAGCCGATGTTCCCATCGAACAGATCATAAGATTCTACGAAGAGGCCAAGGGTTTCGGCTTCTACTCAACTACTCTCTGGGGAGGAGAACCACTAATTCGCGATGACATTGCTGAAATGGTCATCGCCATAAAACGATTGGGCTTCCGTATCGGCCTCATCACCAATGGTTACCTCCTCTTAGAGAAGCTGGAGGCGATCCATCCGCTCGACTTTCTCATCCTCTCGATCGACACCGTAGGAACCGATCTCGATCACCTCCGTGGTCTTCCCGGTCTCTATGATCGGATCATTGAAGCACTCGGTAGCCTCAAACAAAAGAAGATCATCATCAATACCGTCGTCTCCAACTACTCCTATCCGGGCTGTCTTCAGGTCGCCGAACTGGGGCGCAGATTCCGCCGTCCGGTCTACTACGAATATCCGATCGGCAAAGGGCTGATCGATCGCACTACCGCCAAGGAGGCCTTCGGTAAGATTTTGAAATTAAAATATCTCGGCTATCCGATAAGTAATTCCCGAGCTTATCTCCGATCGGCAATGGTCGGATATTTTTACTACCGGTGCCGGGCCAAGGATATCTCAATCACTGTTGGTGCTGATGGCAGTATCACCAACTGTATAACGGGAAAGAAGTTAGGAAACGTCCTTAGAGAGGGATTGAAACCGGTCATCGAATCGGACGAATATCAGAAGTTCGTTGACTCTTCCCATCACTGCCATCGGTGCACCGACTCCGGAGCCTTCGAATCAGCCCGGATCTTCTCGCTCGACTCAATGTTGAATGTGGGTCGTCTCTTCATTAGCCAGCAAACAATTGCTTGATTTCTCCCGATCGGTCGCTAAAATATAACATGCACGGTAGGACATGGGCTGAGATTGATCTTGATCGATTGAGTCGCAACTTTGCCCGGATCAAGGCAATGGTGGGAGATGCAAAGGTTCTTGCCGCAGTAAAAGCCGATGCCTATGGTCATGGTGCGGTCCAGATTGCTCGGCGCTTAGAAAAAGAAGGTATCGACTTTTTCGGTGTTGCTGGAGTCGAAGAGGGGATCGAGTTACGCGAGAGCGGTATCAATAAACCGATCCTCATTCTCAGTCCTCTCCCCTTCGACCTCATCCCACTCGTTTTTGAATATAACCTCATTCCAACCCTTTCCGAATCGGCAATGATTGAGAGGTTTGCTCAATTCAGCAAGAAATATGGCGAGCTTGAAGTCCATGTCGAGGTCGATACCGGAATGACCCGGACCGGATTCTCCTCCCACCTCGCTGCCGATCGGATCCGGAGGATCTTTAAGACCCCAGGGCTCCGCCTGGGGGGAATCTTCTCCCACTTCGCCGTTGCTGAAAGTGACCCCGAATTCACCTCCCATCAGTTCAATCTCCTCCGATCTATTGTTGATGAACTGAGGGCCGACGGCATCCACCCTCCACTCATTCATATTGCCAATTCGGCCGGACTTATTAATTTTCCTTACTCCCATCTCGATCTGGTGAGACCAGGCCTCGCCCTTTATGGGCTTGTCGATGGTTTTGAGCCGATCCTGAAATTGAAATCGAGAGTGGTAAATCTGAGGCGGGTGAAGAAGGGAACCGGTATCTCCTATGGTCTCAAGTTCCGCACCCAAAGGGATAGTCATATCGCCACCATCTCCGCTGGATATGGCGATGGTATCCCGAGATCGGTATCCAATCGTGGCGAGGTGATGATCAGGGGTAAGCGGGCCCCCATCGTTGGTGTCGTCTGTATGGATCTCTTCATGGTTGATGTTACCGACATCGATGGCGTGGCATTAAACGATGAGGTGACCATCATCGGTGATGAACTCCCGGCCTATGAGCTGGCCGGCTGGGCCAACACGATCGTTTATGAGTTAGTTACCAATATCGGACCAAGGGTTCCAAGATTATTCTTTGAGGATGGAAAGATTATTGAGATTCGGGATCTCCTGAAAAGGAGATATCCACTCACAGGGGGTCATGATGAAAAAGATCTTCCTTCTTCTGCTTTTATTACCCCTCCTCTTCGCTCAGGAGCGGGTACACGTTGTCAAGAAGGGTGACACGCTCTGGGACATTGCCGGTTTCTATTACCAGAATCCATTCCTCTGGCCCTATATCTGGCGTGCCAACTTAGAGAAGATCTCCGATCCACACTGGATCTATCCGGATCAGGAGTTTGTCATCCCGCCATCTCCAGAGGCGATGCCTTCTGAGCTCCCTCCTCCACCGGAAGAAGAGTATCTTTATGAGGAGGAGACCATCCCAACCGAGGAGGCCCCGCCACCAGAACCGGAGGAGATCGAGTCGACTGAAGTGAGCAGTGTCAAGCCGGAACTCTCGATCTTTACCGAACCATTCATCCATCGGGCTGGGATGATCTTAGAGGAGGAGTGGGCCGACTGGGGTCGAATCATCTCCTCGGCACCGAAAGGAGAGCGACACCTCACCACCTACAAGGATGTCTACATCAATCGGGGTGAGGGTGATGTTAAGGTCGGTGACATCCTCACCGTCTACCGACCCGGGCCAGACATCTTCCATCCCAAAACCGGTTCCTATCTTGGTAAGGTGATTCGGGTCCTGGGTAAGCTGGAGGTAACTGCGGTAGAGCGGGATCGATCGAAGGCAAAGGTGGTTACTTCCTATGAGATCATCCATCCGGGTGATCGACTCATCCCTTATGAGGAGATCATCATCCCCACCAGTATCGAACTGGTAAAGACCGATCGTCTCCTTGAGGGCTATATCGTCCATCTCCTCTCCAAGGACTACCTTACTGCACCCCATAGCATCGCCTATATCGACCTCGGTAGTCTCGATGGCATCTCCTGTGGTGATGTCTTTAAGATCTTTCGACCCAAAGGGAAGGACTTACCCGAGGAGATTGTTGGTGAACTCCAGGTCCTCAGCACGAGATCGAATACCGCAACCACCTACTTCCGCTGGACGAGGACCGCAGAGCGTTTCCATCGTGGTGATCGAATTCGCCTCTATATGGAAACCAGATGAAGGACGAGGTCCTAAGAGGGGTTTATCTCTTTAAGGAGCTGAACCCCGAAGAGATGGATCTGATCCTCTCCATCGCCAGGGAGAAGAAGTTCAAAAAGGATGAGGTGATCTTCAGCGAGGGGGAACCGGGCAATGCCTTCTACATTATCGTCTCCGGATCGGTTCGGATCAGCACCATGGTGCCTGGGGTCGGTGAGGAGGCATTGGCGGTTCTGAAGCCCGGTGAGTATTTCGGCGAGATGGCACTGATCGATGATGCCCCCCGATCGGCCTCGGCGATCGCCAATGAAGACTCCCTCCTCATCTCGATCGCAAAGGACGATTTTCTAAAGCTGATTTCGAGTAATAATGCCCTCGGCTACAAACTCCTCTGGGTCTTCACCCGAACCCTGACCGATCGGCTGCGTAAAACCGATGAACAGCTCAAGGCCATTTTTGCCATCGCCAAGAACTTCTGATGCTCGACTTCTTTGGAACCAAGGATCCGGCCAAGGTCTTAGAAAAGGCGAATCGTCAGTATATGGAGGGCAAACTGGAGGCCGCCATCAAGACCTTGGAAAGCGGATTGACCGAGGCCAAGACCGACTTCGAGCTCCTGCTCCTTCTGGCGCGACTCTATTTTGAGAATGGTCAGCGGATGGATACGGTCACAACTTTGAAGCGGGCCTACCATCTCTGTCCGGATCGTGGTGAGGAAGTCGTCAATACTCTTTCCGAGATCCACTATAGCGGTCGTGGTGCAATCGAGACCGGGGATCTCCTCCTGGAGCTCCATGCGCAGCGAGGTGAATATGAGGAGCTCGACCGGGATCTTAAATCCTTAGATAAGAAGGCGATCGATGCGATCTTAAGGAAGTATCAGCGTCTCTTCGAGAATAACATCCAGCCCAAGAAGATCACCGATCTTACTGGCCGGGACATCTACCTCTATCTGCTCTATTCCTATCTCCTCGCCCATCGGGGTGAGGAGATGAAGGCGGTGGAGCTACTCGATCGACTCACGGATCGGGAAGATACCATCCCCAAGGTGATCAATCTTACCCGGGCGATAACCAAACTCCGCTGGGGCGATCCTTATCCCTATCTTCTCCTGACCAAGGTCTACTTGAAACATGGTGAGTATCGGGATGCCCTCACCTCGGCCCAGCGTGCCTACGAGTTCGACAAGGCGATCGGTCCCGAATTGCTCAAGGCGATGGAGGGGATAAAGATCGATCCGGCTCAGGCCGAGGGGATCCTTGACTTCAAGCTCTCCCTCTATCTGGAGCAGAAGGATATCGATCATGCCCTCCCGCTTCTCAAAGAGATCTACGAAACCAATCCGGATAGGGTTGATGAGGTGATCAAGGGATTTCGGGATCTTGAGCGTGCCTTTCCCGACGACCTCAACCTCAAGTATTTCCTCGGCGACCTATATCTCAATGCCGGAAGAGTGGGCCTGGCCATCGAGGAGTATCGGAAGATCCTTAACCTTGCTCCCAAGGAAGAGGAGAAGGTCTTAAAGAAATTGCGGGAGAGCTGGGAGAAGGACCCCAAGAATCCCCATCTCATCTCCCAGCTGGTCGAGCTCTATCTCAAACGGGATGAGCTCACCCGGGCGGTTGAGACTGTGGCACGCTCTTATGAGGCCGATCCCGGTCTGGCCGATGAGTATATCCACAACCTCAACCTCATCCTGGAGAAGGATCTGAAGAACACTCAGGCCCTTTACCTCCTGGGGCGTTGTCTACTCCAGAAGAATGAGTGGGAGAATGCTGCGGTTGTCTTCGACAATCTGGTTGAACTGGGGGATGAGGGGATAGAGCTGGCCCGAAAAGGACTCGAGGAAGGGAGAAAGCTCGCTCCGGATAGTGTCGAGATCATCAAGTCGCTGATCGGGGTGATGGAGCACCTTGGCCGTTTCAGTGAGGCATTGGGATTGGTCGAGGAGGTGGCCTCAAGCCGGGAGGTTGAGTCGTTGGTCGAGCTGGTGCCCAAGCTGGATCATATTGTCAAGCGGGCACCCGAACTGGCTCCGAGGGCGGAACGGATCTATGAGTTGATCAAGGAGGTCGATCCCTTCCTCTCCACCTTGGCCGCAGCCGAGGCCCGGGCAGCATCGAAGGATTACGAGAAGGCGGTCGAGGAGTATAAGAAGGCGCTCGAGATCGATCCTGAGAAACGGGAGATGATCGAGAACATTATCTCCCGAACCTTAGAGGGATATCCCGATTCTGGCCCGCTTACCCTTTTCTTAGCCCGCCTCTACATCGATGACGGTAAGATGAAGGAGGCCTCAGATCTATTCCTGAAGGCACATAAAAGGAATCCGGAGCTGGTTGCCGAGTTGATCGATGACTATTATCAGATCATCAAAGATCATCCCAAGGATTCTTCACTCCGGAGGGTCCTGGTCGATGCCCTCTTTACCAAACGGATGTTCGATCAGGTGCTCAGGGAGGCCAAGGAGGCGATCGAAACCCTTGGCGGTAAGGAGAAGGGCTATTTCCTCCTCAAGGCGGGCCAGGCCCTGATCGAGAAAGGAGATCTCTCCGATGCGGTTCGACCGATCATGCTCTCTCTCGATTCAGATCCCAGCTTAGTCGATGAGGCGATCCAGTCCCTCAATCAGATCGTCGATGTCGATCGGAATAATATTCCGGCCCATTTTGCCCTTGGTCGGGCCTATGGTGTGGCCAAGAAGATCGATAAGGCGGTGGATGAGCTAATGCTCACCGCACGGATCGTTCCCACTCGGGTCGATCGGATCATTGAGGAATTGGAGCGTCTCAAGTCCTATTCCCCGGCCAGTGGTCTCCCCTACTATGCCCGGGGTTTCCTTTATATCAATAGTGGCCGCACCAAAGAAGGGATTGAGGAACTCGACCGCGCCATGGAGATGGATCCCGGACTGGTCGAAAGGATTCTGGCCATGCTCCAGAAACTGGAAGCGAAGGAGAAGTCACCCCTGCTCTATCTCACCATGGCCAAGGCGGCGACACTCAAAGGGATGGTCGACATCGCCTCCCAGCACTATCAGACCGCATTCAATCTCGATCCCAAGGCAAGGGAGAAGATCATCAAAGGGCTGAAGAATCTCATCGATCAAAATCCGGATTCGGTGGCGCCAAAGCGGGTCCTTGCCAATATCTATCTCCAGTATGGTGCACTCGACAATGTCATCCAGCTCACTGAGGAGATTGTGAAGAGATGGCCGGAGGAGGTTGACTTTGCCCACGAGATCAGTGAGAGGGTGTTAAAACTTGATCCGGACAATGTTGCCGCCCACTACCTTCTGGTCGAGATCGGAAGGAGGCGGCGCGATTATAAGCTTGTCGTTGAGACCTTAAGGCATCTACTCGACTTCTCTCCCCAGGAGATCGGCAAGGTAGCCGAGCTCGCCAGTCAGAGTCTTAAGGAGTCCCCAGACGATCTTGATCTCCTCCTGCTTGAGACCGACATCCTCTTCCTCACCGGAGATATCTCTCGGGTTACCCCTCTTCTGGAGCGTATCTTCACCCGCCATCCGGAGGCTGGGGATGCGGTTCTCTTCCGGATCAAGGATCTCTTAAAACGGGAGAAGACCAACTATCGGGCCTATTCCTTGGCTTCAAATATCTTTATCCAAAGGAAGGATCTCAATAAGGCGATCGAGGTCCTCAATATGGCCGAGCGTTACTGCCTCGATCCCGAGGTGAGGATCGATCTTTTCTTAAGGCTTACCTATCTCTATAATCAGGCCGGTCGGGCCGAGGAGGCGAAGAAGGCCTTAGATGAGGCGAAACGGCTCACCCCGGATCGGAAAGGGATCTTCAAGTTGATCAAACGTCTACGCGATGAACGGATCAAGGCCGATGTCGAAATCTTAAAAGGTAAGACAGATGAGAAATCGAGGATCAGACTTGCCGCCGAGCTTTTAGAGCTTGGGGAGATCGACCGTGCCGAGGAGGTCCTCCAGTTTACCCCCTCTTCGCCCCGGATGTTGAAGCGGTGGGCATTAATAAAGGCCCAGCTCCTCTTCTTGAAACGGCGACCGATCGATGGTCTGACCCTGCTCCGGAGCTTCTCGCTCCGCCCCGATGATGACCTCGATCAGAAGATCGCCAAACTCCGAATGGAGATTGCTGAGGCCTTGGGATTCTATGGTGAGGCCCTGGCCATGGCTGATCTCCTATCCCCTTATCGAGATCTCCAGAGGAAGAGGGATCGTTTCCGCTCCTTCTTGCTTGAGAAGATGGCCGCCAGTCGGGGCATGGTAATCGAAGGGAGGCTTTGATGAAGTGTCCATTCATCACCAAGATCGTCAAAAGGGTGGAACCAAAGTTTGACGAGAATGGAAACCGCATTGGTGAGGAGATCATCGAGGAGATCGAACGGGCCGACTGTCTCAAGGGCGACTGCGTCATCTTCTCCACCGACAAGAATCAGTGCTCCTTTGTCGCAGTCCAGGAGATGGTTATGGCCATGGAGGGCCTGGCGGCCCGGAGTGTCGACAACCTCGTCAACCGTTACGAAGGCATCATTCGGGAGAGGCTCGATACGATCAAGTCTGAGATTGCCGATGTCCTGAATAGCCTCAATGAGGAGTTTCGGAAGGCGGATGAACGCATCTACACCCTCCAGAAGGTCGGTTTTGAAAAGATCCTCTCCTTTGTCAGCGGTGGCTATGAGAATACCAAGACGATCACCTTGAGATTCGATGATCTCAAGGAGGCGATTGCCGAGATGGGACGTAGTCAATCCCAGGCAATCGAAGGGATTTCCAATCGGATCAACGAGTTACTTGGTCGACTTACTGAACAGCTATCGAGCTTACTCCGGGAGACCAATCAGGGGCTCAGCAGCGGTCTGGAGTCACTCAAGAGCAAGTTTGGTGATGAGATGAATCGCCTCCTCGACAGCGAGTCACGCTTCCAGGAGCAGACGGTTCGTGCCCTTGATGACCTCTCAACCAGGATCAGTCGGGAGCTGGGCAACCGGCTCGCCCAGGATCTTAACCGGCTGATCGAGGTGGAACATCAGCTCCGTGATGAACTCACCTCCTCTTTGAGTCAGGTGGTGAGTAGGATCGATGGGCTCAAAGAGGAGATGAACCAGTATCTGAAACAGCAGGAGGAGCGGATCAATCAGCTTCTCGCCACCGAGAAGTCCTATCGGGAGAATTCTGCCCAGCGATTGGAGGGGCTGTTCACCAGTTTCAGGGATAGCCTGGAGGGGGCAATCGGAACGATGAAGTCGGAAATCTCGACCCAGATCGAGAAGATCACCGAATTTGGTCGGAGCTATCAGAGCTGGTTTGAGGATGCCAACCGGAGCTTCCGGGAAGGGCTGGAATCGGCAGTGGGTGGTCTCAGGAGTGAGATCTCGGCCCAGATCGAAAAACTGGGTCAGTTTGAGCGGCGGCATCAGGAGTGGATGGAGTCGGTTCTGAAGGAGATCAGGG
>QNBE01000089.1 GCA_003645615.1 Caldifarciminota bacterium
ATGTATTACTTTAGAAAGCTCAACCATTTCGACGCTCCGTCAAAATTTTGTTATAATTTGCAACAATCTTTGGTGCAATTCGATCCCAGGTGAGATTTTGAAATGCGAACTCACGTCCTCTTTGGCCTATCATTACCCAAGATCTGCGATTTTCCCAGAGTTTGCATAATCCTTGGAAGATGGATTCGGGATTTGGATCTACAGTGATGCCACACTGGATTTGATCTACGTATCGGGCGATCCCAGCCGCCGTAGATACGAGAATCGGTTTTCCACAAACCATTGCTTCTAAAACAGATAATCCAAAGCCATCAAATCTGGATGGTAAAACGAGAATATCGTATTGAGAGATGATTTCATATGAATTTTTAGAAAGTGGACCACAAAACAACACCTGATTTTCTATCGAGAGATTTAACGAAAGTTTACGAAGTTTTTTAACATCTCCCCAATCTTTTCCAACTAGTGATAGCGTCGCCCGCACATTACATTCTTTTGTGAATCGTGCAAAAGATATTAACAGCAAATCTAACCCTTTGTGATAGGCATCAATTCTGCCTAAAAACAATATCCTCATTATTTTTGGAATTCCTAACGGTTTACTGACCGAATGGAGCTTAATTTGTGACGGTACTTCTTCTGGATCAAAACCATTGGGAGCTACAAAAAAGGGTGTCTGTACACCAAACCGTTTTATATAACGTCCGTGCTCGGGTAAAAGTAGGTGAATGGAAGCCGCCCCGCGAAGCAGCGATCTTTCGAAAAGTCTAAAATAAATGTGTTTGATTAGGTACTTAGTCCCAAAAACTACAGGATTGTAAGGGTCGTGAGGTACTACAACATAAGGGATGCCAGCCTTTTTAGCAAAAAAGGCTACCGGAAGATTCCAAGTATTAAATATCCTATGTAGAATTATAATGTCCATGTTCATGGTATTATTCAGGATTGCACTTCTAAAATCATGCGGTATGGCAAAAGGATGGCATCTTCTCAGCCGGAAATTAATAATTTGGAAATTCTGCTTAGAAAGATTGGTCCCAACTTTATATGTGATAATAGTCACCTTATGACCAAGGTTAACAATAGCCTTAGATAATCCTTTCACAAAAACGCTTGTTCCTTCATGGGAAACCAAGAAATGTGGAATAAATTGAACTATATGCAAATTCTCCCCCCGGATTTAATATCTAACGAATACATACTTTTAGGCTTTCTGTTCTGGACTGTATTGATTTTGATACTAATTTAGGAATTCTTAATAACAAGAACTGTGACCTTTTCTTAGGGATAATAATCACATCAACAAATGGGTGCACAGTCATAACTGGGATGCCGGGGATTCGACCTATAAGTTGGCATTCACGTATCGGCACCATTTTGGATGGGTAGTGAGCAGTATTGGAGAGCTCGAGATGAATCCAATATTTCCCTTCTTGGTTCTCACTTCTCTTTCACGCCAATCCATACGAGTTCCTAACATTGTGACAGCTTATTCACCTATACCACTTTGTCAAGTGGTTTATTTTTTAATCGCTGCTTGAATTCTGGGGGCGAATCTTACCTATTCTTCTTTCCCGTATTCAATATTGATGCAGTCCGGATCGGTTAACTCGGATAATTTCATAAATGTAGGTAATGTTTCAGACTTTTAAGGTGATAACCGATTATTTCCTGACTATAGGTTAATCGGGCGATTGAGCGGGAGGTTCGATTATTGGCTCAATAGCTGGATCAGAAGTTACAGCAAGGTAAATAGGAGGTAAGCTGCTAACCTTTATTCAGCGAAGAAAGAACCATTGACGAGGAAAATTTCTGGGTTAAAATCTTCCATGAGTCGATTTTTGCTTGTTCTCTTAGTTCTTACTGCCTGCACCAAAAAGGAGGTGGGGCTAAAGGTAAAATCATTTTACCTCTCCTACCTTGGAAACTGGCAAGAGATCGAGAATCTAAACTATCTTCAAACCGCCTCAGGATATAAGATCGCCTATATCCCGATCGGAGTAGCACTATTGCTTAATCAATCCGGCTTTTCATTCTCCCCTCTCGATCTGGTGATATCAGAACAACCAATTTCCGGGGTGAGGACGATCTCTCCCTATGGGGGGTATCTTATCAAAAGGGTGGGTAAGGCCCGTATCGGTATCTGGGCACGATTTGAACCACCATTTAAAAGGGATTCAATAAATTTTTTGTATCTAAAACAGAAGCCGATGCTTGAGATGAGATCAGATTTTCTTATCACAATCGGTGACTCAGGGGTAATGATCACCAAGGACTCCCCTCCCGCACTCTACCGATTCGATCTTGCTGGACGCACTTTACATCAGTCCGAGAAGCTGAAGCTCTCACCACCTTCAGAATCCGATCCATCGATAGCGAGGATCGATTCCCTGATGGAGTTAACCCTCTTCAGGGTCGATAGCCGATCCGCCTTGATCGAGACCCTGCAGATGAGAATCGGCTGTGATTCACTTATTATCCCTCACCATCTTCTCCCTGAGTCCTTAGCCGGGGGGATTACCTTTAAGAATCTTGGTCATCTTACTAACCTCTCGGTCCAGATCGATTCGACTCAAGGTCTGGCCATACTGGGATTTCAGGGCCAGCCACTGATGAGATACCTCTTCCGATGAGACTGAGAATAATCTGGCTCTGTATTGTTGTTCCTTATTTCACAATCTTCTTTATGAATCGATTCGCCAGCGTGCCCAATCATACCTATCCGCTCATCTTTTCCTACGGGCTGGTTGGCTGGCTCGCTTTTGAGTTTTATATCAAGAATTCTTTCTTTCAGTCCGGTCGGATCCCTCACTATGCCTACCCCACCTGGCTTCGTCTCTTGATCGCAATCTATTTCTATGGCTCCTTTATCTGGGCCAATTTTCTGGTTGAAGAGAGAGGTGGTGATAACCTTTTCGGTCTGATCGGGATCGCCGTTTTACTCTCCGGGATTTCCCTCCGTATCAAGGCCGATTGGGATTTTTCCTGTTTCCCCAAGCGTTACATCCACCGAGGGATCTACCGGAGGATACGTCATCCTTGCTACTTGGGTCTCATGCTGATCGCACTCGCCATGGGTCTCTGCTTTAACAGCCTTACGATTTTTGTAATTTCGGTGGCGGTGGGTTTACCATTATTATATTTGGAATCCCGCTATGATGAAGCATATCTCTCTAAAAGAGAACCTGAATATCATAGTTACCAGAAACGAGTGCGCTATTTCGGTATTCTATGAGGTATCTCGTCCTCTTGACTCTTCTCTCCTGCGTGGGGGAGAGACAGAAGAGCGAGGTAAAAAGAGTGGTATCATTGGCCCCAAGTCTCACCGAAATGGTATTTTTCTTGGGTGCACAAAACCGATTGGTTGGGGTTACAACCTTTTGTGACTACCCCCCCGAAGCAAAAAAGATCACCAAAATTGGGGATTTCTCTAATCCAAATCTGGAGCGGATTGTTGCCTTAAAACCCGATCTTGTCCTCGCTGCCCTTCCCGAACAGCGGAGAATCGTCGCTGAACTCAGCAAGATGGGGATCTCAGTATTTACCTCCCACCCTAAAACGATTGATGCAATTATCGACGAAATGGACAGTCTTGCTCATCTTTTCGGACTCCCTTTTCCAGAGGATTCCTTAAAAAAATTGATCTATCCTCTACCCAATTTCGATCGAAAACCGAAGGTCTATATCGAACTGGCAGCGGATCCAATCATCACCGTAGGACATCCCTCTTATCTTAATGATCTCATCATAAAAAGTGGTGGGATAAATATCTTTGCCTCGGTAGAGGTGGAATTCCCAGTTGTTAGCTGGGAAGAGGTTGTTCGCGCCGATCCCGATCTTATCTTGATATTCCATAACCAAAGATGTGAGGAGAGGCTGGGATGGAAAGAGCTGACCGCGGTTAAAAATGGGATGGTCTTTTCTGGACTGAATGAGGATGTCTTTCTCAGGCCAGGACCGAGAATATTCATCGCTCTATCAGAACTGAGAAGGATAATTGAAGGATGCGTGCCAAGGTTATAGTACCCCTGCTTGGAATCCTCTCCCTCATCTATATCTTTCTCCTTCCCAATCCTCCCAGTCCAGTTATCCTTAAAATCAGGATTTTCCGTCTTCTACTTGCCATCTACACCGGTGTTACTCTCTCCGTATTCGGACTCTTTCTCCAGGGGGCCCTAAACAACCCTCTGGTTGAACCCTACACCTTAGGAATTGCATCTGGTGCAGCACTTGGTGTCAGTATCGGGATCTTGGTTGGTTCTGCTTTGAGCATAAACATCCTCGCCTTTCTTGGGGCCGTGACCGCAGCGACTTTGGTCTTCTTTCTGGCTCGACTATCGGGAAGACTCTTAAGGGAAGGTCTCATCCTTGCCGGTATCATTATCAGTTTCTTTGCTTCCGGGGTTGTCTTCTTGCTCCTTGTCCTCAATGGGAGAGAACTTCATGAGATAATTTATCTGTTGATGGGGTATCTCGGACGTGTGCCAACCAGGAGCAGTTATCTCCATCTTTCTCTCTCCAGTCTGATCGCCGGTGTAAGTCTCTTTTATATCTTTTTTACTACCAAAGCACTTGATATTATCGCAACCGGCTATGAGTCGGCCCATTCCTTAGGTATCAATGTCAATCGTCTACTCACCCGTGGTTTTATCATTATTTCACTTAACGTTGGCCTCTTAGTTACTCAGGTTGGTGTAATTGGCTTCGTTGGGCTCATCGTTCCTCATTTGGCCAGGCTCCTGGTTGGCGATCATCACCGTCCCGCCTTCTACGCCTCAATGTTTATCGGGATAGGCTTTATCTTGATAGCAGATCTCCTCTCACGAAGTCTCACCACTATCGAGTTACCAGTTGGGGTTATCACCTCAATTTTTGGTGCTCCTTTTTTTATCTATCTTATGATCCGACGATGATTGAAGTTGATGGATTGACCTTTCATTATGACCATTCCGTCGTCCTGGACCGACTTACTTTTAAAATCCAAAGTAGTGAGTTTGTGGGTATTATCGGACCAAACGGGGCTGGTAAATCGACCCTGCTGAGAGTTCTTGGAGGCCTACTTAAACCCCAAGCCGGCCGAGTTTTGATTGATGGAAAAGAACTTTCCAGCTATCCTCTTGGGGAATTGGCCCGGTTGGTGAGTTTCATCCCTCAGGAGACTCACTTTTCTCTGAACTTCAAGGTTTGGGATGTGGTTCTCCAGGGCCGTTATCCTTTTTTAGGATTCTTCAAGATCGAAACAAAAAAAGATATTGAGGCGGTTCAGGAGGCGCTGGGGAAGACCAGAATTGACCATCTCGCGGATAAGAGCATCCTTAATCTCTCTTCAGGAGAGCGGCAGCTTGTAGTGATCGCACGTGCTATTGCCCAGACGAGTAGAATCCTACTTCTGGATGAGCCAACAACATTCCTTGATATCCATCATCAGATGGAAATCATGTCTCTTTTAAAACAGCTCAACGATGAGGGGAAGACGATTGTTATGGTGATCCACGATCTCAACCTTGCGGCACTCTTCACAACCCGTTTGATCCTGATCGATCGGGGGAGAATCGTCGCACAGGGATCTCCAGAAGAGGTTATTAGTGAAGACCAGATCGAAAGGGTTTACCAGCTCAAGGTGACAAGAATCAAACATCCGGCGCGAAGATTACCCCAGATCCTCCTCGGTTGAGCTAAAACTTATAACCGATCTTCCGTAGGAATTCCCGCCGCTTTTTGATATCCTCAGGGCCTTCAATCCCTTTGGATCGGAAGCCATCCACCACACCGACGATTCCTCTGCCTTCCCCATGATCGATATAAAGCACGGTGACCGGATTGGCGGTGGCACAAAAGATGGTACAGATCTCCGGGATTTCCTTCAGGCGCGGGAGGATGTTGATCGGAAAGCCCTCCTTGAGATAGATGATGAAGAAGTGTCCGGCTCCGATCTTGAAGGCGTTCTCCTTGGCGAGCCTTACGAGTTCATCATCATTCCCGTCCCAGCGCACCAGACGGGGACCAGAAGCCTCACAGAAGCCGATGCCAAACTTGATAGTAGGATTGGTATTGACAATCGCCTCATAGATATCTTCCACGGTCTTGATGAAATGGGTCTGACCAAGAACTACATTAACCCCTTCCGGGACATCGATTTTGGTTGCTTTTATTTCCATCGTTCCTCCTTTCCCAAATGATTATCCGATCCCCTTTCTTCAGTGGTGGAATCGGTCTGGACTTCACCGGAATGACTTCTACTTTCTTTGCGAAGTAGAGCTCGTCAATAAACTCCAGGCCATTTCTAAACACCCATGCCCCATCAATATCTTCTGGAGGATTAATGAAGATGATTCTCTCCCCCTCCTCCATCTTCTTTTCGATCCTGGCTAAGAACCCGATGATCTCACCAGAGGTTCGACCGGCCATGATCCAGCGGTAACTGTTTCCGATCGAAAAAATGGCAAAATAGAGGAGGAGACATCCGGCAGTAATCATGCGACCGAAGGGTGGTATTCGTAACAATAGCATTCCAATCAGAAGTGAAAACCAGATTGAGGGAATGTATAGGAAACGCTCACCAGAACCAACTAAAAAGAGGAAAGGAAGGAAGCTAAAAATAATGAGAAGGATAAGGATTCGCTCCTTCCGGGTGCCGAAGATCAGGGTGATGAGGAATAGTAACCAGGAAAGGATTAGTGAAAAGACGATCTCGAGATGAGAGGAGATAAGGGAAAGCATGTGACCGACCGAAGAAGCTCCATACCAGATGGTGCGGAGGAGTCGATAGTCCACCCATACGGTGAGACCGGAGAAGAGAAAAGTAAGATTCTTTATAAAAATTAAGGGATGGATTTGAATTTGATAATGGACTGGATGGAAGGGGGATTTACAGATCAGCCGGATCAAGAGATAAAGACCTAAGAGGGTAAAATATGGGAGAGCAGCCCGGAATGGAGAGCCTTGGTGGATGATGATAACCAAAAGAACGAATGGTATGATTACTCCATCCTCCTTAGATAGCAGAGCAAGAACAAAAAAAATAAGGGAGAGGATGTGACTATTCTTGAGATAACTAATGAGGGAAAGGATGAGGAAGGTTGCTACAAGTAAAGTCGTCGCGGCTGAAGTCCAGAAAATTGGCTCGGTGTGGATGAAATGGGCCGCAAAGATAAGTCCACTCAAAAAAGGAAGTCCTTTACCTTTTGGATAAAGGAGCTTAATAAGCTCGATAATGAGAAAGAGATTGAGGGTATGAATTGCTAAGCTTACGATATTCCATCCCAAAGGATGGAGACCGAAGAGATACCGGTTGAGAATAAAATAGCCAACCTGGATCGGGCGGAAGAACGGCTCCCCAGGACTTAACATTTCGATCTGACAAAGGTAGCGATAATCGTCAGAGAGAAAATTGTGATTGAGGAAGGGAATTCTAATAATTAGCGCCAGAAAAATGGGGAGGGCCCTCCTTAGCGTTTGCACCTTATCTTAAGATTACCAATTTCCTATGGTAGGTGAGGCCATGGTAGTGGACGACGACAAAATAGATACCGGGAGGGAGGCGGTCTAGAAAGAGAGACCCACAGTGGGGCTGGATCTCTTTAACGATACGGCCGGTCTGATCATGAATTAATATCGGATCTTTCAGATTTTGTAAGCAGGTGATTGTGATCCTATTCCGGGTCGGATTGGGTGAGATGGTAATGATGCCATCTCGAAGATTGGATTCCCTCCCGGCCACGGTGAGGGTATTGATTATCCGACTCGCCATCTCCTTCCAGGTTGCCCAGTTGTCCGGCTCACGGCCGTCGATGGTCCAGAAGGTGGTCCGGTAATTACCGAGATAGATGATAGCTGGATGATTATCGGGATAGGTCTGGTCAAGAAGAACGGTATGGGCATCCGGGGCTGGAAATAGATTATCACAATAGAAGTTGCTATATTGATAATCGGAGCGGAAAGAGACGGTGAGGCCCGCGAGTTCGCGCTCTCCACGCTCGGTAAGAATCGGTGCATTCTGGGCATAATCCTGAACGTAACCCTCGAGGTGGAAATAGGTCTGGAGCCATGAGTATGGGACCCCGCTATAGATGGCATCCTGACCGATAAGCCAGAAAGATCCCCCTTTCTCAATATATCGACCGATGTTCTCCTGATCGGTGGCGGTAAGACAGGGGGGCTGACCCTGACCCGATCCCCACCAGTAGTCGTAACAGTTCCAGATTACCAGCTCATACTGACTCATCAGGGTTGAGTCCGGTCCATCCTCATCCGGCCGATAGGTCGGTCCATACCAGTCATAGTTTTCGACACCTACCAGCTCCTTAAGAAGACGGTTCCAGGTGGTATCTGGTTTAAGGGCCGGTCCAAAATTCTGACTACCGGGATCCTCGACGAACAGAATTCGACTGATAAAAATCAGGGCGATCACCAGGACCATTTCCAATAGCTTACCCGTCCTTCAGAAAAAGTCAAGCTCTGGGGAACTTGACGGAAGAGGGGATAAATCTATAATTTCGAGATGATCAAGTCGACGACAGTTCTTGGTCTACGGAAGGATGGGATCGCGGTGATGGGCTCAGACGGTCAGGTGACGGTCGGGGAGACGATTATGAAGCATCGGGCCTGCAAGATCAGGAAGATGTATCAGGGAAAGGTTTTGGTCGGATTCGCCGGTGCTGCTGCTGATGCATTTACCCTCTTTGAGCGTTTTGAGGCCAAACTCGAGCAGTTTCGGGGTAATCTTAAACGCTCGGTCTATGAGTTGGCAAAGGAGTGGCGCTCGGATCGGGTTTTGAGGAGGCTGGAGGCCCTCCTGGCAATCCTCGATTCCCAACACTCATACATTGTTTCTGGTACGGGAGATATTATTGAACCCGAGGATGGGATCGTGGCCATCGGTTCGGGTGGCCCCTATGCCCTTGCGGCCTGCCGTGCACTTCTGAAATTCTCCCGGCTCTCACCACGAGAGATTGTTACCGAATCGATCCGGATTGCGGGAGAGCTTTCCCTCTATTCCAATGTCGAGGTTTTTATCGAGGAGTTGAGCGATGCCGGTTCCCAAGCGGAGACATTCTAAAGCCCGGGGGAGAAAACGGAGGACCCACTGGCGCTTGGATCCGCCCAAGCTGATTGAGTGTCCCCATTGCCATGAGCTCATTCTCCCCCATCGGGTCTGTCCTAACTGCGGTTATTATAAGGGGAAGAGGGTGATCACCATCGAAGAGGAATAATGAGGATCGGTCTCGATCTCCACGGTACCGATTTCGCCCCTAAGGCGGAGCTCGAAACCCTGAGGATGCTCAAGCTGGAACCGATGGAGGGTGGTGATATCGTCCCGATTGGAAAGGTTGGGCTTGAGAGTGAAGTAAGGGCCCTTGGTTATCCTTTTGTGATTGCTGAGGATGTTGTGGGGATGCACGAGATACCATCGGTGGCCGTGCGGCGGAAACCCCGATCGACGATTGGAATCGGGATGGAGCTGTTAAAACGGGGGGAGATCGATGCCTTCGTCTCCGCCGGCAACACCACCGCCGTCCTCGCCTCGGCGATCTTCGACCTGGGCCGCATCCGAGGCATCAAGCGCCCGGCGCTGGCCACCATCTACCCCGTCGCCGACACGCCGGTGCTCCTGGTGGACAA
>QNBE01000090.1 GCA_003645615.1 Caldifarciminota bacterium
GCTTCACCCTCTGGCAAAGGAAGGATAAAAGGTTCGGCCTCGAATTGAGTGGAAAGGCGCTCCAGGTCAGGGTCAGCTTCCTCCCCATCGACTACTGGTTCCTCGCCTCCTTTAAGAAGGGCTTTGAAGGGATCACCACCGGTGGGATCTTCGGTCCGATCGGGAGACTGATCTTAAAACTCTTCCGCCTCCTCTATCCGATCTTTGGAAACTATGGCTATGTGATTATCATCTTCGCCCTTCTCATCAAGCTCATTCTCCATCCGCTCAACCGCCACCAGCTTGAGATGCAACGGAAGATGCAGCTCCTCCAGCCGGAACTGGAGCGGTTGAAGAGGAAATACAAGGACGATCCTCAGGCCTTGAATCGGGAGATGATGGATCTCTATAAGGCCTACGGATTTAATCCTGCCGGCTGTTTCATCCCGCTTTTGATCCAGCTCCCGCTCTTTATGGCCCTTTATAATATGCTCCTCACCTCAATCGACTTCCGCCAGGCCCCATTTATCCTCTGGATCACCGACCTCTCGGTTAAGGATCCCTATTATGTCCTCCCGATTGTGATGGGGGCGATGTTTTTGATCCAGTCGCTCATTACCACCACCGACCCCCGCAATCGGATGATGTCGATCTTTATGCCGATATTCTTCACATTTATCTTTCTAAATTTCCCATCCGGACTACAATTATACTGGCTCTCATTTAATCTCTTCTCTATTCTGGAGAGCCTTTGGTACAGGAAGCTGGCTGGAGGTTCACGATGAGAGAGATCGAGGTTACTGGGAAGACCGAAGCTGAGGCCCTGGATGAGGCCCTTAAAGCCCTCAAGGCCGAGCGGGAGGAGGTGAATGTCGAAAGGACCTCTGAGTCGGAGGATGGTGTCACCCTCAGAGTGTCCTTCAAGGGGCCTGAGGAGAGTGTCAAGGCCCTGATCCGCTATTTTTTGGAAGAACTGGGATTCAAGGGTTCGGTCAAGATCAAGCGGGATTCCCGCGGACTCTATCTCAACATCAAGACCAAGCGATCGGATCGGCTCCTGATCGGTAAACATGGTGAGACCCTCTTCGCCCTCCAGTATCTCATCTCCCGGCTGATCCGTAAGGATTATCCCACCCTCTCGGTCCTGATCGACGTCGGTGGCTACCGGATGCGACGGCAGAACTATCTGAGGAAGAAGGCGGAGGCGGTTGCCCGGATTGTGGTTGAGACCGGTAAGGAGATGGCGATGGATCCGCTTACTGAGAAGGAGCGGAGGATTGTTGAGGAGGTCTTAAAAGGGATCGATGGGGTCACCTGTTACACGATTGGCTCCGGGCATAAGCAGAATCTGATCATCGTCCCGGTCCATGAAGGGAAATGAGCCGATCGCCGCGGTTGCAACACCGAAAGGGATCGGCGCCATCGGTGTGGTTCGGGTATCCGGTCCTGATGCCCTCAGGATCGCCCATCGGATACTGAAGAACCCGCTCAATCGCCCCAATCTAATTCAAAGGAATGAGATTGTGGAGGGAGGGAGGACGGTCGATGTGGTGATGGCCGTCTTTTTCCAGTCCCCCCATAGCTATACCGGTGAGGATATGGTTGAGATCTACTGCCATGGTGGGAGATATCTTCCCGACCGGATCTTAACCCTCCTCATCAAGAACGGTGCTCGACTGGCCCGGCCTGGTGAGTTCACAATGAGGGCGGTTCTGAATAACAAACTGGATCTGATCCAGGCTGAGGCGGTCCTCGATCTGGTTGAGGCGAAGAGCGATCGGATCGCCCGGATCGCAATTGAGAACTTAACCGGCAGATTTTCCCATCAATTGCAAGAACTTGCCAGGAGAATCACCAAAACCCTCATCCAGGTGGAAGGGAATCTCGACTTTCCGGAGGATGAGGAGTGGCTGGATATTGAGTCGATAAGATCGGAGATCGGAAGGATCCACCAGGAAGTCAACTCATTGCTGGAAGGGGGAAGGGAGGGGATAAGGGTTCGGGAGGGCCCATTGGTGGTCATCTCAGGCCGGAGGAATGTTGGCAAATCGACCCTCTTCAACCAGTTGCTCGGGACCGATCGTGCCATCGTCACCCCCACTCCGGGAACGACCAGGGACTATCTGATTGAGGAGCTGAAACTCGGTCCGGACTTCATCCGCTTAGTCGATACCGCGGGGATTGGGATGGCCCAGGAAGAGATCGAGGCCGAAGGGATGAGAAGGGCAACCCAGCTGCTGGATGAGGCCGATCTCATCCTCCTGGTAATTGATCGATCCCAGCCCCTTACCCCTGAGGATAGCGCCCATCTCTCCCGAACCGAAAAGAAGAGAAGGATTATCATCCTCAACAAATCTGACCTCCAGAGAAAGGTCGATATGGATGGGGATATTGAGATCTCCGCCCTCACCGGTGAGGGGATAGCAGAATTGAAGAGGATGATCTCTAAGTATCTATTTGAGCTTCCTCCCGGTCCGATCCTGAGGCGCAGGCAGCTCGATCTTCTCACCGAGGTTGAGCGCTATCTTGCCTCAGCTCAGAAGGGAGGATACCTCGAGACCATCGCCTCCGATCTCAGAGGGGCACTGGATGCCCTGGGCGAATTAACCGGTAAGGTAACCTCTCAGGATATCCTCAATCAGATCTTCGCCCAGTTCTGTATCGGGAAATGATCAGAATCTGGTAATCAGGACCGCCTTCAGACCGTTAAAGGGCTCTTCCCACCGGCAGACACCACCGGAGCAGACCAGCCCGCCTTTCTCACCACCATAGGCTATTCTCAGGGTGGTCGATCTGGAAAGGTCGAGGTGGGCCTCAAAGATGAGCCAGCCGAGGTTCCGACCGAGATGCTCAATCTCGATCAGCTCCTTATCACCAATCCGATTAAACTTCAGTCGCTGTCTCCGGGTGTAACGGAGGGCGAAGGCGATATTCGGTGAATGGCCGAATCCAAGCTCAATAATCTGCTCGTGATACTTAAAACCATCCTCATTGATGAAGTCGATGGTATAACCGAAATCGAGATAGTCGACCATATTCCAGGAGTAGCTGATCTCAAAACCGGGACGGTCGCTCACCTTCCGCTCATAAGTGGGATCGATCTTCCGCTCGATATGCCGCTCATAGGTCGCCTCAGTCGACCAGTAGTCATTGGGCTCAAACTTGCTCTTGGCGGTGATCTCAAAGGCCCCAACTTCACCAGGGGTATCCTCGATACTCCCAACCGAGCCTTCCAGATGGAGATTGGTGAGTGGTGAAATGTCGATTGAGGCCCCATAGCCGTGTTCATCCATTCCCCGGTTGGCCGATGCCCCCTGACGGATCGGGGTAGGAGGATCGTTGTAGCGATAGCCGAATCCACCGTAGCCGATCGAGTCGTACTTCATATACTCACCGGTGATCCCGAAACCGGGGAAGGTGATGGTAAGGGAGGAGTAGAGACCAGACCCCTTCAGCCTCCCCCCAACCAGCTCTCTGGTGCCGAGAAGCCGGGCATACTCGATGTAGAGATCGATAGGGCCGATCATCGGCTGGATCCGACCACCGAAGATCTCGGTGAAGGCCTTCTTCGAGAGATCCTCATACTGGTTCATCCGGATATAGCTACCACCGAGATTGATACCGATCTTCTCATCGGGAAATGGGGTAAGATAGTAGGGGGTGGATATTCTCGTCTCAAGGTTCACTCCGCGCAGCTCATCCGTGGTATCATTCTTAACCTTGTACTTATTCTCCTCAAAGAAGAGGTTACGCGATCGGGCTGAGAAGACGGTAAGACTGCTGTTGAATTTGTTGAGACCGGCCCTGATCCCTTTCAGCCGTTTCTCCCTTTTGAAGTCCTCATCGAAGAAGGCACGGAGGATGAGACCACGGCCAAAGGTCTGATAGAAAGAACCGTAGCCGAATTCCACCTCTTTGGACTTATATTCGACGAGATAGTCGAGGAATCGGTAGGGGTTGAAGGTCCTGGTCGTCTCCCAGGCGAAGAAGGTGGTTGAGAGGCGGAGATCCAGGTAGCGGGCAGAGAGGAGGAGACGCTCTTCCAAGTGTTCATTCAGGGAATCTGACCATAACCAGTATTCGGTCCGGCTGGATCCGGAGATCCTGATCCCCTTACCAGAAAGGGATATGAGCGCGAGGAGGAGGATCGCTACTCTCCGCAACCACCCTCCTTGGTGGTGTCGGCCTCGGGAAGGAGAACCTCAAGCGTATCCTTTAAGTGGAGTTCATCCCCTTTCTTATAACCCTGATGTTCGAAGACGATCCTCTTATCCTGGGTAATAATGAAGGTGACCGGTATGGCCCGGACATTGAAGAGCTCCTTCACCTCCCCATCAGGGTCATAGAGGGTGATATAGGTCCAGCGGTGGCTCTTGGCAAATGATTTTACTCGCGCCTTGAACCGGGCACCATCCTCAGAGATGGCCAGGCCGATAAGACCCCGCTTCCTAAATTCATTATAGTATGGGAGGAAGGCATCAAGCTCCTTGATGCACTGTTTACACCAGAGTGCCCAGAAGCTCATATAGACCGGCCCCCGCTTGAGCAGGGAGTCGAGAGAAACGATCTCCCCATCGATAGATTCCAGCTCGAATGATGGGGCCTCGGTGAACTCGGACTGGGCAAAAAGGAGAAGGGGGAGAAGAAGCGGAAGGAGTCTGCTCATCTAATCCTCCTTTTTCTCACCGATATCGGTCTGGAGAATATGTCTGCTCTCCATCTCCTGGATAAAGCCGATGATGGCGATCCTTTCTGGATCCCAGTTGTTGACAAAGGCAAAACTGGTATCGAGTGATTCTGCATAGGCGAGAGAGATGGGGATGCCACCGGTATCGGGGATCATCGCCCGGGCAACATAATTATAGGTAATCCCCATCAGGGTAATACTATCTTCAGCAATGGAGAGGAAGAGGCGCTGAGGATCAGCCGGAGGGGTATCGGTGGCAAAGATTGAGACATGGATCGTCCCCTGATCCTGGGTAAGGGTATAAGTAATGGAGAGATCATAGGGGGGAGCATAGCCACGCTGGAGTTCGATTACCTGCCTGTATACCTCGCCAAACTTCTGGGGATTCTCCTCAATCACATGGTAGGAACCATCGATGAATACCTCACCACGGCCCTGATACTGGATATCGTAGAATCCGGAGCGGTGCTTGATGACATCCTCGGGAGTGAGGGTATCGAGTGGAGTGCGCCAGTGATAAGCGATGATGGCCAAGGAGTCATAATAGAGATTCTGCTTTAAGCTATCCAAGGCCTGCTCCGCAAGCCAGCAGTTTGCTCATCCATACTCGGTAAAGACCTCAGCCAGAACAACCTTTGCCGCCGTTTCAAACTGGATCACCGGAGCATCAGAACAGGAGATGATAATAATCGCAGTGAGGATGGAATGATGTTTCATGATGAAATCATACTTAAAGGTGTTGAGCTGTCAAGCCTCAGGGTTCAATCCATACCCGCTCCATCACCACCTTCTTGAGCGGTCGATCCCTGGGTCCGGTCTCGACCTGGGCGATCCTATCGACGACATCCATACCATCGATCACCTCACCGATGATCGTATAGTGGCCATCCAGTCTGGGCAGATCGGCAAGACAGATGTAGAACTGGGAGCCATTGGTGTTTGGACCCCGATTGGCCATCGCCACTGTCCCCCGTTTGTGCCTCAACCTCGGTGAGATCTCATCCTTGACCGTAAAGCCGGGATCACCGGTTCCATCCCCCTTAGGACATCCACCCTGGATGACGAAGCCAGGAACGATCCGGTGGAAGGTAAGACCATTGTAGAAACCATGTCGGGCCAGTTTTGCCACATTGGCAACATTCTTTGGTGCTTCTTCGGTAAAGAGTTTGATCCTGATCCGACCAAAATCTTTAACCTCGATATTGAGATAGAGTTCCTTGGCCGGCCTCTCCTTCTTGGCACAGCCAAGGAGAAGAAGGGTAATGATTAGGAACCAGCGCATCGCACCATCCTCCCTTCTGATCTCAAGATATCGGTGAAGACCTTAATCAGCTCCTCCTTATCTCCGGCTTCGATGAGCCTTCTCTGATTCTCCTTCTGGCTCATAATCCGGGCCAGCGTGGCCAGGATCTGAACCTGGGCCCCCTCTTCTCTCTTGGGGGTAAGGAGGAGAAAGATGATCCGGGCCGGTGAGCCGTCCCGACAGTCCCAGTCGATTCCAGTGGTGGAACGGGCTAAGGTAAACACCGGCCGATCCAGATTCGCAATTCGGGCATGAGGAACCGCAACCCCTTTCTCCAGTCCGGTCCCCATCAACTCCTCTCTCATCCATACCGCCTGAAAGATGGCCTCACTATCCGGTAACCGTTCCAGCTCACCCACTGCCTGGGCGATCTCAGCGATAGCCCCTTTCCGATCGCCACTCTTCAGATCGTCAATGGTCGCCCGGGGCAGGAAGAAGTCGAGAACATTGATTACCTTTCTTTGGGCGATCGACCATGAGAACCAGGGGCCAACCAGAAGGGAGGAGGAGATTGCGGCAAAGACAATGGCGACAAAGATCGGATGGGTGATCAGACCGAACTGGAGAGCAACAACCGCAATCACAACCTCCATCGCTCCACCCGGAGTGTGGGCAATGGCTAAGGCATAGCGGTCTTCCTTAGAGAGATCCGACCCTCCGGCCCCGAGCCAGGCTCCAAACAGCTTTCCCAGAATCGCAATCGCGGTTATTGAGAAGGTGAGCAGGGGATCGAAGTTTTTGATGAAGTCGACCCTGAGACCGATCGAGGCGAAGAAGATCGGAACCAGGATCGCATAGACCATCTGATTGATCACCTGTCTGGTCCGCTCGGAAAGGTCCCTGGCTCCTCCGGCCATGATTCCGGCCAGAAAGAAACCGAAGATGGCATGGATCCCGATGACCTGGGTGAGCGCACCCATCAAGAGGCCGAGGCAGAAGATGAAGGTGAGGGTGATACCGGGCAGCCGCAGTCGGGAGATAATCCGATCGATGGATCTCCTTCCGATGGTGAGGGCCAATCCCGCCACAACAATCGTCGCGCTCAGAATGGTGAGGATGAGAATCGGATTAAATCTTCCGGTGGTCGCCATCCCCAGGATAACGGTGAAGATGATCCAGCCCAGAAGATCATTCACCGCATAGGCGGAAAGGATGAGGAGACCGAGATCGGTCTTGAGCAGATTGAGATCGTAGAGAAGCCGGGAGATGATCGGGATGGCACTGATTGCAATGGCGGTGCCGAGAAAGAGGGAGAAGATGATCCGATCGGTCCGTCCGAGAAGATGATCCGGCAGGGAGAGAGCGAAGAAGAAACCAACAATCAGGGGGAAGAAGACACCGATGGTGGCGATCCTGAGTGCCGGCCCCCTCTCCCGCCAGGCGGTCGAGACATCGACCTCAAGACCGGTGGCAAGAAGAAGGAGGAGGACACCAAGCCAGGCTAAGGTGTTGAGCATATTGATCTGGATCGGATCGGGTGGAAAGAGATTCTGATATAGAGAAGGAGAGAGGCGACCAAGAATGGTCGGGCCGAGGATTATTCCCACCAGTATCTCCCCCACCACCGGCGGCTGGCCATATCTTTTGAATAACTCACCGATGGTCCGGGCCATTCCGAGAAGGATCAGGAGCTGGATGAGGAAGATTGAGAGTTGGCTCTCCGGCACTAAGGAAATCTTAACCAGATCTCGGGCGGAGTCAAACCACAGTCATGACCCCCCTTCGGTTCCGGGTCCGATACAGGTAATTTTGGAGAAGGGTGAATGGGAGAATGGATGAAGAAAAACCTAATGACCCAATAACTCAAACCAGACAAACTAAATAAACTAGATGAACCATCTCTGAAAAAGCCGACCATGTCAAGACTGAGATCGAATCGAGAGACCAGGCCTTT
This sequence comes from Caldifarciminota bacterium, assembly GCA_003645615.1. GTDB lineage: Bacteria > Hydrothermota > Tepidihabitantia > B36-G15 > B36-G15 > B36-G15. The sequence goes on from QNBE01000090.1 coordinate 7,864, forward strand.
ACCTAACCATCTCTTCGTGCCTAACCGCACAATATACCAATTCAAGCCAGGGCTGCCCAATCAGATAAGCGGCCTCCTCCGGACCAGGTTCATCGGCGGGCTCACCCTGCAGGCCTGTTCATACGCTATCTCCTCGAATGGCTTCCTTTCCTTCAGCATATAGTAAATCCAGGTCAATAACTTCCGTGTTACCGCCACTCTGGCTACCTTTGGTCCTTTACGCCGGGCAATCCGCCGAAAGAACTGTCGTAGTAATCCAGGCCTCCGAATTATATGCATCACCGCCTGAATTAGAATCCAGCGAAGATACCTGGAACCCTGTTTGGTGATATGGCCATGATAGACTCGACCACCAGAAGCGTAGGTAGCAGGGATCAAACCGGCATAAGCCGCCAATTTCTTGGCGGAAGGGAATCGATTGATCTCTCCGATTTCCGCCCGGATGAGAAGGGCACTATAGTAACTGATTCCAAGCACGGTGGTGAGTAACCGGACTAACTCATCCTCCCGGGCCAGACTGCGAATTTGATGGTCAGCTTTAGCAATCTCTTTCCGAATTGCGGCGAGCAGATTAAGATAACTATCCAGGATGTCTTGATAGGGTTCTGGAAGCTGGAGCTGGCTAAGGAACGCCATTCCCGCGTTTCCGAAAAGGTCGGTGTAGCGATGAGAGATATTGTTTTTGGCCAGGAGAGTGTGAATCCGATTTTTGATCCCGGTTTGGAGTTTTACCAGACTGGCTCGGTATCGAAGCAGTTCGCGCTGGTGGCGGGTAGATCGATCCGGGATATAGGAACATGGTAGGAGTCGACTCCGTAGTAGTTGAGCGAGAGTGTGTGCGTCCAGGCGGTCAGTTTTTATTCGAGCGGCGGCGATAGCACGAGTCTTGAGAGGATGAGAAAGTTTGACCTCAATATTGTGGGCATCGAGAAGATCGTAAAGCCAGTACCAATTTCGGGTTGCCTCTACCGCTACCTGTACTGGTTCACCAAGACTTTGAAGGAAATCGATAATACTCTCATCATTGGGGAGACGCTTTTGTCTCAGTATGTACCCATCCTCGTCTATCACCGTGATTACCGAATACCTCCTATGCAAATCCAAACCCGCATATACCATCCCTACCTCCTTCCTGTGTATTCTACCCAGGAAGGTCGGCTTTTTCATGATATCAGATAAACCAAAGAGACCAGACGAACCAGAATGTCGCGGTTAGGAAACCGCTCCTACTTCCATCTTACATCTTCCATCCTTAATGACTAGACTCAATCAATAATGACCACCTTCCGCTCGATCCTCACACCCCCGGCCTCAAGCTGGAGGAAGTAGACCCCGGAAGGAAGACCCCTGGTGGTGCGATATCGTCCCGCCTCCTTCCGCTCCAGCCAGAAATCAACCAGGCGACCGGCAGGATCAAAGATCTTGACCCTGACCGGAACCGGGATTGAGATCTGATATTCGATGGTTATACCACCCACCGAGGGTGAGGGGATCGGCGCCAGCCAGAAGGAAAGCGGAGCCTCA
>QNBE01000091.1 GCA_003645615.1 Caldifarciminota bacterium
CTCCGTAGATGTTCCTGGTCGTCTTTATCGACTCCGCTTCCACGGCCAGATCGATACAGTCGGTGGCAATCGGAAGGCCAAGATCCTGGGCCAGGGCCGGGGCAAGTTCCAGTCCGGTGGCGGTCTGACCGAGCAGGAAGATATCGAATTTCTGATCCCTGATCAGGCTGGTGAGCACCATCCGCTGATATTCCGGGTTGAAGTCCCTAAGCCGATCGTCCTCAACCAGAAGGATCTTATGTGCCAGCCCATTGAGCTCCTGGGTTAGTGGTCCACACTCCTTACCGAGAAGGACCGCCACGGTCTCTCCCAAGCTCCGGGCCTTGGTCAGGAGTTCAAAGGTGATATCACGGATCTTACCCTGTCGGTGTTCGATATAGGCTCCGATCCTCATAAGACCCCCTTCTCCTTGATCAGCTGGGCGAGTTTGGCTGCGGTCTCATCCGGTGGTCCCTCAATGATCTCGGCGTGTTTGGTGACCGGTGGGATGAAGAATCTGAGGATCTCACTCCGGGATGAGATTTCGGTAATCCCGAGATCAGAACCACCCATCACCCTGATCTCACGCTTAGAGGCCCTTTTGATCCCGAGCATCGAGGCATACCTGGGCTCATTGATACCGGTCTGGATGGCAAAGAGGGCGGGAAGTTTCACCTCGGAGACCTCGAGCAGTCCACCTTCAAGCTCCCGGGAGATCCGGGCCCGACCATCACCCAGTTCGATCTTAGTGACTAAGGTGGCATAGGGGATGTCGAGAATCCGGGCGATCACCGGTCCCACCACCGCCTGGCCATCATCGGTGGCCATACAGCCGGTCAGGATGAGATCGTAGCCGAGCCTCTCAATTGCCCGGGCCAGGACCATCCCGGTGGCCGGCCCATCCAGACCCGAGAATCTGGGATCGGTGATCCGGACCGCATCATCCGCCCCTTTGGCCAGACCCATCCGGAGCACCTCCTCCACCTTCTCATCGCCGAGGCTGACCAGGACAACCTCACCACCAACCCTCTCCTTGATCAGCAGCGCCTCCTCTAAGGCATAGTTGTCCGGCTCGTTGATATCGAAGACGAGTCGATCATCGATGATCCCGCTCCCATCCGGTCTGACCTTCACCTCGGCCTCGGCGACATCGGGGACCCTTTTGAGACAGACAACGATCTTCACCTTCCCCCCTATCTCAAGAGCTGACGGGAAATCACAATCTTCTGGATCTCGGATGTCCCTTCGTAGATCTCCATGATCTTGGCATCCCGGTAGAGACGCTCGACCGCATAGTCCTTGGTATAGCCATAACCCCCATGGATCTGAACCGCAATCCGTGAGGCATAGATCGCTGCTTCCGAGGCGAAGTATTTGGCCATTGCCGCCTCCCGGGTGAATCGCTCCACCCCCTTATCCTTGAGATAGGCAGCGCGATAGACCAGGAGTCGGGCGGCATCGGTCATGGTTGCCGCCTCGGCCAGCATCCCCTGGATGAACTCAAACTCGCAGATCTTCTTACCGAACTGGGTCCTTTCCTTGGCATATCGGATCGCCTCATCGAGAGCGCCCTGTGCCACGCCGACCGCCTGGGCTCCGATATCGATCCTTGAGACATCGAGGGTGTGCATGGCGATCTTGAAGCCCTGCCCTTCCTCACCGAGCAGATTCTCTTTTGGAACCTTACAGTCATCGAAATTGAGCTCACAGTTTGCGGTCGCCCGGATCCCCATCAGATCCTCATGTTTGCCCAGTGAGAAGCCGGGGAAGTCCCGTTCAACGATGAAGGCGGAGATACCCTTGTGTCTCTTCTCCTTATCGGTGACAGCAAAGACGATGAAGATCCCGGCCTCACCCGCATTGGTGATGAACCGCTTGGAGCCGTTGATGATATAGTGGTCGCCCTCAAGCCGGGCGGTCGCCTCCATACTGGCTGGATCGGAGCCGGCATTCGGTTCGGTCAGGGCAAAGGCACCTATCTTCTCTGCGGAAGTGAGCAGGGGGAGATACCTCTTCTTCTGCTCCTCATTGCCGAAGGTGAGAATCGGATAGGCGGCGAGGGAGTTGTTGACCGCAACGATGACCCCGGTCGTGGCACAGACCTTGGAGATCTCCTCAATCGCAACCGCCAAGGAGAGGAAGTCGAAACCGGCCCCGCCATACTCCTCGGGAACAACGACCCCCATCAGACCCAGTTCAGCCAGTTTTTTGATGGTATCATGGGGAAATTCTGCCGACTTATCGATCTCGGGTGCCTTCGGCTTCAGCACATCATTGGCGAACTTCCTCACGGTATCCTGAAGCATCCGCTGCTCTTCGTTGAGCTCAAAATCCATCACGACCTCCTTATAGCTACGGCTAAGTATATTCGACAATTATCCGGTGTCAAACTCTCTTCCCTCTTTCCATAAATTGACAACCGAGCCAGATGGACTAAAATGGAGCCATGAAGCGGAAAAGGGTGATAATTCTCGGCGCTGCTGGTCGGGATTTTCACAACTTCAATCTATACTTTCGAACCCGGAAGGAGTTCGAGGTCGTTGCCTTCACCGGCACCCAGATCCCGGAAATTGAGAAGCGCCGCTATCCCAAGGAGCTCGCCGGTGAACTCTATCCGGAGGGGATCCCGATCTATCCCGAGGTAATGCTGCCCGAGCTGATCCGCGATCTCAAAGTTGATCTGGTCGTCTTCTCCTACTCCGATGTCTCCCATAATCATGTGATGCATCTCGCCTCAACGAGCCTCGCCGGTGGTGCTGACTTCCTCCTCCTCGGGCCGGAGGCGACCATGCTCCGGTCGAAGAGGAAGGTAATCGCCGTCGGTGCGGTCAGGACCGGCTCTGGTAAGAGCCAGACCACCAGAAAGGTCTGCTCCATCCTCAAATCGAGGGGGGTAAGATATGCGGTCGTTCGCCATCCGATGCCTTATGGTGATCTTGTCCAGCAAAGGGTTCAGCGTTTCGAGACCTTAGATGACCTGATCCGGAATAATTGCACGATCGAGGAGCAGGAAGAATACGAGCCACACCTCAGGATGGGCTCGGTCGTCTATGCCGGAGTCGACTACGAGGCGATCCTGAAGGAGGCGGAAAAGGGGGTTGAGGTTATCGTCTGGGATGGCGGAAATAATGACCTACCCTTCTTTAAGCCCGATCTCCTCATCGTGGTTACCGATCCCCACCGGGTTGGAGATGAGCTAACCTACCATCCGGGTGAGACCATCCTCCGAATGGCCGATATCGTAATCATCAACAAGATCGACTCAGCGAAAAAGGAGCAGATTGAACAGTTGAGGGAGAACATCCGTTCGGTCAACCGGCGGGCGGCGATCATTGAGGCACGCTCACCGATCACCGTAGACAATCCGGAGCTACTCCCGGGCAAACGGGCCCTAATCATCGAGGATGGCCCAACCCTCACCCATGGTGGGATGCCCTATGGTGCAGGCTATCTGGCAGCAACAAAGGCGAAGGTGAAGGAGATCATCGATCCCCGTCCATTTGCCGTCGGTTCGATAAAGAAGGCCTATGAGGAGTATCCCCAGATCGGAAAGATCCTACCCGCATTAGGTTATGGAAAGAAACAGCTCAAGGAGCTGGCCGAGACGATCCATCGATCGGATGCCGAAGTGGTGGTGATCGGGACTCCGGTCGATCTCCGGAGGGTGATCGATATCGAAATCCCTGCGGTCCGCATCACCTACGAGCTGGAGGAGAAGAAGGGACCAAGGCTTGAGGATTTTATCTCCGATCTCATCAGAAAGGAGTGAGAGATGGCGAAAAGATACGTCTACAACTTCGGGGGGAAGAGGGCCGATGGCTCAGCCAAGAAGAAGGATATCCTGGGAGGGAAAGGGGCCAATCTGGCCGAGATGACCAACCTTGGTGTTCCGGTTCCACCCGGGTTCACCATCTCCTCAGAGCTCTGTCTCGACTATATCCGGAGGGGGAGATTACCGAAAAGTGTTCTTGCTGAAGTAAAGAAGGCGATCAGAAGGTTAGAGCGGCTAACCGGTAGGAGATTCGGTGATCCCGAGAATCCACTGCTCGTCTCGGTCCGATCCGGTGCCCGGGTATCAATGCCCGGGATGATGGATACGATCCTGAATCTCGGACTGAATGATCGGAGCGTTAAGGGGCTGATCGCAAAGACCGGAGATAAGAGGTTTGCCCTCGATTGCTACCGGAGGCTGATCCAGATGTACTGCGATGTCGTCCTCGGCATTCCCAGGTCGAAATTCGAGGCGATAATCGATGCCAGGAAGAAGGAGAAGGGGGTGAAGTTCGATATCGACCTTTCCGGTGATGACTGGGAGGAGATCATCAGAAGATTCAGGCGGATCGGTCAGGGCTTTCCCCAGGATCCTGAAGAACAGCTGATGGGGGCGATTGGAGCGGTCTTCAAGTCCTGGAATACACCCCGGGCAATCGAATACCGGCGGATCTACGATATCCCCGAGGACTGGGGCACCGCGGTCAATGTCCAGACCATGGTCTTCGGTAATACCGGACCGAAGAGCGCCACCGGGGTTGTCTTCACCCGCGATCCGGCAACCGGTGAGAAGAAGATCTATGGTGAGTTTCTCCCCAACGCCCAGGGTGAGGATGTGGTCGCCGGGATCAGGACCCCACAAAAGATCGATGATCTGAAGAGGATCCTCCCCGATGCCTATAAGGAACTGGTAAAGATCCTGAAAAAACTGGAACGCCACTATCGCGATGTCCAGGATGTCGAGTTTACGATCGAAGAGGGTAAACTCTGGATCCTCCAGACCAGGGTGGGGAAACGGACCGCACGGGCCGCGATCAAGATCGCCGTCGATATGGCCAAGGAAGGGTTGATTACCAAAAAAGAGGCGGTTTTGAGGATTACCCCTCAGGATATCGACCAGCTCCTCCACCCGATGATCGATCCCTCCCAGAAGCGGACCCCGATCGCCTCTGGCCTACCCGCCTCACCGGGAGCAGCGGTGGGTGCGATCGTCTTTGAGGCCGAGGATGCGATCAAGCTCGGCCGTTCCAGACCGGTGATCCTGGTCAGGGATGAGACCTCGGCCGATGATGTGGGTGGAATGAAGGTGGCTCAGGGCTTCCTCACTGCCCGGGGCGGGATGACCTCACATGCCGCAGTTGTTGCCCGGGGGATGGGGAAACCATGCATTGTTGGCTGTGATGCGATCAAGATCGACTATAAGAAGAGGGTCTTCTCGGTTGATGGTCGGGTCTTCCATGAAGGGGATGTCATCACCATCGATGGGACAGAAGGTAAGGTCTTCGAGGGGAGACTGAAGTTGATCGAGCCGAGGATGACCAAGGAGGCCCAGACCCTGCTCAAATGGGCCGATCGCTTCCGGAGGCTCAAGGTAAGGACCAATGCCGATACCGGACCCGATGCCAAGGTCGCAAGGGAGTTCGGTGCAGAAGGTATCGGTCTCTGCCGGACCGAGCATATGTTCTTTGCCAAGGATCGGATCCAGGCGATGCGGGAGATGATCATTGCCAAGGACGAGAAGGGGAGGAAGAGAGCACTGGAAAAGTTGCTTCCCATGCAGAAAGAGGACTTCAAGGCGATCTTCCGGGTGATGGACGGCCTCCCGGTCACCATCCGGACCCTGGATCCCCCCCTCCACGAATTTCTCCCCCGGGAGAGAGAGGGGATCGAGGCCCTGGCCAGGGAGATGGGGATCAAGTCTGACGAACTGGAACTGATCGTAAACTCCTTAGCCGAAGCGAACCCGATGCTCGGCCATCGGGGCTGCCGGCTCGGCATCACCTATCCCGAGATCACTGAGATGCAGGCCAGAGCGATCATCGAGGCCGCCTGCGAGGTGACGAAGGAAGGGGTGAAGGTCCTGCCCGAGATTATGATACCGGTTGTGGCCGAACTTAACGAGTTCAAGAATCAGAAGGAGATCGTGGTCCGGATCGCCGAGGAGACGATGAAGCGCTATGGAGTGAGGATAAGATATCTGGTGGGAACGATGATCGAGATCCCGAGGGCAGCAATAACCGCCGATCAGATTGCCACCGAGGCTGAATTCTTCTCCTACGGCACCAACGACCTTACCCAGACCGGATTCGGTTTCTCCCGTGACGATATCGCCAAATTTCTACCCTATTATTTAGAGCGTAAGATCCTCCCCCATGACCCCTTCCAGTCGCTCGACATCCCCGGTATCGGCTTTCTTGTAGAACTCGGTGTCAAGCGGGGCCGGAAGACAAGGCGAAACCTCAAAATCGGTATCTGTGGCGAACACGGTGGCGATCCGAGATCGATCGAGTTCTGCCACCGAATCGGCCTCGACTACGTCTCCTGCTCTCCGTATCGAGTGCCCATCGCCCGCTTAGCCGCAGCTCATGCCGCGTTAAGATCGAGGCAAAGGCGCTGAGACGGAAGGGTTATTCTATCACGCGTTCAACGTTGGTTGCTTTCAATCCCTTGGGACTCTCGGTGAGTTCAAACTTTACCCTCTCCCCTTCTCTGAGGGTCCGGTACCCGGTACCGGCCACATCAGAGTAGTGGACGAAGACATCACCTTGTCCGTCCTCACGGGATATGAAGCCATAGCCCAACTTAGAGTTGAACCACTTTACGACACCAAAAAGCGGCAACTTACAGCCTCCTTTCTACAAACCAAAGCATACCTAAACAGGTTACTGACTCCTGGAATTCCGTCAAGGGTAAATTTTATAAATTCGGGGAGGTTCTAAGATGAAGAACGTCAAGGTAAAGGAGGTGAGAGGTCTCATCAATGAGCATCCATCACTGATCGGGGCAAATGCCCCCGCGGTTCAGGCCGCAGAGGCCATCCTGAAAAATCCTCGAACCCGGACCGTTTATATCGTTGACCGAGAGAAACACCTCCTGGGTTCAATAAATGTCCGAAGTCTGATCCGTTTCTTTCTGCCGGAGATGTTTGAGATCGATATTACCGGCGGTGAGATTCTAAAGCGGATCCATGTCAGGACGGTTCGGGAGTTGATCAGTGGCGAACCGGCCTATGTGACCGAAGACGATGACCTTCATACCACCTTGAAGGTTATGATCAAAAATGAGATGGATGAACTTCCGGTTGTGGATGAGGAGAAAAGGGTCATCGGTGAGGTGAACATCTTAGAGATCCTTTCGATCTGGTTGATTCGCACCCAAGGTTAAGGAGGGAGCATGAGAATCAATACATTACCATTCATCCTGGGCCTGATCATCGGCCTCTTCATTGCATCACTCCTCAATGCCCAGCGGCCCAAGCCGGAGTCGATGCGGTATCAGATCATTCAGGGCCGATACGATCGGAGCCAGCTCTTCATCCTCGACACCTATACCGGATGCTTCTGGTATGTCGACTACTGGGGCATCCCGGAGGAGAAACCGAGAGTGAAGGGACCGTATCCCCTTTCTGATTGACACGCTCCCGCTTCGGCTTATAATTCATCTGTGATTTTACTCTCCGCATTCCTCATTCTCGGTGAGTCGATAACGCTTGATGCCCATTTCAGCTTTCTCAAGCTCGGTGAGCTGAGATTAGAAGTGGTTGGAGAAAGTGTAGTTGATTCGGATACTCTCATCCACTACCGATCCCTCCTCAAATCCAATCCCGCCCTCCGATTTCTCTTCATTATCGAAGATCTGGTCGAATCCTGGGTTGAGAAGGGCACCCTACGACCAATTCTATCCACCCGACACATCCAAGAAAAGAATTTCAAGAAGAAAGAGACGATCCGGTTCGACTGGCAAAAAGGGTATGTCTTCTACCCCGATCACGATTCAGTTCCAGTCGACAGCTCGGCCACTGACATCCTCACCCTCTTCTATAAGTTGAGAGTGATCGAATTGAGAGACAGCTTCGATGTCATCGTCCACGCGGGCAAGGTCGACCACCATATACCCTGCCGGCTTATCACCAGGAAGAGAATCAAGACACCTTTGGGAAATCTCGATACTGTTGGAATTAGTCTTGATACCGGAGGAAAGGGAATTTTTGGTAAGGGCGATCTTGAGATCTGGATGACCGATGACGAGCGGAGGATCCCGGTAGTTGTCAAGGCCTCTTTCAAGTTTGGCTCCATTATCTTCCGCCTTTCGGGCTATCATGCGTAGAATCGCACTTCTCATCGCTGGGGGAAGGGGCGAAAGATTCTGGCCAAAGAGCCGATACCATCTGCCCAAGCAATTTCTCTCCCTCACCGGTCCCAAGCCCCTGATCAAACTAACCTATGAGCGATTGAAAGGTTTTATCGAACATCAGGATATCTGGATCATCGTTCCGGAAGACCTGAAGCCAAAACTGAAGAAGATCCTGCCCAGGGTAAAGATCATAACCGAACCGGAGGGCAGAAATACCGCTCCCGCTATCGCCTATGCTACCCTGAAGTTGAGGAAGAGCTACGGCGATGCGGTAATGTTTGTCCTCCCCGCCGATCATTGGGTTTACCGAAGGGATAAGTTCCTCAAAATCTTGAGTATCGCCTACCAGCACGCCTTGGGTGGAAGCCTGGTAACTCTTGGGATCAAACCGACCCGTCCGGATACCGGCTACGGCTACATCCAGGTGGATGGCCGGGTCGGAGGTAATGCCTATCGGGTGCTCAAGTTCAAGGAGAAGCCCGACCTTGAGACCGCGCGACATTACCTTGAAATCGGCGGCTTCTACTGGAATAGTGGCATCTTCATCTGGCGCATCGATCGGATTCTCGAGGAGTTCAGGCGACATATGCCTAAGATGATGAGCCGGCTGGAAGAGTTCATCCGGTCGAAGAAAAAGGAGCTTTATCACAAGCTACCATCCATCTCGATCGATTATGGAATCATGGAGAAGGCCTCGGATGTGGTGATGATCGAGGCGAACTTCGAATGGGACGATCTCGGCACCTGGAATGCCCTTGCCCGCCATCTTAAGACCGACCCCTCCGGTAATGTTCGGGTCGGAAGGGTCTGCCTTTCTGACTCTAAGAATTCGATCTTTTACTCCGATCATGGGCTCATTGCTGCCCTCGGGGTTGAGGATATGATTGTAGTAAGGACCGAAGATGCGGTCCTGGTCTGTCCAAGATCAAAGGCAAATGAGGTTAAGACCCTGATAAAAAAATTGAGAAAGGAGGAGAGATGAAGAGGCTGATGATCCCATTCGCTCTCATCTTCGCCTTTTATGGCTGTGCCAAGAGAGCAACGGTGCCACCACCAGAAGGGGTTGAGGAGGTCTCGATCCTCGAAGAAGAGGAGCTGGTGGAAGAGGTTCCGGTTGAGGAGGAGACTACTGCGGTTGTTGAGGAGCCGCCTCCGGTCGAGGAAGAGGTGACCTTGCCTCCGGTGGAAGAGGAAGTAACCCTACCCCCTCCCGAGGAGAAACCTCCGGTTGTCGAAGAAGAG
>QNBE01000092.1 GCA_003645615.1 Caldifarciminota bacterium
ATGCCAATGGTAAGGCGATCAAGATTCCGGGCATCTTCAAGGCGGTGAAGGCGGTCGGATGGTATATTGAGGAGTATGGTCTGGCCCAGGTCTCGATCAACCTCACCAACTATAAGATATCGCCGCCCCATCTTGTCTTCGATGAGTGTTGCCGTCAGGCCGAGAAGCTGGGCCTTCGGGTGACCGGATCGGAGATTGTTGGCCTCGTCCCCTTAGAGGCGATGCTCATGGCGGGCCGATATTACTTGGAGAAACAGGGGAAATCGCCTGGTGTCCCCGAGGAGGAGCTGATCGACATTGCGGTCAAATCGCTCGGTCTGGATCAGCTCTATCCCTTTGAACCGGAGAAGAAGATCATCGAATATACCGTGGCCGAACCGCGCCGGTTTGAGACGATGAGGTTGAGATCCTTTGTCAATGAGGTCTCACTTGATTCGCCAACCCCTGGCGGTGGGAGTGTTGCCGCCCTGCTCGGCTCCTTGGCCTCTGCCCTCGGCTCCATGGTGGCCAATCTCAGTTATAAGGATGATAAGGAGATGGGGAAGAAGGGGATCCAGCTCCAGCGGATGAAGGATGAGTTTCTAAGGGATATCGAGAATGACGCCCGGGCCTTCGATGCCGTGATTAGTGCCATGAGGATGAAGGCCAGGACCGAGGAGGCGAAGAAGGAGAAGGAGGCGAAGATCAGGGCTGCCTACTTGGGGGCTGCCCGGGTTCCCCTTAAGGTCATGGAGAGGATCGTCGAAACCCTCAAGCTGATTGGATATATTGCTGAGCATGGTCTGCTGGCCTCAATCTCTGATGCCGGGGTCGCAGCCCGCTCCTCCCTCGCCTGCGGAGAGGGGGCCTATCTCAATGTCCTGATCAACCTCAAGGAAGCACCCGATGAGGAGATGAAGGGGAAGGCGGAGTCGCTCCTGAGGCAGATCCGGGAATTGAGTGACCAGATCCTGGATCGAGTCCTTTCCCGACTGGGCTAAGAGGCCGGATTCAAGCCAGCTTGACGGTGGTGATTATCCCGATAAAATAGTTGTCTATGGATAGGATTACGGTTGAGACAACCTCTCGGATCGGCCTCTATGACATCACCGACCGAATCCGGAGAAAGCTTAAGGAATCGAAGGTGAAGGATGGGATATTGGTGGTCTATGTCCCCCACACCACTGCTGCGGTCACGATCAATGAGAATTACGATCCGAGCGTTGTTACCGATATCAATCAGACCCTCTCCCGGCTAATCCCTTATCGGAGCGACTACGCCCATACCGAGGGGAATGCCGATGCCCATATCAAGGCAGCAATCGTTGGATCATCCCGACAGGTGATCATCGAAGATGGAGACCTCCGGCTCGGCCGCTGGCAGGGGATCTTCTTCTGTGAATTCGATGGACCGCGGCGCCGTGAGGTCTGGATCGAGATCATCACAAGGAGGTAGGATGCATAAGAAACTCTTCATTCCCGGACCGACCGAGGTAATGGAGGATGTCCTCAATGTCCAGGCCAAACCGATGATCGGTCACCGGTCCAAGGAGTTCTCCGAACTCCTCACCAGTGTGGTTGAGAAGCTGAAGCGGGTCCTGGCGACGAAAAATGAGGTTTATATCTTCACCTCCTCCGGTACCGGGGTTATGGAGGCAGCAATTCGCAACTGTGTTAAGAATAAGGTCCTCTCTCTGGTCTGTGGCGCCTTCTCAAAGCGGTGGGCCCAGATCGCCAAGGCCTGCAATAAGGAGGTGGCCACGGTTGAGGTTGACTGGGGTAAGGCGATTAAGCCGGAGATGGTGGCCGATGCCCTGAAAAAAGACCACTATGATGCGGTCACCTTAGTCCATAATGAGACCTCAACCGGGGTGAGAAACCCGATCGAGGGGATCGCCGAGGTGATAAAGGAGTATCCAGATACCTTCCTTCTGGTCGATACGGTCAGCTCCCTGATGGGTGACAAGATTGAGATCGATAAGCTCGGGATTGATGTCTGCTTGGCTTCGGTCCAGAAGTGTTTTGCCCTGCCCCCTGGTATGGCGGTTGGGGTCATCTCGGAGCGGGCGCTCAAGCGTTCGGAAGAGGTCACTGACAAGGGCTACTATTTCGACTTTCTGGTCTTTAAGAAATACTGGGAGGAGAGGCGCCAGACCCCCACCACCCCGGCAATCTCTCTGATCCAGGCCCTCGACTATCAGCTCGACCGGATTGAACAGGAAGGGGTGGAGAATCGCTACCAGCGCCACAGGGAGATGGCCGAGATCGTGAGGGGCTGGGCGAAGAAGTTCTTTGCCATGTTCTCGGAGGAGGGTTACCATTCGGTTACGGTTTCCGCCATTACCAATACCCGTGGGATCTCGGTGGCCGATCTCAATAAGGAGCTGGGCAAGCAGGGTTATATGATCTCGAATGGCTATGGTAAGCTCAAGGAGAAGACCTTCCGGATCGCCCACATGGGAGACCTGACCAAGGAGGATATCAACGATCTCCTGGGTCGGATCAACGCCATCCTCAAACTGGAGGGATGAGATGAAGATCCTGATTTCCGATCCCATCGCCCCGGAAGGGGTTGAGGTCCTGAAGGCGGCCGGATTCGATGTCGTTGAGAAACCGGATATCGGCCATGAGGATCTGGTTAAGGAGATCGGTGAGTATGATGCCATCATCGTCCGGAGCCGGACCAAGGTCAGATCCGATGTCTTGGCCAATGCCCAGAAACTGAAGGTGATCGGTCGCGCTGGGATTGGTCTCGACAATATCGATCTTGATGTTGCCAGGGAGAAGGGGATCAAGGTCTTAAATACCCCGGGGGCGACCTCGGTTTCGGTGGCTGAGCTTGCCCTCGGTTTCATGTTTGCCTTGGCCCGCCATATCCCCCAGGCGAGCGCCTCGACGACATCGGGCCGGTGGGAGAAGAAGAAGTTCAAAGGGAATGAGCTTTTCGGCAAGACCCTGGGAATCATCGGCGTGGGCCGGATCGGGACCGAGGTGGCAAAACGGGCCAAGGCACTCGGGATGAAGGTCCTCGGCTATGACCCCTATGTCCAGTCCTCTGAATATGCCGAGATGGTCGATCTCGATCGCCTCCTCTCCGAGGCCGACATCATCACCCTCCACCTTCCCAAGACCGATGAGACGGCCCATATGATCGGAAAGGCGGAGTTTGGGAAGATGAAGGATGGGGTCTGGCTGGTCAACTGTGCCCGGGGCGGTATTGTTGATGAGGATGCCCTCTATGAGGCTTTAAAGAGCGGAAAGGTTGACCGGGCCGCCATCGATGTCTTTGAGAAGGAGCCACCAGAAGGGACCAGACTCTTCGAGTTCGAACGGGTCATCGCCACCCCCCATATCGGGGCCCAGGCGGCAGAGGGGCAGAAGCGGGCCGGCATCGAGATTGCCGAGAAGGTCCGTGATGCACTAAAGGGGTTGTGATGCCCGAGATAAGGCCATTTTCTGCCATCCGGTATAATCCGGCCAAGGTCGGCGACCTCAATCTGGTTGTGACCCAGCCCTACGATAAGATCGATCCCAGACTCCAGGAGGAGTATTACCACCGTTCCCCTTATAACTTCGTCCGACTCATCCTGGGCAAGATCGAGCCGACCGATGATGATAAGAACAACCGTTATACCCGGGCTAAGGCGACCTTTGAAAAGTGGCTCTCCGAAGGGGTGCTGATCCGGGATCCGGAACCGGCCCTCTACCCCTACCATCAGGAGTTCACGGTTAAGGATAAGGCCTACTGCCGTCGGGGATTCATCGCCATCTTAAGAGTGGAGGAGTTCGGCGGTAAGATCCTCCCCCATGAGCGGACACTATCCAAGCCGAAGGAGGATCGGTATCGCCTCTTCCGGACAACGATGAAGAACTTTGAGACCGTCTTCATGCTCTATACCGATCCAGAGCAGAGGGTGATCGAACTGTTGAAGCCAGAAGGTCAACCCCTGATCGAGGTGAAGGATGACTTCGGTTTTACCCACAAACTCTGGAAGGTGGCCGACCTAAGGATCATCGGTGAGGTCCAGAAGGTATTTCAGGATTCGACCCTGCTCATCGCCGATGGCCACCACCGCTATGAGACCTCACTCCGGTTGAAACGGGAGCTCGGTGGTGATGGCCCCCATAATTATCGGCTCATCACCTTCGTCAATATCGAGGACTCCGGTCTGGTGATCCTGCCCACCCACCGGCTCATCTTCAACCTGGCCGATTTCACACCGGAAGGGCTGATCCAGAAGCTTCTGTCCGATTTTTCCATCAAGGGGATCGGAAGGGCTGAGATCGAATCGGAGCTGAAAGGCAGCCACCGTTTTGTGATGGTCACCAGGGATACCACCCATCTTTTGGAATTGAAGGATGAAGGGGTCCTGGCTCGGCTTCTGCCGGATCGGGCCCCGGAGTATCGGCGGCTCGATGTTACCATCCTCCACACCCTCATCATCGAGCGGGCACTCGGGATCGATCCCTCCCGAATCGAGGACCATGTCCGCTACCGGCGGGGGATCGACGATGTCTTCCGGGCGGTCGACTCCGGTCAGTTCCAGATCGGTTTTCTGCTCAACCCCACCACACCGGTCGAGGTGAAGTCGGTGGCTATGAAAGGGGAGCGGATGCCCCAGAAGTCGACCGACTTCTTCCCCAAGATGATCTCCGGACTGGTGATCTACGATCTCTTGCCATGAAGAAGACCCCTTTCTACTCCCGGCATCGGGCCCTTGGGGCCCAGATTGTCGAGTTTGCCGGTTTCCTCATGCCGATCAGGTTTGAAGGGGTCATCCCGGAACATCTAACGGTAAGAAATCGGCTCGGCCTCTTCGATGTCTCCCATATGGGTGAGATTGAGATCAGGGGGAAGGATCGGATCCGTTTTGCCAACTGGATCACCACCAATGATGTTTCCCGTCTTGAGATCAATCAGGTCCAGTACTCGACCATGCTCTATCCGGATGGGGGTATTGTCGATGATCTTCTGGTCTATCGCCTTTCCGATCGGATCTTCCTGGTCGTCAATGCTGCCAATACAGATAAGGACTACGAATGGATCCTCAGTAATAAGCGGTTCGATGTTGAGATCCGGAATGTCTCGGCCCAGACCGGTCAGCTCGCCCTCCAGGGGCCGATCGCCCAGGAGGTGATGGCGCGACTAATCGATCTCGATCTTGATGAGCTCCGATACTACTGGGCCGTTGAGACCGAAATCGGGGGAGTCCCGATCCTCCTCTCCCGGACCGGATATACCGGTGAGGACGGCTTCGAGATCTACAGTTCGGCTGAGGAAGGGGAGAAGATCTGGGATCTCCTCTTTGAGGCCGATCCAGAGCTGAAGCCGATCGGGCTCGGGGCCAGGGATACCCTCCGGCTGGAGATGAAATACTGCCTCTACGGGAATGACATCACCAAGGAGACCAACCCGCTTGAGGCCGGGCTCTCCTGGATTGTCAAGCTTGATAAAGAGGATTTTATCGGCAAGGATGCGCTCCTTAAGATCAGATCGGAAGGGGTGAAGCGACGGCTGGTCGGCTTTGTCATGGATGAGGGGATACCGAGGAAGGGCTATCGGATCTATAAGGATGGTGAGGAGATCGGGGTGGTCACCTCGGGGAACTATTCCCCCTGTCTTAAGAAGGGGATTGGCATGGGCTATGTTCGGACCGGCCATCACAAACCGAAATCCCGGTTTGAGGTTGAAGTCCGGGGAAAGCTGATCGGGGCCGAGGTGATCAAGCCACCCTTCTATAAGGATTTTACCCACCGTTAAGGAGGTCAGATGGTTAAGATACCGGAGGATCTGAAGTATACCAAGGATCACGAATGGATCCGGGTTGAGGGGGATGTTGCAGTGGAGGGGATAACCGATTATGCCCAGAGTGAGCTCTCCGACATTGTGATGGTTGAGCTTCCCGAAGTTGGGAGGGTGGTGAAGCTGGGTGAGTCGATCGGGGTGATTGAGGCGGTGAAGGCGGTTGCCGATCTCTATGCCGCGGTCTCCGGCGAGGTGGTGGCGGTAAATGAGAAGATCGTGGCCACGCCCCAGCTTATCAACCAGGACCCCTATGGTGAAGGGTGGATGGTGAAGATCCGGATGAGCAACCCCTCCGAGCTCGATACCATCCTCAGTTCTGAGGATTATCAGCAGCTGATCGGGGAGAAGGAGTGAGACAGTTCATCCCGATGCGGAAGGAGGATGAGGAGAGGATCCTGAAACGGCTTGGCTTCGACTCCTTTGCCCAGCTCCTTGATGAGGTTGTCCCCAAGAGGTTCCAATACGAGAAGCCGCTCCAGCTACCAGAACCGCTCTCCGAGCTTGAGGTCCGCAGGCTCCTGAATGGTTATGCACGAAAGAATCTCGATCTCACCCGGGCGGTCTGCTTTCTCGGTGGTGGCGCCTATGACCACTATATCCCCGCAGCAGTAAATGAGATCATCTCCCGACCTGAGTTCTATACCGCCTACACCCCATACCAGGCCGAAGTGAGTCAGGGGACCCTCCAGACGATCTACGAGTATCAGACCGCAATCTGCAATCTGACCGGGATGGAGGTCGCCAATGCCTCGATGTATGAGGCGGGTTCCGCCCTGGCCGAGGCGATCCTGATGGCCCACAATATTAAGAAGCGGAACAAGGTGATCCTCTATGATGGGATCAATCCCCATTATCTCAAGGTGGTTGAAACCTATCTCACCGGTTCGATCGAGAGACTGATCCTCATCCACCACCAGGGTGGGGGACTTGATCCCGAGGATCTCGATGCGATGATCGATGAGGATGTCGATGCGGTCGTTATCCAGCAGCCAAATTTCTTCGGCTGCTTGGAGGAGGTCGATCAACTCACCCGGATTACCCACCGTCATGGCGGGCTGCTGATTGCGGTTGTTGATCCGATCTCATTGGGGATATTAAAACCACCCGGTGAGTGGGGTGATGGAGGTGCAGATATCGTTGTCGGAGAGGGGCAGTCCCTCGGGATACCACCTGGATTCGGTGGCCCCTATCTCGGGATCTTCGCCACAAGGAGGGAGTTCATCCGCTACCTCCCGGGTCGGCTGATCGGGATGACCGAGGATGTCGAAGGGAGGAGGGGGTTCGTGATGACCCTCCAGACCAGGGAACAGCATATCCGGCGGGAAAAGGCGACCTCGAACATCTGCACCAATGAAGCACTCTGTGCCCTGGCGGCTCTGGTCTACCTCTCCCTTCTGGGAAAGGAGGGGATCAGGGAGGTTGCTCTCCATTGTCTGGCCAAGACCAGATATCTGGCCGAGGCCATCCCGCCCTGCTACTCCCGGCCCTTCTTCAAGGAGATCACGATCAGATTGAAGAATCCACGCCGGTTTATCGAGCTGGCACTCAAAGAGAACTATCTGGCCGGGATCGATCTCAGCCGTTTCCATTCTGATTGGCAGGACCTCCTCCTGATCGCAGTGACCGAGAAGCGGACCAAGGCTGAGATTGATCATCTGATCGAGTTGATCCAGTCCTATCGTGAAGGCGATCTACAGTGATCGCTATGTCGTCGACCTGAAGGCCCATGTCTTTGTCACCGGAAAATACCGGCTGGTCAAAGAAGCGCTCACCGGGTCCGGGATCGAGATAATCGAACCCCAGCCTCCGGACTGGGAAGATCTTAAATTGGTCCATACCAATGATTACCTTGATGATCTCAAGAACTATCGGGTGAGTGAGAGGACGGTCAGCTCCGAACTTCCGATTGAACCCGAGGTGATTGAGGCCTCAAGGCTCGGAGCGGGTGGGACGCTGCTGACCGGACTCATCGCTCTTGAGGAACGGGCGGGCTTCCATATCGGTGGCGGTCTCCACCATGCCTTTCCCGATCATGCCGAAGGCTTCTGTTTTATCAATGATGTCGCCTATGCCCTGAAGAAGCTCTTGGCTTCGGGAAAAATCCGAAGGGGGGTGATCATCGATTGTGATCTCCATCAGGGGAATGGGAATGCCTTCATCTTCAAAGAGGAGCCCGATGTCTTTACCTTCTCAATCCATGAGGAGGATATCTATCCGGTGAAGGAGCGGAGCGATCTCGACATCGGACTTCCCCCTTTTACCACCGATGAGGAGTATCTCCATCTCCTGGCCCAGGCCCTAAGGGAGATCCTGGTGCAGAGTTTTGATCTTGCGGTCTATATCGCCGGCTCTGACCCCTATCAGGGGGACCGGCTCGGACGGTTCAATCTTACCATTTCCGGACTTATGGCCCGGGATCGTCTGGTATTCGAATCATTATCGGAGAAGGAGATCCCGGTGGCAATCGTTATGGGAGGAGGATATGCGGAGCGGATTGAAGATACGGTCCAGATCCATAAGAATACCGCTCTTCTGGCCCAGGAGATCTTTGGTTAGTCTCTTATTACCATTTTTTCTTCTGGAGGGAAAGATGGTTCAGCTTCCCGAGCCCAAGGACATCACCATCCCGCTGAGTGTCTGTATCCGGAAGCGGAGGTCGGTGAGGGCTTTCAAGGATAAGGAGCTCACCTGGGAGCAGATCTCAAACCTCCTCTGGGCAGCCCAGGGGATCACCGATAAGGATTATGGTTTCCGGGCAGCACCCTCAGCCGGTGCCACCTATCCCCTTTACATCTATTTAGTCCGGAAGGAAGGCCTCTATCTCTATCACCCGGAAGACCATAGCTTAGAGGAGATCTCTAAGAAGGACCTGAGGAGGGATGTCACCACCGCTGCACTCCATCAGGGCTTCATCTCCCAGGCACCGGCGGTATTTGTCATCTGTGCCCGGTATGAAAGGACCACCAACCGTTATGGGGATCGTGGAATCAGGTATGTCCATATCGAGGTCGGCCATGCCGCCCAGAACCTCCATCTTATGGCGGTTGGTCTCGGTCTCGGTTCGGTTCCCGTTGGCGCCTTCTATGATGCAGAGCTGAAGCGGGTGCTCAAGACCGATCTGACTCCCCTCTATATCATCCCGGTCGGCTATCCCAGATGAAGATCCTGCTCAACCGTCCAATCGTCGGGTGGAAGGAACTGAAGGGCGATTTTGAGATCTCCTTTGCCACCACCAGGGAGGAGGTTCTTAAGGGGATCACCGATGCGGTCGGATTCATCCCTCTCCTCTCCTTTAAGGTCGATCCCGAGATTATCGATCGGGGTAAGAAGCTGAAGGTGATTGCCAACTATGCGGTAGGCTATGACAATATCGATGTCAGGTATGCGACCGGGAAGGGGATCTATGTCCTCAATACTCCGGATGTCCTGACCCGGGCCACCGCTGAGCTGACCTGGGCCCTCATCTTTGCCGTCTCCAGACGTCTCTTAGAAGGGGATCGGATGGTTCGGGAAGGGAGGTTCTCGGGCTGGGAACCC
>QNBE01000093.1 GCA_003645615.1 Caldifarciminota bacterium
GACCACGGCTACCCAGAGCTCCGGGTTCCCCTTCCCCTTACCCATCCTCGTCTCCGCCGGCTTTTTGGTGACCGGTTTGTCCGGGAAGATCCGGAGCCAGAGCTTTCCGGTCCGCTTCATGGTATGGACGATGGCAACCCGGGCCGCCTCGATCTGGCGGGCGGTGATCCAGCCCGGTTCCAAGGCCTGGAGGCCATACTCACCAAAGGAGACATTGGTCCCTTTGGTCGCCTTCCCTTTCATCCTGCCCCGCTGCGCCTTCCGGAATTTTGTCCGCTTCGGCATCAGCATTATCCCTCCACCATCCCTTTATAGATCCAGACCTTTACTCCGACCGTGCCGTAGATGGTGAAGGCGGTAGCCCGGGCATAGTTGATATCGGCTGAGATCGTCTGGAGGGGAACCGACCCTTCCCGATACCATTCACAGCGAGCAATCTCAGCACCACCCAGACGACCGGCACAGGCGACCTTGATCCCTTTGGCTCCGAACCTTATCGCCGAAACGACCGCCCGTTTCATCGCCCGACGGTGCGATACCCGCTGTTCGATCTGGCGGGCAATCTCCTGGGAGACGAGATGGGCGTTCAGTTCCGGGATCCGGACCTCTTCAATATTGATCTTCAGCTCAACATCCTTCTTCTTCTTGATCAGTCGGGCCAGCTCCTCATAGATCCGGTTGATCTCCTCACCCTTCCGACCGATGATCCGGCGCGGCTGGGCGCACCGGATGGTGATCAGAAGTTTATGGGGAAGCCTTTTGATCTCAACATCGGCGACCATCGCCTCCTTGGCCCTGGTGTGGATATACCGCCGGATCATAAAGTCCTCATGGAGATTCTTGGTGTAGTTCTTCTCATCGAACCACTTCGACTTCCAGTCCTTATTGATGCCGAGACGGAAACCGGTGGGATGGACCTTTTGACCCAACTTAACCCCCTTCGGTGGCCACCGTGATCCTGATATGAGAGAGTCGGCGTTTGATAATACTCACCCTGGTAAACGATGCCGCCCGGGCCCGCTTGAGACCGGGGCCGGGATCGACCTTGGCTTCCTTGACATAAAATTCTTCTTCATCCAGTTTGAGGCTGCCTTCGATATCCTTCAGATTGGCAACCGCGGAGTCGAGGGTCTTGAGCACCGGGATCTTATTCTTCCCCACTAAATGGTTGAGGATCGCCCTTGCCTCCCTCACCTTCTTTCCCCGGATCAGTCTGACGATCCGATTCAACTTCTTCGGTGATGCCCGGACAAACCTCTTCTTGGCCGTGGCCTCGATCATCCTTTCCGCCTCGGTTCTTTCTTCCTTTGACCGGAGTGGGCCCGGAAGGTCCGGGTTGGTGCAAACTCACCGAGTCTATGTCCCACCATCCGCTCCGTGATATAGACCGGGATGAAGGTCTTGCCATTGTGGACTGCAATCGTGAATCCGACATACTCCGGAACAATCGTCGATGCCCTCGACCAGGTCTTGATCACCTTCTTCTCGCCCTTCTCCGCCATCGCCTTGATCCGGCTCAGGAGTTTCTCATCAACATAAGGACCTTTCTTAAGCGATCTCCCCATCACTTCCTCCGCTTGATGATGAGCCGATCCGATGGCTTCTTCTTCCTCGTCTTTCTCCCCTTGGTCAGCCAGCCCCAGGGGGAACAGGGTTGACGGCCGCCGTGGGACCTTCCCTCACCACCACCAAGGGGATGGTCGATCGGATTCATTGCGGTCCCCCTCACCCTTGGACGCCAGCCCAGCCTTCGGGCCCGTCCGGCCTTGCCCCAGGATTCGCTATCGTGATCCGGATTTGAGACCTGGCCGATGGTGGCCCGGCAGTCGAGGGGGATGAGCCTCACCTCGCCGGAAGGCATCTTGACATGGGCATACTCCCCCTCCTTGGCCAGGATCTCAGCAGACGAGCCAGCCGCCCGAACCAGTTTGCCACCCTGGCCGGGGATCAGTTCGATGTTGTGGATGCTGATTCCGATTGGGATATTCTTGAGCGGCATTGCATTTCCGATTCTAATCGGAACCGACTCCCCCGAGACCACCTTAGCCCCAACCTCCAGCCCCTGG
Source organism: Caldifarciminota bacterium (assembly GCA_003645615.1). GTDB lineage: Bacteria > Hydrothermota > Tepidihabitantia > B36-G15 > B36-G15 > B36-G15. The sequence goes on from QNBE01000093.1 coordinate 2,067, forward strand.
GGGGTAAGGATATAACGGCGCTCGCCATCAGGATATTTGATCAGACTGATAAAGGCGGATCGATTGGGATCGTATTCGATCGATTCCACCTCCCCCTCAATATCGAACTTATCCCGTTTGAAGTCAATAATCCGATAGTACCGCTTGTGGCCACCACCACGGTGGCGGGCGGTGATCCGGCCGAGATTGTTCCTGCCCCCGGTCTTCTTCTTGATCCGGATCAGGGATGGCTCTGGCTTCTTATCGGTAAGCTCACTCCGATCGACCGAGATATACTTCCTCAGGCTCGGGGTAACCGGTTTGTGCTTCTTCAGGCCCACTATACCCCCTCAACGATCTCGATCCGGTCTTCCGGCCTCAGGGTGACGATCGCCTTCTTCCACTGTCGGGTCCGACCACGATACCAGCCCATCCGCTTCGGCTTCGGTTTGCAGTTGATCGTCGCCACCTTAATTACCTTCACCCCAAATGCCTTCTCGACCGCCTCCTTGATCTGGAATTTGTTTGCCTTGGGATGGACCTCAAAGTGGTATTTATTCTCGGCCCGCTGATCGGTCGACTTCTCCGTCACCAAGAAACGGATTAGGACTTTGTCGATTTCCATCTCTCCACTCCGGTTTCGATCGCCTCATGGGTGAAGAGGAGATAGTCGTGATTGAGAACCTGGTAGGTATTTAATCCATCAACCTGCTCCACTTCGATATTGGGGATATTGCGGGCGGCGAGGCTGAGCTCGGGATCCTTCCTGGGGACGACAATCAAAACCTTCTTATCCGCAAGATCCAATGATTTGATCAGATCAAAAAGGAGTCGGGTCTTTGGCTGGGGGAGGTCAATCCCATCGATAATCTTTATTCTCTGTTCTTGATACATATGGGAGAGGGATTGGAGCAGGGCCAATCGCTTCTTTCTTTTGGGCATCTTCAGTTGGAATTCCCTCGGTCTGGGTCCAAAAACGACACCGCCCCCGCGCCAGAGCGGGGAGCGGATTGAACCCTGACGAGCCCGACCGGTCCCTTTCTGACGCCAGGGCTTTCTTCCTCCACCTGAAACCTCGGCCCTGGTCTTGGTTGAGGCCTTACCCTGTCTCTGATTATAAAGGTAGGCCCTGACCACCTCCCAGATCAGATCCCGATTTAGTTTGTGACCGAAGACCTCCTTGGGAAAGTTATAGTCTTCGATCAGCTTCACTTCTTCCTCCGGATGATGAGTCGACCATTACGGGGTCCGGGGACTGCTCCCTTTAAGTAGAGGAGATTCTTCTCCTTTTCCACCTTCACCACCTTCAAGTTCTTGACCGTTATCCTTTCATTCCCATAATGGCCGGCCATATGCTGCCCCTTCCAGGTCCGACCGGGAAAGGTTGTGGCACCAGCCGAACCGATCCTGCGGTGGGTGGCGGAGCCATGGGAGTCAGGACCTCCTCCCCAGTCCCACCTCTTTACACCGCCGGCAAAACCCCGGCCTTTAGAATATCCGGTAACATCAACCAGATCGCCTTCTTTAAAGATCGAAACATCGAGCTTCTGGCCCAGTTTATATTCTTCGATATTATCGACCTTTATCTCGGTTAGATATCGGAGCGGGGGGAGATTTGCTTTTTTGAAATGGCCGATGGTCGGCCTGTTGGCCTTCTTCTTCTCCCCAAATCCGATCTGGATCGCATCATAACCATCGGTCTTTTTCCTTTTGATCTGGGAGATAAAACAAGGCCCGGCCTGGACTACTGTGACCGGGACCACCTCACCATCATCGGTAAATTCCTGGGACATATGGAGTTTTTTGCCGATCAGTCCGATCATATCGACTTCACCTCAATATCGACCCCGGCCGGAATTTCGAGTTTATTTAAGGCCGAGATCATCTCGATGGTAATATCGGAGAGTTCGATCAGACGTTTATGAACACAGAGTTCGAACTGCTCCCGGGATTTTTTATCGATGTGTGGTGATCTCAGGACGGTATAGAGGGTCCGTTTGGTGGGGAGCGGGATAGGCCCGGACACCTTGGCACCGTAGCGCCGGGCGACCTCCACGATCGATCGGGCGGACTGATCCAATATCCGATGATCGTATGCCTTGAGCTTTATCCTCATGCGATCCATAGGCTAACCCCGCTCTCTGTGACATAAATAATGAGTTAAGCATTTTAATTATTTCCCAAAATCTGTCAACACCTTTGAGGTAAATTTTAACCACCACGTTTAAGCTTACCGCTCCGCCGGGCATGATTCTCAGCCAACATGAAGATAAAGTTTCCGATCGGAATCATGATGAGACCGACGATGAGGAGAAGAAGGATGGTGGGATAGAGATCGCTGATCCCGGCCCCGGAGAGGATTACCGCCCTCAGGGCACGGATGGTATAGGTGGCGGGCGAAAATTGGGATAGGAATCTGAGGATTGGTGGGAGGACATCGGTTTCGTAGTAGACTCCGGAGATGAGAAGAAGCAGGGCCTCAAAGATATGGGTAGCGGGAGCACCCTTTTCTGGTGAGAGGAGCGGGAGAACCGCGGCGATCAACCCCATCCCAATAAATGAGAGACCGGAACTGAAGAGGATGAGCGCCACAATGAGCAAACTCCTGACCGGGATGATGAGGCCGAAGGTAAGAGCGAGGACCCCCAGGAGCAGCAGACTGCGCAGAACACCGTAGATAACGGCAAAAGATGCCGTGCCGAGGAGGTGGACGATTCGGGGAACCGGGGCCATAAAGGTATACTCGATTGTTCCCTCCCATCGTTCCCAGGCGACCGACTCAGAAACCTCATGGAAGAGGAGCGAGAGGAATCCCCAGACCATCGCCCCGATGATGAGATAGAGAACGGTCTCGGAACCGAACCTAACCCCAATAAATCCAATTGCCAGGGCATTGGCAACCGAGTAACTGATGAAGACGATCTCCCAGCCGAGATAGCGTCTGATCAGGGCAAAATTTCGCTCAACGAAGGCAACCGAAACGCTCAACCGGTTAAGCATAGAATTCCTTTCCCGCCAGATGGAGAAATACTTCCTCCAGATTCCCCATCCCATAGTTGGCAATCAACTCTCGGGGTGAACCGAGAGCAAGGATGCGACCCTGGTCAATGATTGCAACCCGGTCACAGACCATCTCAACCTCGGACATATCATGAGAGGTGATGATGATGGTCACATCATGTTCACTCCTGATCGTCTTAATGAATCCCTGAAGTTCCAGTTTAGATTTCGGATCGAGGCCGGTAGTAGGTTCGTCGAGCAGAAGGAGAACCGGTTTGGTGAGGAGGGCGCGGGTGATTGCAATCTTCTGCTGCTGTCCTCGGGAGAGATCCTCAATCGGATCATAGAAACGGGCCTCGGGGAATCCCAACCTTTTCAGAATCTCGAGTGATCTTTCCTTGGCCTCCTTGGGGTTCAGACCGTAGAGGCGCGCCGCATACCTTAAATTTTCCCAGGGTGAGAGCCCCTTGAAGAATGCCGCATCGACCGAAACCCGGTTAATCATCCGTCGGACCTGGAGTGGCTTCCGGACAACATCGATTCCGAAGACCTCCACCCGACCCTGGTCCGGGATGAGCAGGGTGGCCAGAATCCGAATCAGGGTCGATTTGCCGGAGCCATTGGGCCCGATGATACCGAAGATCTCGCCTTTTTTGACCTGAAAGGTAACCCCGGAGATGGCACAGATCCTGGGCCGCTTCCTTTTCAGTAGCGACCCCTCCCGGAATTCCTTTCTTACCCCCTCACAAACAACTGCGGTCATACCTCCTCCTTAAAAAAGATAAAGAAGCCTTAGAGATGGCTTCTTGGTTGATTAAATATACCCGGTTGGGCTTAAATGTCAAGGCCGGAAATCAAAAAAGCTGAAAATTCTCTTTAAAGGAATTAGATTGACAAGAAGAAATCCTCATATATCATGCCATGATGGATGGGTTCAAACCAAGATACCTATTCTTAACTCGAGGGGTAGGAGTTCATAAGGAGAAACTGGCCAGTTTTGAGATGGCACTGAGGCGGGCGGAAATCGCCGGTTTCAATCTGGTCAAGGTCTCTTCAATATTCCCACCCGGCTGTAAGGTGATCTCCAAAAAGCGGGCCTTAAAACTACTCTCACCAGGTCAGATCGTCTTCACCATCTATGCGGAGAATGCCACCAACGAACCGCATCGATTGATATCGGCTTCGGTAGGGCTTGCCATTCCCACCGATTCCACCAAGTTCGGTTACCTTTCTGAGCATAAGGGGTTTGGTCAGACTGATGAGCAGGCGGGCGAGTATGCTGAGGATCTTGCCGCAACACTTTTGGCAACCATTCTGGGTGTAAAGTTTGATCCCACCTCAAGCTATGATGAGAGAAAAGAGATATGGAAGATCTCGGGGGAGATTGTTAAGACTACAAATATTACTCAATCGGCACGCGGTGATAAGAACGGACTCTGGACCACGGTAATCGCTGCAGCGGTATTCGTTCCTTGATTCTATTCTTCAGTGATCTCCATATCGATCCTCTGCGACCCGATGAATTAAGACAGAAGATACTGATCAGGTTTTTAAATCAACTAAAAGGTGTGGAAAAAATTTTTCTCGTTGGTGATGTATTCGACTTCTGGTTTGAATATCGCTACATGGTCCCGAGCGGTTACATTCACATACTTGATGCATTCGCTGAATTGATAAATCGTGGAATCGAGATTAACTTTATTAAAGGCAACCACGATCAATGGGCGGGAAGTTCGCTCTCCAGCACCGGGATCAATGTTTACGATCAGAAGCAGGATTTCGAATGTTACGGAATAAAGATACACTTAGCCCATGGCGATTTTCTCGATCGGACCGTTCCCAATCAACTCACTCAGTTCTTTTTTAAATCGAAAATCTGCCGCAGTCTCTTTGGTCACATCCCACATGAAATCGGTTTCCCCATCGCCTGCCACATCGCTCAAAGGAATAGAAACTTCAAACTCAAGAATGCATTGATTAAGGCATTTGATGAATATGCACGGGAGAAGATTGCCCATGGTTCGGATATAGTAATAATGGGGCATCTACATTATCCAATAATGAAGCGAACCGGGAAGGGTGTCTATGTCAATATCGGTGATTGGGTGAAGAATATGACCTATCTGGTTCTGAAAAAAGACGAACTTTTTTTAAAAAAATATCTTGACGAAAATTTATCATGTTGTAAAATTGAGAGACACTCTGAAAGGAGGTTGGTATGCCAGTGAAGAGAAAGAAATCCAAGAAGAAGGTAGTTCGCAAGAAGAAGAAGGCGACCAAGAAGAAGGCGAAGAAGAAAACCACCAAGAAGAAGAAGGCGACCAAGAAAAAGAAGAAGACCACAAAAAAGAGGAAGAAGAGGTAGAGGTATTTTTTTAGGGGTGGGTTTAATTCCCACCCCTTATTTTTTCTTGACATCACCAGATCCTTAGCTGAAAATAAATTATGATCCTTTTGATCCTTTCCTTTCTGGTTGACCCATCATTTACTCCTTACGGTATCATTGCCACCGATGAGCGTTGCTCCAGAATCTGTTTACTCAAAGGAAAACAACTGGAAGAGATCGTATCCGCTCCGGGCTGCGGACGATATTATCAACTTTCTCCTGATCGGAGATTCGTCGGATTTAAATTACTTGATGAAAATGGTCTTCAGACCCCCGCGCTATACGATCTCAAAGCGAGGAAGTTGATCCGTCTTGCCCGGCCTTCACTCCGCTGTGGTCAGGTCCATTTTGCCAATCAAAAGATTTCCTATTCGATCGGAAAGAAGGTTTATCTTTTATCAGATGGGAAGATCGATTCGATTGATATCGGTTGCTATGCCAACCTTACTCCGATCACCAATGATGGTCGCTTCCTCATCTTCAACGATTCATGTGATCGAATCTGGATGTTGGAGATTGAAAGCAAAAAGAAAGTGATGATTTCCGGATCCGGATATTTCGACCCCATCCCCTCACCCACGGGCAGACATATTGCCTACTCGAAATTATCCGGTGCAATAGAAGTCTATGAGATTGAAACCGGAAAGAGATACGACATTGGTAAGGGATCTCACCCTTCCTGGTCACCGGATGGTAAGTATCTAATCTACCATGTGATCGAGACCGATAACCATCAACTCATCGGATCGGACCTCTATCTCTCAAGCTATGATGGTAAAGAGAAGGTTCGCCTCACCGAAACGCCTGAGATCTTCGAGATGGATCCCGATTTTATTGATCAGAATAGGATCATCTTCCGTTCCCACCGTGGTGAGATAAAGATCGGCTTCCTGATCAATAAAGTTCTTGGTGAATGCAAGATCCTCTACCAATCAAATCAGAACCCTCCCATCGATTACTTCCAGGTGAAGGATCAATTCGTATTTCGAGATTCGATCGATGTTCCCTATCTCCATCAGGTTTATGATGTGCCGGACTGGTTCAACGGTCACTGGGCCTGTGCCCCGACCACCGCGATGATGGTGATCGCCTTCTACAACAAACTGCCTTACTGGGACTGCCTCTGTTCCAACCCCTATCAGCATATCAGCCACTACGGCCGTTATATCTGCGAGCGTTATTTCTATCGGGAGAAGAACTACAACCTAAAGGCCCAGGATCCGAACAATAACTGGGCGATGGGCGGCTACGGATATATGTGGTCCGGTTCAAATCGCCCTTACACCCATATGGCGTCCTATCTTACCAATCACAACATCCCATCCTGGCGCGACGACAGTCCAACATTTGAAGAGGTGATAAATGAACTTAACCAGGGTTATCCTCACAGCATGTGTGTCGGCCTTACTGCGGCCGGACATCTCGTCCTTGCGGTTGGTCAGGTCCTGAACTGGCACACCCTCATCTTCAACGATCCTTATGGAAACAAGAACACACCGGGTTATCCCAGTTATGATGGCAAATATGCCCGCTATGACTGGCCCGGTTACAACAACGGCTATGAGAATCTCAACTATGTTTACTGGTCGGTCTACAGCCATGGTGATTGGGAACCACCCACCGACACCATCGTCGACGATCTCCAGTTCAACGATGGTTTCTATCTCCATACCAAAGAGCCCTCCTCGATGGCTTACTGGTGGGACAGCCTCAGTGGATATCGGGGTCACCTGTGGTGGACATACAC
>QNBE01000094.1 GCA_003645615.1 Caldifarciminota bacterium
CTCACCACCATCAACCGCTCCCTATCAAAACCGATCAGGAATCGGCTGCCCGGACGGATGAGATACTTTCTGACCGAAGCCCGGGATCTGATCTCACCCCCATACCCATAGACCTCAAGCCTTCCACCATCACAGATAAGGATGCCATCCTGATAAGGAAAAACCTTAGTTGATTTGGAAATTCTTGCGATATTTCGCTCATTTTTTAGATTAAGATCACATATCATCAGAGCGGTATCCCTTCTGATAACTATGCGATCGGGGAGAATCCAGGCCGAGTCGAGATCGTAGAAGGTCCTTCTGGCCACCCTCTTCCCGCTGCTGAGGGAGAGGGCGGTTATCCTTCTTGTATCGATCCCTGATTCTAAGATATAGAGTCGATCTCTTGCCTCTCCGAGCAGGTGATAATCGCCTTCCCTCAGGGCGATGGCATCGATTGTGGTCAGGCTCTCCGGGGCTAAGATGAGGACCTCATCCGGGGAGAGCAGGAAGATGTGGCTGTACCACTTCAGTTCCTGATACTGCTTTGGTAAGGGGTGGACCGTCCCGGTCAGACTGGAATCGATCTGGATAATACCGTGCTTAGTGAGGAAGAGGATCTTGCCATTTTGGGTGTAATCGATCACATTGAACCTAATAGGGACCGAATCAACGGTCTCATGGCCAAAGTGGAAGAGAAAGGAGTCCTTAACCACGAAGAGGGAGAAGATCAGGAGAACCATCGGAGTGCGGTGCTGAGCATGGAGAGGCAGACACCCTGATAGTCGATACCGACCGCCCTGGCCTCCAAGGGGAGATTTGACCCCTCGGTCATACCGGGGAGGGTGTTCACCTCCAAGAAATAAGGACGACCATCGTCGCCGAAGATGAGGTCCACCCGGGAAAACCCGTAGCATCCGATCGCTCGGTGGGCCTTGAGGGCGGTCTCCTGAATCTTCTTCGTCTTCTTGGCCGTAATCCGGGCCGGGACGATATACTCGGTCTCCCCTTCGGTATACTTGGCCTTATAATCGTAGAAGGGTTCCTTTTTAGGATTGATCTCTAAAATCGGCAGGGCCTTCTCATCGAGAACACCAACGGTGGCGATCATCCCCTTGATATACTCCTCAAAGAAGATGTCACCGAACTTCTCCTTGAGCCCCCTCCCCTTCTCCACCAGCTCATCGAGATCATGGACGATCTCGATCCCGACACTTGATCCCTCAGACCTGGGCTTGATCACAATGGGAAAACCGAGACGGGAGGCGACCCCGGGTGCGATCTTCTCGACCGGATGGAAGGGATCGTAGATATAGTCCGGAGTCGGGATTCGATAATAGCGGAAGAGTCGCTTGGTCATGATCTTATCCATCCCGATCGCAGATGCCTCAACCCCAGAGCCGGTATAGGGGATTCCATAGAGTTCAAAGAGCCCCTGGACGGTCCCATCCTCACCGGGTCGACCATGGAGGATGATGAATGCGACATCGATTCCGAGTTCTGGTATCTGGCTGACCACCTCGGGTGTAAAGTCGATCTCCTTCACCTTCAGCCCCACCCCTCTCAGGGCCCTGGCAATCGCCCTTCCCGAGATGAGGGAGATCTCCCGTTCTGAGGACCAGCCGCCCATAATCACGCCGATCGTCTTCTCTTTGAACCTTGAGATGATGTCCATACGATTTATGGAGGCGGGCGGAATCGAACCGCCGACCTCCTGCTTGCAAAGCAGGCGTTCTCCCGACTGAACTACGCCCCCGGGTCGTAAGTATAAAGAAGGATCGGAAGAAGTCAATAAGGGGAACCGCTTGATCCATGGCCGGTTGCGGATATTATTTTTTATTGGAGGTATTTATGAGAGGTATGGTGATCCTTTTGACCATAATATCACTCTCTGGACTCGATTATGTCGAGTCCTCATCCGGTCTCATTCCCCCCAGTCTGGAGGGGGGGAGGACCGAACTTGAGTTCTGCGATCTGAACAAAGATGGTAAGATCGACATCGTCTCGATCGGCGACCACGGCAATCCCAATATCCAGAGTGATCAGCACGGGATTATCGTCTGGTTCGGCGATGGGACCGGCCGCTGGAGTTCCTATATGAACGGCAATTTTGGCTATGGTGGGATCGCGGTCGGAGATGTCAACAATGATGGCGACTGGGATGTCGGCTATGGGATGCATCACAACTATTCTGGCAATGACTTCGGCGACCAGCTTATGGAGGTTGCCCTCGGTGATGGGACCGGCCGTAACTGGACGCCATGGGATGACAGTCTTGCGACCCATGGCCAGGACTGGGGGATGTTCGCATCCGACTTCGCCGACATCGACAATGATGGCGATCTCGACTTCGGCTCGGTCTCCTTTGGTGCCGACGATGGGGTCTGGGTCTACCTGAATAATCGTAATGGCACCTGGAGTAAATCCTTCGGCTTCATCGGGGGGAATTCGACCATGCACTTCGTCTTCGCCGATTTCAATCGTGATGGCAAGGCCGACTTTGCGGTCGGCCACCAGTTCGGAACGGTATATATCGGTGATGGGAGCGGTGGCTTCACCAAAGGGGACGGCAATCTCCCCCCTCCAGGAACTCTTGGCCATCGGGGCGTCAGTATTGGGGATGTCAACAATGATGGCTGTGATGACATCGCCTTCATCAACTCCAATCGTGGGATCGAGGTCTGGACCTATAAAGGTCCAAACACCTGGCAGGATTTCTCAGGCAATCTCCCCAGCACCGGTGATTACTCGGCCACCCAGCTCTTCGATATGGATGTCGACGGAAATCTCGATGTCTGCGCCTTTGGCGGTGGTCTGGTGACGATCTGGACCGGTGATGGTAACGGCAACTGGATCAAGGCAGCCGAATTCACCACCCCTTCACCGGGAAGCTTCCAGGCCTTCCGTGTCGGTGGTGACTGCGATCACAATGGCTATCCCGATATTGCCTTGGTCTGCCGGCAGGGGAGCTGGCCGAATTATAAAAACTACATCCATGTCTATAAGGAATCATCCACTCCATCCCAGCTGAGTATAAAACCGATCCGACCCCGTGGTAGGGAGCGCTATTACTCCGGTTCGATCCATTTCATCGACTGGCTTAGTGCGGTTCCCACTGGCACGGCAACCATCGATCTCTACCTCTCCACCTCTGGGCCATCCGGCCCCTGGACTGAGATCGCCACCGGTCTACCGAACAGCGATCGTTATCAGTGGCTGGTCCCCCAGGCCCCATCTGATAACTGCTACATCCGCTACATCATCAACCTCGGAAACCGATCCGATACCGCAATCACCCCTGCCGCCTTCGAGATAATCGGATCCCCAGAAGTCGAATCGGAGTGGGAATTCCAGGATCACTTCACCATCCAGCCCAATCCGGCCCATCGGGAGATCCAGATCGAATACTCCTTAGCCCGGAGGACCGACATCACCATCACTGCGGTCGATGTCTCCGGTCGTCTCCTTAGGAGAATCCTGACCGGGACCGAAGGGCCGGGCTCCTATCGAGCGGTCTGGACCAATCCCCCTCCCGGTATCTACTACATCGTGATCCAGACCGAAGATCGGATCGGTTCTAAAAAGGTCGTCATCTATTAGGTCTTTAATGAAGGCCTTCGTCCTCTGTGGTGAGCCATCGGGTGATCTCTATGCCTGGCTTCTCTTGAAAAATCTCGATCTTGAACTCTATGGGATTGGTGGCGAACGGCTGACCCCGATTTTGAGGAAGAGCTATGGGGAGATTGGAGAATTTGGGGTCTTTGGTCTTGATCCCAAGGGGGTCCTGAGATCGATCCATCAGCTAACCGGGCTGAAAAGATGTATCCTCGATCTCAAACCCGCTCTCTTCCTCCCGGTCGCCTATCCCGGCCTCAACCTCCCCTTAGTCCGGATCATCCGAAGGGCGCGGATAAGGGTTCTCTATCTCATTCCACCCCAGATCTGGGCCTGGGGCTTTTTCCGACGCCGTTTCTTATCCGGCATCACCACCGTCTCCCTCTTTCCCTTTGAAAGAAGATACCTCAATGGAGTAGAAACGGTCTACATCGGAAACCCACTGATCGACTTCTTAGCCCCCTACCGGAAGATCAAACCGATCCCGGATCTGATCGGACTTCTCCCCGGCTCCCGTCCCGGGATCATCAGACGCCACCTTGCCTATCTCATCAGAATTGCCGAAAGGCTCAGAAAGAGATACCGGTTCAGGATCTTCACCCGGGGCTATCCAGTACCGGATTTTATCGAGGTCTACCAGGGCGATCGTTATCAGGGGATGAGGGAGTGCAGTCGAGTGGTGGTCAAACTGGGCACCGGCTCCCTTGAGGCCGCCATCCTCGGTATACCCCAGATCGCCTTCTATCTACCGGGCCGGCTCGATCACCTCCTAAGACCACTCATCACCACCCAGGAGTTCTCTATCGTCAATATGATCCTGGGAAGGCGGGCAATCAGTTATCGAATTGGTGCGGATGTCGAGACAATAATTTCCGATTTAGAAAATGTCTCTCAGGAAGATCTCTTCCCCGCTCTTAAGGAAAGACTTCTCTTTGAGCCTAACCGGTTTGAGTCGCTAATTTTTTCTTACCGTCGAGGGCGAGCCGGCTGATCGTCTCACCACGAAGCCGGATAATCCTCTCCACATTGGTCTCAACATGTTCCTCATCTAAGAGCTGGAGGGTTCGGTCATAGTATCTCATCGCCTCCTCCCGCTTACCGAGCTCCCGATAGACCTCGGCCAAGAAGAGGTTGGCAACCAGAATCCGATCATTGACCTGGAGGCTCTTCTTGAGGTTGGCCTCGGCCCCACTCAAATCCCCCATCTTGAACTTGATCATCCCCTCAAAGATGAGGGCATCCACATTGCCGGGATTGGTGGAGAGGATGTCATCACAGACCTTAATCGCCAGATCATATTTCTTCTGTCTCAGATAGACCGAGGCGAGGGAGAGTTTGGCCGGAATGGCACCGATGAAGGCCGAGGTCCCCTTCATATAGATCTTCACCCCCTGGAACTGGATCGGCTGGAAACCCTGATAGATGCTGGTGATATCCTCAGATGGGTCGACGAAGAGGTAGCCGGGATCGTTCAGGAGGTGGAAGTAACGGTCGAGGACCTTCCGGGTCGACTCCAATTTGAAATGGACGGTAACATTCCTTGAGAAGATGATATCAAGACCTTTGAATTCATCAAAGGGGAAGTCATCCCTCACCAGATTGACGATCCGGAATTCAACCATCTTGATGATCTCGGGATCGAGTCGAAAATCGCTCCCCTCACGGGTGAAATACTTCTCAATAATCGAAGCGGGTAGCGCCTTCACCTTCTCAGCAGAATAGAGGCCCTCTTTGGCGATATCGAGGGCATTCTGACTGACATCGCTGGCGATAATCCTTATCTCATAGTCTTTCAAAAGATCAGCCGCCTCGGCAATGGTGATGGCAATGGAGTAGGGCTCTTCACCGGTGGAGCAACCAGCACTCCAGATCGAAAGCTTGTTATCCTCCTTCCGCTGAATGATCTCGGGCAGGATGGTATTTTTTAGGATATCGAAGTGGACCGGGGTCTGATAGAAACTGGCCTCATTGACCAGGACTAAGTTGATGAGATTACGCAGGTACTCCTGATAGGGGTCGCGGTCTTTTAAGAGATTGTAATACTCCTCAAAGGAGTCGATCCCGTTGATAGACATCTCGGTGACGATACTGATCCGGAGAGAGTCGAGATTCCGATCCTCGATATAGACACCGGACCGTTCCTCAATCAGGTTGCGGAATTTCTCAAACTCCTCCTGGGTAAAATCGGTCTTTAATGGTTTGAAATCGAGCATGTCCTAATATACCGATTTTGGGCCAAATGTCAATAGACAACTTGACTTCACTTCCACTCCCCTTATAATCATCCATGACCAAGATTCTGGTAACATCGGCTCTCCCCTATGCCAATGGTGACATCCATATCGGCCATCTGGCCGGTGCCTATCTGCCCGCCGATATCTATGTCCGGTTTCAGCGATTGAAAGGGCAGGATATCATCCATATCTGTGGCACCGATGAGCATGGTGTTCCGATCACCCTTACTGCGGAAAAAGAGAAGAAGACACCTAAGGAGATTGTCGACTACTATTATAAAAGGATTAAGGATTCCTTTGAGCGATTCGGAATAAAGTTTGATAACTTCTCCAGGACCTCCATCCCCCTCCATCACAGGGTCTCCCAGCAGTTCTTCCTCAAGGTGATGGAAAAGGGTTATATCTATCCCAGAGAGGTGGAGCAGTATTTCTGTCCCAGGTGCCAGCGATTCCTTCCCGATCGTTATATCACCGGAACCTGCCCCCACTGCGGTTTTCCAGAGGCAAGGGGTGACCAGTGTGAGGCCTGCGGAAGATGGCTGGAGCCGACCCGACTTAAGGAGCCACGTTGCAAGATCTGTGGCGGTGTCCCCGAACTCCGAAAGACCCGCCACTGGTTCTTCCGTCTCAGTTCCTTCCAGAATCAGCTCAAGGACTGGATAGAGACCAAGGGACACTGGAAGGAGAATGTTAAGAATTTCTGCTCCGGCTGGTTTAAGGAAGGGCTGGAGGATCGACCGATCACCCGCGATCTCAAGTGGGGGGTAAAGGTCCCGCTTGCGGAGGCGAAGGAGAAGGTGATGTATGTCTGGTTTGATGCCCCGATCGGTTACATCTCCTCAACCATTGAATGGGCGGAACGTATCGGTCAGCCGGAGAAATGGAAGGAATACTGGTGCGATAAAGATACCCGACTGATCCACTTCATCGGTAAGGACAATATCGTCTTCCACGCCTTGGTCTGGCCGGCAATGCTCATGGCCCATGGTGAGTTTATTCTTCCGGCCGATATCCCGGCCAATGAGTTTTTGAATCTGGAAGGTAAACCGATGTCAACATCGAGGGGATGGGCGGTATGGCTTCCCGAGTATCTCGAAGAGTTCGACCCCGATCCCCTCCGCTATTCAATTGCGATCAATGCCCCCCAGACCCGTGATGCCGACTTCTCCTGGAAAGACTTCCGCCGGCGGAACAATGATGAGCTGGCCGACATCCTGGGCAACTTTGTCAATCGGACCCTGAAGTTCATCGTTAATAACTATCGGGGAAATGTCCCCGCGGTCGGTCTTATCGACCATACCGGTAAGGAAGTGATTACCCAGATCCGATCGGTTGGAAAACGGGTTGAGAGTCTCTTAGAGAGGTTTGATATCAAACAGGCGCTCAGAGAGGCGATGGGGCTTGCCCAGCTTGGCAATCAATATTTTGACCATCAGAAACCATGGTCAACCCACCACTCCAACCCCTTAGCCTGTGAACAGACAATCCATGTCTGCACCAAGATCATCTCCGCCCTATCAATAATCCTCGAGCCTTTTTTGCCCTTCACCAGTGAGAAGATCAGAAAGATGCTCAGACTCGATAGGATCAGCTGGGATGATCTCAACGATCCCAAAGTTCCGGCAACGATTGGTGAGGTAGCCCCCCTCTATCCCAAGCTGGAACCGGAGCGGGTCGAGCTCCAGCTCAATAAGATTCGGGAGCGGGCCCAGATGTCAAAACCGAAGGAGATCGATATCGAATATTTCAGCGGGGTTGAGATCCGGATCGGTCGGATCATTTCCGCAGAAATGGTGGCCGGTAGCGACCGGTTGATCCGGATGGAGGTGAGCTTTGGCGATTTTAAGCGGACCGCGGTGGCCGGGATCGGATCTCACTATCGCCCGGAGGAACTGGTAGGTAAGAAGGCTCCATTTGTCACCAATCTCAAGCCAGTGAAGATCAGGGGGATCCTCTCCGAGGTGATGATCCTTGCCGCCGACTATCCGGGTGGGATCAAGATCCTCATCCCGGATGGCGACCCTCCAGAAGGGGCAAAAATAAAATAAATTGATGATCCTCTTCGACACCCACTGCCATCTTGCCGATCCCAAGCTCTTTCCCCATCATCGGGAGATCATCAACCGGGCCCGTGATTCCGGTGTGAGATATCTGCTTACCGTCGGTTATGATGGAGAATCCAATCAGAAGTCGGTTGAGATCGCCAGAGGAGCCAAGGGCGTCTATGCTGCGGTGGGCATCCACCCCAATGAGGAGGGCGAGGTCGAGCTTCCGGAGGATCCCGAGATTGTCGCCATTGGTGAGACCGGTCTCGACTATTACCGGGATCAGGTCAATCCGAAGGCCCAGATCGAAAAATTCATCAAGCATATCGAGATCGCCCGAGACCGGGAACTCCCGCTCATCATCCATACCCGTAAGGCCTTTCCCGATCTGATCGCAATCCTCAAAGGTGAAGGCTATTATCATGGCGTCTGCCACTGCTTTAGTGGTGATGAAGCGATCGCCCGGAAGCTCACCGATCTCGGCCTCTACATCTCCTTCTCCGGTTCCCTAACCTATGGGTCGAAACGGCTCGAGAATGCCCTTACCAGCATCCCCCTTAATCGACTCCTCTTCGAGACCGACTCCCCCTACCTCTCCCCACTCAAGGGAAAGGTGAATGAACCGGCCAATCTCAGATTCATCATCGCTCATGCTGCTTCAATCTTAAGGATGGATCCAGAAGAGCTGGCCTCAATCACAACCGAGAATGGCAAGATCCTCTTCCGGATCTAAGCGGTGGGGTCAGCACTTTCTCAAGAGCCGGAGGATTGCGGCCCGGATCGTCGAGGCATTGGAAATAAGACCATCCGATCTCGTAATCGAGATCGGACCTGGAAAAGGGATCCTGACCGGGATCCTGCTCCAATCACCGGCCAAAGTGATTGGAGTCGAGATCGATCCCGGGCTGGCTTGCTATCTTAAAGACCGTCTCCCCAAGCTTGAGATCCTCTCAACCGATTTTCTCAAACTCGACCTC
>QNBE01000095.1 GCA_003645615.1 Caldifarciminota bacterium
CTCCAGTGGTTTCTGCCTTTGATAATGGCGAAAAAGAGGTGAAGGCCTGGCCCCGCTGGCCCGAGACCAGCGCCGTTGGCCTTGCGGTTCCCAGACCTCCTGGTGGAAGTCAATTGCTGAACCTTTTACGGGAAACGAAGGGGAGAGCCATTGCGGTTACCGAGCAGGAGATTAAAGAAGCGGTTAATACGGTTGCAAGGAGTGAAGGCATCCTCCTCTCACCGGAGGGTGGGGTTGCCTTTGCAGCTCTGAAGATTCTCACTGAGGAGGGCTGGATCAGAAGGGGGGAAAGGGTGGTCATTATCAATACCGCCTCTGGTATGCTCTGCCATCGGGGGGAGAGATGAAGAAGATCGGCATTGTTGGTGGACTGGGTCCGGAAGCGACCATTGAGTATTATCGGCTCCAGGACTATATCCATGAAAAGCTCATTCGGAAGATATATGAAGAAACCAAGCAGGGCCTCCTCAGGATCATCAGATATCATGGCCTTCATAGAGAAGAGTGGTCAGAGGTGTTTGGAGGTGATTGATGGAGTTTCCCAAACGGGTAAAAGAGGTCCCTCCCTATCTCTATGCCGAGATGGATAATGTGATTGCTGAGATCAAACGGCAGGGGAAGGAGATCATAAATATCGCTCATGGCGATCCCGATCTTACCCCGCCGGTGGAGGTGATTGAGGAGCTGAAACGGAGTGCAGGGATGAAGGATGCCCATCTCTACCCAACCTACTGGGGGATGATCGAACTCCGGGAGAGAATCGCCCACTGGATGGAAGGCCGATTCGGGGTGAAGCTCGATCCCGAAAAGGAGATCATCATTCTCATCGGGGCCAAAGAGGGGATCACCCACCTCTTCTTAGCCTTAGCCGAGAGTGGTGACTACGGGTTGATTCCGGATCCGGCCTACCCCACCTATAAGGCATCAGCGATCTTTGCCGATGCGGTTCCGATTGAGCTTCCCCTCCTTCCGGAAAATGACTTCCTTCCCGATCTGGGGTCGATAGACTCCGGGGTGCTCAAACGGACCAAGGTTTTGATTATCAATTATCCCAATAACCCCACCACCAAGGTGGCCGACCGGAGATTTTTCCAGGAACTGGTCGAATTCTGTCGGCAGCACAGGATCTATATCATCCACGATCATGCCTATTCCGAGATCTACGGAGGAGATCCCCCCCCTTCCATCTTGGAGATCGAAGGGGCTCGTGAGATCGCGGTTGAACTCCATACCTTCTCCAAGACCTTCAATATGCAGGGCTATCGGATTGGCTGGGCCTGCGGGGGGAAAGATTTGATCCGGGCCCTGGCCATCATCAAGACCAATACCGACTCCGGGGTCTTTGTTCCCATCCAGCGGGCGGCACTCAAGGCCTTTGAGGTCTATGAAGGTTTCATCCCCTCGTTGCGAGAGCGGTATCAAAAACGCAGAGAGATCATTCAGGGCTATCTCCGAGATTTGGGTTGGAACTATTATCCCTCTGATGCCACCATCTATGTCTGGACCAGGATGGGGGTCGGTAATGATTCGATGCGATTTGTCACCGAGCTGATCAGGAAATATGGGGTGATGATCGGCCCTGGAGCCGGTTATGGTAAGTATGGTGAGGGGTTTCTCCGTTTCTCCCTCACCCAACCGGAGGCAAAGATCAGAGAAGGGATGGAGAAGTTTATCGCCTTCACCCGGGAGTGGATGTAGTGGTCTTCCTCTTCACTGACATTGAGGGTTCGACTGAGAAGTGGGAGAAGTATCGGGGGGAGATGAAGAGGGTCTTAGTCCGTCATGATCGGATTCTTTATGAGGAGATTGAGCGTCATGGTGGTCGGGTGGTGAAGCATACTGGTGATGGTGTATTTGCGGTGTTTGAGGGTGGTGATCCGTTGCGGGCGGCGGTAGCGATTCAGCACCGGTTTAGGGGTGAGGACTGGGGAGAGGTTGGTGAGTTGCGGGTGCGGATTGGTTTGCATGCGGGTTTAGCGGAGCGGCGGGGAGATGATTATTTTGGGCCGGTGGTCAATCGGACGGCGCGGGTGATGGCGGCGGCCTGGGGTGGTCAGATTCTTTTGACTGGTGAGGGATTGAGGGAGGCCTCGGTGCCGGTTGGGGTTGAGGTGAGGGATCATGGTCTTCATCTTTTGAAGGATTTAGAGGAGCCGATTGCGATCTATGAGCTGGTTACTGGTCTTTATGGTGAGTTTCCGGCCATCCGGTCATTATCCTCACATCCGACCAATCTCACCCCTCAACCTACCCCATTTCTGGATCGGGAGAAGGAACTCAAGGAGATTGGTGAAATTATTGACGATCCCTCCTGCCGACTTCTGACCCTGGTCGGTCCGGGTGGGGTAGGGAAGACGAGATTGGCATTACAGGTGGGGGCGGAACGGATCGATCGCTTCCGACACGGGGTCTATTATGTCCCACTTGCCTCACTCACACTGGCTTCGACTCAATTTCTTGTCTTCACTATCGCCGATTCGATTCGATTTTCTTTTTATAGTCGGGAGGATCCCAAGCTCCAGCTCCTCTCTTATCTTCGGGAGAAAGAGATGCTTCTGATCCTCGACAATTTCGAGCATCTCGTTGAAGAGGCGGCATTTCTTGCTGAGATTCTGAAGAAAGCTGCAATGGTAAAGTTGCTGGTTACCTCACAGGAACGGCTCAATCTTAAAGGGGAGTGGGTCTATGAGGTGAGAGGGATGGACTATCCGCAGCGACCAGAGGCAGAACTGGGGAATTATGGCGCTCCGGCCCTCTTCTTAGAAGGGGCCAGGCGGGTTGATCCTGACTTTCAGATCAAGCCCGATGATATCCCCCACTTAATCCGCATCTGTCGGCTGGTGGGTGGACTGCCCTTAGGTATCGAACTTGCCTCGGCCTGGATCCGCTCCCTCTCCTTGGCGGAAATTGCCGATGAGATCGAACGGACAATTGACTTTCTGACCGCTTCAGTCCGCGATATCCCGGAGCGGCATCAGAGTCTGAGAGCAGTCTTCGAACAATCCTGGGAGCGCCTTGCTGAGAGGGAGCGCCTCCATTATATGAGACTGTCGGTTTTCCGGGGTGGCTTTGGTCGTGAGGCGGCTGAGACGGTTGCCAAGATGAGACTACCTGATCTCCTCTCACTCATCGATAAGTCATTTCTGCGCCGGGATCATTCCGGTCGCTATCAGATGCTTGAGATCATCCGGCAGTATGGTTATGAACATCTGAAGTCCCATCCTGATGAGTGGCGTAAAACCAAAGACGCCCACTGCCGATATTATGCTGATTTTATTAATAAGAAGGAGGAAGGATTGATAGGGAGGAGAGGGAAAGAGGTTATGGATGAGATCGGACTGGAGATTGAGAATCTGAGATCGGCCTGGGAGTGGGCGGTTACCAATGATCGCTATGATGAACTGGATCTGATGAATTTCGGACTCGCCCTCTTTTATAGTCGCAAATCCAGACACGAGGAGGGGGTGAAGATATTCAAACCAGCGGTGGAAAAACTCCGTGGTGTTCCATCTCAAAAGTTACTTTTTGCCCAACTCAGTCTCCATTTAGGTCAGATGTATTTCTATACGGCGCAGTTTGATAAGGCGATATCATTGATTGAAGAAAGTTTGAATATTGCCCGGATTGAGAAGGATGAGAAAATAGTGGCCGATTGTTTTGTCTGCTTAGGAAATGTTGCTAACATCCAGAGTCGTTATGAAGAAGCACAGCGATACTTCACTCAGGCCCGGGATATCTTCCGCAGGATTGGTGACAATTTCGGAGTCGCCCGTGCCACCCATAATCTTGGAATTGTCACCGAGATTATGGGAAGATATGAGGAAGCAAGAGCTTGCTTTCAGGAAGCGCTTAAGATTGTTGAACAGTTGGGCGATCCGATTACATCGGCCAATATTCTGAATAGCCTTGGGGTTGTTGCTGATCGTCTGGGTCAGTATCAGGAAGCAAAGATGAAGTATCTAAGGAGTCTTGAGATTATGGCGGGAATGGGATACCTGCGGGGAATGGTTCCAGCATTGAACAATCTGGGGATGATTGCGGTCCTCCAGAAAAATTACGATGAAGCCGAGGGCTACATGAAAAGGTGTCTGCAGATCTGCGAGGAGATCGGCGATGAGCGGGGAAAGGCGGATATTATTGGCTCGCTGGCGGAGCTGGCTGAAAAGAAGGGGAATTTAGAGCGTGCGATTAAGTTGTATCATGAGGGTCTTAAGATTATGGAACGGATCGGTGACGAAAGGGGTATAGTTTATGCTTTTATTGGACTTGGGGATATCAACCTCAAATTGGAAAGATATAAAGATGCCCAGCGGTTCTATAAGCAGGCATTGAAAAAGGCCAATCAGATTCAGACGATTCCGGTAATCATGGAGGTTCTCTCAAAGATCGTTGAGCTCTATCACCGGATTGGCGAAACCGAACAGGCGATCCAGATCGCCGGTGTAGTTCTCAATCATCCGGCAACCGATGAAGAGACGAAAGAACGGATTCGCACACTCTTCGATTCGGTGCCTGAAGTTGATCACACAGCTCTCAGGAGTATTATTGGGGAGTTGCTCCAGTGAAACCGATCTTTCTCTTCACTGACATTGAAGCGATTCTGATTCAACCTTCGTGTCGTCTTCTGACCATCTTGGGACCGGGTGGGATCGGCAAGACCAGGATTGGACTTCAGATTGGTGCCCTCTCAAATGGTAAAGAGAGCGCACCGATTGGCTTGTAAAAAGAAGGAGGTAAGAGATGAGGAATCTGATCTTAACCGTTGCACTGCTTGTGGGATGCACCTCCTACCATCAGCATTACAGTATAATGGAGAGCATCCCTTATAGTGATCTTTCCGAGTATTATTCCCCGATGCCAATTGGGAAAGGGCTTGATCTCGGTTGCGGTTTCGGCTTTTTCAATTCTAAGCCCGAGAATGGTAATAATACCATCACTCTCACCCCATCTTTATACACTCGGATCGGGATAGGTGTGGGTGACATCGGTTTTATCGTCACTCTTCCTACGGCCCGGGATCGAACATCCCTCTATGGCATCAACGATATCAAGCTCTGCAGCACGACCGGTCCATTCTGCCTCGGAATCGACCTCGGTTATGGTCTGGGCATCGGACGGGTTGGAATGGTGGGTGATTTCCGGGGGGCGGTGATACTTGGCTTGAGTCTGGGAGAGGTGGTCTTCCCTTATCTCTCCCCAGGGATCCATTACTATTACTACCCCTATGAGAAGTCCGGTATCATCCCCACTCCCTCCTGGACGATCTGTCCGGTCTATGGACTCGATGGCGGGATCGCCTTCACCACAGGTTCGATTAAATTCGTCGTCGGTCCCAGCCTCCTCTTCGGCCAGGAGCCAAAAGGGGATCGGATCAAATACAACATTTATCAGATCAATGTCCACCTCTCAATCGGGCTGAAGTAAGCTGATGAGGATAGCAGCGGACGATTCCATCCCTTGGGTCGAGGAGGCCTTCCGGACGATCGGTGAGGTGATTTTACTTCCGCCCGAGGAGATGGTCAGAGAGAATATCGGCAATTGCGATGTCCTTGTGGTGCGCACTACAACAAAGGTTAATGAGGATTTGCTACTCGGAACGAAGGTGAAGTTTGTTGCTACCAGTGCAGTCGGTGTGGACCACATTGATCTTGACTTCCTCAAAAAGCATAATATCGGTTTTGCCAACGCCAAGGGTTGCAATTCCCGAGCAGTAGCAGAGTATGTCTTTGCTGCCTTGTTTGCCTTGGCCGCAGAACTGGACTTAGATCTGAGACGGTCAAAAATTGGTGTTGTCGGTGTGGGAAATATTGGATCGATCGTTGTCCGGACCGCCGATCAAATAGGAATGATGGTGAGGAAGAATGATCCTCCTCTTAAGCGTCAGACCGGTGATCCTTCTTTTTTGACCCTCGACGATCTCATGGATTGCGATATCATCACCCTTCATGTTCCTCTTACCTATGAGGGGGAGGATGCGACCTACCACCTTTTCAATCGGGAGCGGATTTTCCAATTAAAGGATGGCGCAATTCTCATTAACACCTCACGGGGACCGGTGGTTGATTCCAAGGCGCTGATTGAGGCGATTGACCTTAAACATCTGATTACCGTGATCGACGTCTGGGAGAATGAACCGGATGTCGATATCGAACTCATCAAGCGGTCAGCGATTGCCACCCCTCATATCGCCGGCCACTCCCAAGAAGGAGTGGTAACAGCGGTGAAGATGATCTATGAGCAGACCTGTAGGTATTTTAATATCAAACCCCTCTGGCAATCAGATCATCTTCTCCGTCCACCAGACCCGTGCGAATACCAGATCGAACTGGAAACAGAGAAGAGGTGCCAGCTGATTGATGGGATCATCCGGAAGGTCTATGATATTAGAAAGGACAGTAACGATCTCTCTCTAATCTCCCTCCATCGTCCTGAAGAGAGAAAGGGATACTTTTTGCATCTCAGGAATAACCATCGATTGCGGAGAGAGTTTCCCAATTACACGGTGAAATTAAGAGATTGTGATCCTGAGGCGGTGAGGATCCTGTCGGCACTTGGATTCCAGACCATAGAGGTTTAGCTTGACAATTGTAAAGCAAAAATTTTGTGGCATTTTTGCTCGAATTCGATATAATCCACACATGAAAGCCGATCATTCGTGGCTTACTATCACCGGGTTGACCGATAGATGGAGCTACTCGTTCACTCATTGCCCTGGCTGTCCCGAACCGAAGCAGAATCAAACCTCGATTGTGGGAAGGAGATCCCGAGACGATGGGCTATAGACCTTCAGATGAAAAGGTAATCTATCGGGAGAGGATTCCCTTGGGAAGATCCCATAGATTGTTGTTATCCTTCCTGATAATGGCCTCAGCGGCCTTTTTCATAATTTTCACCCTCGCCAACATTCCGCTCGGAATGCTTGTTGCCGCATTTGTTCTGCTTGTTCTCCTCATCGTCTACCGTTCCTTCCAGAAAGCGATGTTAATCCTTACCAAGGATGAACTTTTGATCCGATCCCTTCTCCCTCCCTTGCGGATAAGGGTGGAGGAGATCAGCTCTATCGAGGTCAGGGATAAGCTTGTTCTTCCCGAGCCGTATCAAGGTCATATCCGGGTTGGTGGTGTTTTCTATCGATCTTGGCCCGACTTAAAAATTCTCAAATATCGGAAGAATGGCTATCTCTATATCGGGAAGCAAAACGGAGAGAGCATCATTCTCACCCCCAAGCATCCCAACCGATTGGAGGATCTGCTCAAGAAGTTGAAGCAGAGCTATTCTGGTTAGTATCCTATGTCGCTTGCCTTCAACTGTCCCATCTGTGGTGAACGGATAGTGGTAAGATATCTGAAGGTTGGGGAGACCGCCTTGTGCCGTTCCTGCGGTAGTTATGTCCAGGTTCCCACAACCGCTACGACTACCGATGAGGATTCAACCCTGATCGACACTCCCTTACCGGAGGCGACAAGAGGGGCTACGACTAAACCACGAAAACCATATCCCGGATTCCTCCAGGCGGTAGGTCTACTGATGTTGATCCTGCTTGGTTCCTTTCTCCTTGGGATCATAAATGGATTTTTGGCACTTCTCTGGAAACATGTTGATGGTGTTTTAATTCCCTTCTGCACCCATCTCATTATCGCACTTGGTGTCTGGATTGGCTATCGTAAGACCAAAGCTTCTCTACGGGAGGTTTTTCCGATCGGACCATTCCCGATGATTATGCTCATCCCTCTCTTGGTGACCTTCATTGGTGTTGCCATCCTTAGGTTCCAGCTCATTATGGTTATTAAGACCCTCTACCCGCTTAGTAACTTCATGGAGCAAGAATGGGTTAACATGGTGAGAAAGAATTTCCTCTTGGGAGGAGTATATATCATTATTATTGGACCAGTCTTGGAGGAGCTTCTTTTCCGAGGCGTATTCCTTTACGGCTTTCTCAGGAGATATTCAACCACCAGGGCGATCTTTCTCTCATCCCTACTCTTTGGTCTCTTCCATCTGATCCCGGTGCAGGTGATCAATAGCTTCCTGCTCGGACTCCTCTTAGCATGGTGGTATATTCGAATTGGATCGATCCGCATTGCCATCCTGGGACATGTGCTTAACAATCTCATCGCCTTTGCGATTCTATTGTGGATCAACGATAAATGTATCTTCATTCCCGGCCGGCTCATACCAGTCTATCTTGCGGTAAGCTGCTTAGGTCTGATCATCGCATTGGTCGGTGTTCTACTCACCACCATCGTGCCGCCGGTTAGGTTATGCACTCTCCCCACTAACCCTAAAGCGGTTACCTCTTCCGGGTGATTAAGAGATTGGTTGATTAGATGTTGCTCATAAGAAAGGAGGTTATGATGTGGGTTTGGGGTTGGAATTGGTCCGGGATCCCGAGTCGGTTACACGATGCGAATTAAGGCCGGTCTAATCATTTCCACCCTGATGGCATGCTCACCCCAATTTCCTGAGCCACCCGATGTCTCCGGCTGGATCTATTTTGACTCCAATCGGACCGGTGATTTTGAGATCTATCGGATGTCCGCGGATGGCACTGATATTGTGAACATCTCAAAGAGTCCGGATACCGATGACTGGCTCTCTGCCGTCTCTCCGGATGGGGGCAGGATCGCATTCATGCGGGGCCACTTTTCCGACTTTCACAGTTTCGAAATCTGGGTCATGGATGCGGATGGCTCAAATCAGACCCAACTCACC
>QNBE01000096.1 GCA_003645615.1 Caldifarciminota bacterium
AGATCTCATAGATAATTGTGGTGACGATAATCGTCGAGAGGATCATATCACCATACCCGGGAAATTCATGGAAGGCGATCAGGGCGAGCCCCAGAGCAACACCGGCCTGGGGGGCAAGACCGAGACCAATATAATTCCTGATCCTTTTCTCCGATCTTATTATTGTCGCCCCGACAAAGGAGCCCAGGATCTTGCCCAGGAGACGGGCAATAATATAGATGATCCCAAGCCCACTGAGCGAGAGGAGTTTCGGGATATCGAGGTGGGCTCCCGCCAGGACAAAGAAGAGAAGATAAAGGATGAAGTCAATCCGCCGGACCGATTCGAAAAACTTACCGCTGGCCCGATCGAGATTAACCACAGTAGCCCCCATGATCATGTTGGCAAGGAGGATTGAGAAGTTACAGATGGTCGCGACCCCAGCATTCAGCACAATAGTCCCGGTCGTGAGGATCACCAGCTCATTTGCGGTCTTGAGCCACCGGGAGATTCGGGAAAGCAGCAATCCGAATAGGACGCCGATCAGCCCGCTGCCGATGAGCTCGGATACGGCCTGGAGGAATCTCATCCCCACCATCCCCTGAGCGATCGCGAGACAGAGGGCAAATAGGATAATCCCCCAGGCATCATCGATGGCAACGATGCCAAGGAGGGTGTCGGTGAATTCACCCCGGGCCTTGAATTCCCGTGTAACCATCACCACTGCGGCTGGGGCGGTGGCGGCAGCCACCGCACCGAAGACAAGTGCGATGGGAAAATCAATCCCGACGATCAGCCAAGTGGCCAAGGTCACCAGGGCCGAGGCACCAAAGACCTCAAAGATTGAGATGGTGATGATCGCCTTACCGATTCTTTGAAGATTAATAAGGGTGAAGTTCTGACCCAAGGTGAAAGCGATGAAACTCAAAGCAAGCTGAGAGATATAACCGGAGAGATTGAAGACACCCGGACTGACCAGATTAAAGACATAGGGGCCAATCAGAACCCCGAAGATAAGATAGCCGGTGACTGAAGGGAGCCGAAAACGGCTCGAAAGCCTCATCATCAGGAGGCTGCCTAAGAAGATAATCCCGGCCGAGAAGAGAACATTCATCCGATCTCTCCGGCCTTCTCCAATGCGATCCGGGTGAGGATTGGGCCAAAGATCTCATAGATAATTGTGGTGACGATAATCGTCGAGAGGATTAGATCACCAAACTGGGGAAACTCATGGAAGGCGATCAGGGCGAGCCCCAGAGCAACACCGGCCTGAGGGGCAAGACCGAGTCCGATGTAACGTCTGATCTTGGCCTCGGCCTTGGTGATCACCGCTCCAATATAAGCACCCAGCATCTCCCCGGGTAAGCGGGTGAGGATAAACAGGAGACTCAAGACGCCAATTCCGAGTAGCTTCGGGAGCTCAAGATGGGCACCCGCCAGGACAAAGAAGAGGAGATAGAATGGTGTATCGATCCTCTGGATCGTCTCAAAATACTTACCGCTCGCCCTTTCACTATTCACCAGGCTGGTTCCCAAGGCCATATTGGCGAGAAGGATGGAAAATTTGAGATAGGCAGCAATCCCAGCGGTAAGGGCAATAAAACCGATGGTGGTTATTAGAAGTTCGGTTGAAGTGCGCAGGAATCTTCCACTCAGAGCGAGTAGATAACCAAGTACTCCCCCAAGAACAAGACTTCCCCCCACCTCGGTAAAGGCATAGACAATCTCCCGGGAACCTCCTCCTCCCATTCCGGCTATGACTTTGGCCAACGCAAGGCAGAAAGCGAATAGGATAATGCCCCAGGCATCATCGATGGCGACAACGCTGAGTAGGGTATCGGTGAAAGGCCCCCGGGCCTTGAATTCCCGTGTCACCATCACCACTGCGGCGGGAGCGGTGGCTGGGGCAATAGCACCGAAGATGATCGCCAAGGATAGAGGGACCCTCCCAATTAGCCAGAGGGCAAGACTCACCACCAAGAATGACCCGACCACCTCACCGATCGAGATCGCAATTACCATCTTGCCGATCTTCCGGACATTGGCCAGGGTAAAATTCTGACCCAGGCCGAAGGCGATGAAACTCAGGGCGAGATTGGAAATCATCCCCGAAGCCTTGATGATCTGGGGCGCAATCAGATTTGCAACATAGGGACCTATCAGAACTCCAAAGATGAGGTAACCGGTAACCGAGGGGAGCCGAAAACGGTTTGAAAGCCTCATCATCAGGAGGCTGCCTAAGAAGATGATCCCGGCCGAGAAGAGGGTGTTCATCTAAATTATGCCAAGATCCTTGAACACCGCCTGGACGATATCAAAGACACCGATCATCCCGACCAGCCGGCCCTCCTTGTCCACCACCGGCAACTGATCCAATCGGTTCAGTTTCATGATCCGGTAGGCCTCCTCAATAGTCGTATCATCGGTTACCGAGAGACAATCGGCCTCCATAATATCCTCAACCAGAAGTAGATAGCCGAGCTCCGGAGGGAGATCAAAATCGAAGATGTTGATCTCATCATCTCTCAAGAATGGGATTGTCTTCAGGATCTCCGGTTCATGGATCCGGAAGACATCGATGATATTTGAGATCGAAACCTTACCGATTAACCTTCCTTCATCATCGACCACAAGGATCACCGGGAAGGTGTGACAGGTGGAGCATTTGATCAGGATGTTACGAAACTGCTCATACCGGTTGACCGTAATCACCTCTCTGGCCATAACCTCCCGGACCAATCTTCTCCGCTTCGCCATGGTGAATTATCCGTCTCAATGAGCGTGTGTCAAGATTGACCCGATTCATCCCCTGGATAGAATTCTATAAAGGAGGTCAGGATGGTTGTGCCATTAATTATTATGATCCTCAGCGATCCGATTGAAACCAAATTTGTCCTCTACCCCGATGCCGTCCTTGCGGAATCGACCCATTCCTATGATGTCCTCCACTACCGGCTCAATCTCGATCTTCCGATGGACTCCAACTATCTCTCCGGTATCGCTACCATTGCATCCCGCAGCAACGAGGACAACCTCGCCGAACTCGATCTCCACCTCGATGTGATGAGGGTCGATTCGATCAAGGTCGATGGGATTACTGCTATCTATCAGCACAACGGCGAGACGCTTCACATCTATCTCCCCCACCCTTACAATCAGGGCGATTCCTTCGATATCATGGTGGGATACTCAGGGAAGGGATCGGGGGGTATGGGATTCCTCTGGTATAACACCGTCCATAAGATCGCCTATACCTTAGGCTGTCCCTTCTGCACCAGGAAGTGGATGCCCTGTTGGGATCGACTCTGGGATAAGGCTGACTATGGAGTGGAATTCTATATCACCGTTCCCGACTCTTATACCGCCTGTGCCAATGGGGTCTACCTCGGCCGTCAGGTTCAAGGGGGGAAAGCCACCTACCACTGGAAGGAGTCCTACCCGATTGCTCCCTACCTGATCCATTTTGCCGCCAGTATCTTTAGTACCTACTCTGATTGGTTCCATAAAACCCCAACGGAGTCGATCGAAATAAAGTACTTCTTCTGGCCGGAGGATTCAATTTCGGCTCGCAATGCATTCAAGCTCTGTGTGGATATGATCTCTTTCTATGATTCCCTTTATGGTGACTATCCTTTCGAACGCTACGGCATGGATGTCGTATACCCCTTCTATTACGGCGGGATGGAACACCAGACCTTAGCAACGATCAACCGAGTCTGGTTATCTCAGCAAAATTACTATGGAATCGCTCATGAGATGTCACACATGTGGTGGGGGGATATGGTGACCTGCTTCGGCTGGGCCAATGTCTGGCTCAATGAAGGGTTTGCCACCTATTCCGATGCACTCTATCTGGAGCGGCGAGAGGGGCATCAGGCATTTATTAATAAGATGATCGAAAGACGCAACGATTACTTCCGCGCCGAACAGAGCAACCCCCATCCGGTCTACAATCCCCCCGAGCATCTCATCTTTGAGTGGGGACACACCTATTGCAAAGGCTCATGGATCCTCCACATGATCCGTTATCTCTGCGGCGACGATCAGACCTGGCTTAATCTCCTTGCCACCTACCGTGACTCCTTTGCCTATCGGAATGCTTCAACCGATGATCTCAATCGGATCATGAATCAGGTCTTAGGGGAAAACTATAACTGGTTCTTTGATGAGTGGGTGTATAGTTACTGGTATCCTGAGTATGAAATCAACTGGAAGAAGAGGTTGGAGGGATCAAACTGGAGGTTCATCGTGGATATCAGCCAGAAGCAGAGTCATGGGCCTAAGGTCTTCCATATGCCGGTTGAGATCAGGATCAACTTCTCATCCGGTGATACCATCGTCAAGATTCCAATCACTCAATCACCGGAACACTACGAGGTGCTCCTCAGCAGAGAGCCGGTCAGTATTGACTTCGATCCCAATGTCTGGCTGATTGAGAAATCGACGATCGTATCGGTGGCCGAGACCCCAACCGATCGAATCAGTTTTACCCGAATCAAAACGGTGGCACCTGAGATTGACATCGAACTCAATCGTTCGGCTGAGATAACTGTCTACGACATCACCGGCCGCCTTGTCTACCGGACTCATACCCAAAGACTCCGTTACTCCCCACCGGCTGCGGGCATCTATCAGATAAGAGTTGGAGAACTGAGGACCAGGGTCGTGGTAATCCGGTAGCTAAGGCCCGAAGACTGCGACCTCCTTAAGCGAGTGGATCTTTATATCCGACCGATCTGATTTTGCAAACTTGAGGTAGCGGCCCGATCCAGTGAGATCAGGAAGGAAGAACCATCCTGATTCTTTATCAGTGGAACCGATTGGCTCACCCCAGTTGGTGGTATCATTGGTGAGGTAGACCTTAAATCCGCCATGAACCGCGGTAGAGGGGACCCGCGGAACCATTCCATGGATGGCTATCGCTGAAACATCGACGGTATCTTCGAGATCGATAATGACCCACTCCGGGTTCTGATTCTTGAAGGCCTCATCCTCATGAAAATACTGATTGGTCAGTTTAGAGAATTGAAGATTACCAAACCCTTGGGCATATGCGGGTTTCCCTTTCGACTTTAAAGCGAGCTGAGTTGGTAACGGGTCGGTATTTATCCGGGTCGAATAGATGATATCGATTCCGGTATCAGTGGCTGCCTCGTAGATGGCATCAACTCGCCACTCGGTAGCAACATTCTGGAAGATGAAGGTAGGCAAGGTGAGGGTGGTAGTAGAAAGTGAGTCCTCATGCCAGAGTTCAAACCATGGCTCTTCATCGGCCTTGGCCTTGAACCGATATCGATCCGGAGGAAGATCGTGGGTCTCCTCAATCCTATCCCAGCTGAATGTGGCGAGGCTATCATCAGCTACCGAGACCTTGGGACTACCATCCCAGAGCTTTACCGCCGGAAGTTCCTCATCAATCTCAATCGGATAGAATCCCAAACACACAACCGGCCCGTCCATATCGGTATTGGCAATGATTACATACTTAGAGTTACCGCTCGACCACTGGAGATCTCTCCCCTTATACTGGAACTCATACTCCCCATCTTCATCAGTGATATCTTTACTATCCGGATCCGGATACCAGTAATTGGTGATGGAAAATCCCTCAAGGGAAAGGATCCAGATCCCGATCTCCTTATCCGCATAGGGGTTACCATTCTCATCAAGAAACCGACCATGGATGGTGACGGTATCGTCGGGACCGAATTCGGTTTTAGGACCGCAACCAATCATTACGATTATGGGGATGAGCAAATAATAAGGCCTCATAACTCCTCCTTATGCCACCGCAACCCGATCCCGCCCTTCACGCTTTGCCCGATAGAGGGCGGCATCGGCCTTGCTGATCAACTCCTCCTTGTTCTTCCCATCCTTGGGATAGAAGGCAAGTCCAATCGAAACCGTTACCTTAATCATCTTGGTCTCAATCCTCATCTGTTGATTTTTGATCTTCTCTCTCAGACGGATTGCAGTCTCCAGGCCCTTCCGTTCGCCATAGCCTGGTAAAATCAGGGCAAACTCCTCCCCACCATATCTGGCGGGTATCCCGTCTCCGGATTGGAGAAGCCGCGCCACCCCAACCAGCACCTGATCCCCAACCTGATGTCCATACTCATCATTGATCTTCTTGAAATGGTCGATATCGAGCATCAATAGAACCAATCGCTTCTCCTTAGCGAGGAGCCGATCCATCTCTTCATGGAAGTGGCGGTGGTTATAGAGACCGGTGAGACTATCGGAGATTGCCAGCTCCGACACCTTCTTATGGAGATTGGCACGGTTCCAGGCGAGGGAGAGCTGAAAGGCGAGAAAGTTTAACAGCTCAGAATCCTCCTCACGGAAGGCACTCTTTACTCGGGATTCGACCCAGATGACGCCGAGAACATCCTCCTCGGCCATAATCGGAACACCGATAAAGGAGTGGTAGGGATGAGACCCCTCCTTTCTGAAAACACGATGAAGTTTCCCCTTCTTGAGCTGATTATTAAGGAGGTAACGTCGGTACTTGGCGATCCAACCGACCAGGCCCTCATCGAGAGAAAAGCTGGTATGAGGTTTGATCATCTTGAGACCGTCAGAGAAAAGCACCTCCCCCCGATTTATTTCGGGATCGACTCGGGCGATTCCAACATGATCGCACTCAAATATTGCTGAAGCGACCTGGGCCGATATCTCGATGATCCGGTCCAGATCAAGTTCCTGTTGAAGCCTCTTTGCCATCTCATAAAGGGCAGAATAGTGGATGGCATTCCGCCTCTGTTGTTCATAAAGACGAACCATGCCGGTGAGATAGGCGAGCGTAGAGCTGGCATTTCTCAAAATCTCACGATCGGCAGTAGTATAGGAGCGGGTGGCGGAATCGATCACCAGCACCCCCTCAAGCTCATCACCAAAGAGAACCGGAACCACCGCAAGTGATTTAACTTCAATCTTGGGATCGGCATAGTAGCCAAGCTGTTTAACCGGAAGGCCATACTCCGGGATAATCACCTCCCGTTTCTCTTTCACCACATGGCCCAAGATCCCACTCTCCACCCCAACCCTCACCCCTTCTCTGAACCCCTTAATTGTCGAGGCCCCAAGGGTGAGAACCAGATCGTCTCCACTCCGGTAGAAAAATGCGACCGTCTGTGCAGCTAAACTCCTCCTCAAATAGCTCAGGAAGTGGAGAATCGGTCGGTAGATGGCGGGATGGGGTGAGGTCTTGATCCCGGCCAAAAGCTGCTTGGTATCCGCTTCGGTAGTGAGGATGAACTCCGATCTCTTCTTGATTAACTCCAGCTCCCGCTTAAGATTGTCATGCTTTTCCTTAAGCCAGTTTCTGAGAAGATATGCAATTACAACAAAGATAGCAATCGGATAGGTAAAGGTAAAAAGACCACCTTTCTGGAGATGAACCACAATTTCAGAACCGATGAAGGCAGCGGTAATAACGGGATCGGAAATGAGAATGAGGATGGGAAGATAGAAGAGAACGAGTTTATCTCCGGATAAGTGGATGAGGACCTGAGCGATGAAGAGAAACATCCAGATCGGAAGGCGGGAGTGAAGATAAAAGCTGAGAATAATCAGGATCGTGAGAAAGAGATAGAGGATCGGGTGATCACTATGACCGAAGAAGATGCCGGTGGCGGTGAGAAGGAAGGGGATGATCCTGAGGTAATTTCTTATTCCCATTCGATTGTCGCTGGTGGCTTTGAGGTGAGATCAAAAACGACTCGAACAATCCCTTCTATCTCATTGGTAATCCTCCTCGCCACCCGCTCCAGTAGGTCATAAGGCAACCGGGCCCAGTCCGCAGTCATACCATCCTCGCTCACCACAGCCCTGATGACGATCGTCTCCCCGTAGCTCCGCTTATCCCCCATCACGCCCACTGAACTGACTGGAAGGAGGACGGGGAAGATCTGCCAGAGCTTACGGTAGATCGGGAATTGTTTTGCCTCTTCGATGAGAATGGCATCGGCCCTCCGGAGAGTTTCGAGACGGTTCTCATCCACAGCACCGATGATTCGAACTGCCAGCCCCGGGCCGGGGAAAGGCTTCCGATTAACAATCGCGGCGGGTAAACCGAGGCGCTTGGCAATCCGTCTTACTTCATCCTTGAAGAGGAGCCGAAGTGGTTCGATGAGCCGAAGCCCCATCTCCTCTGGCAATCCACCAACATTGTGGTGACTTTTTATTACTGAAGCCGGACCGATGCCATGGCCACTCTCGATCACATCGGGATAGAGTGTCCCTTGAACTAAGTAACGGACATCCCTGATCCGGCCGGCCTCTTTCTCAAAGACCTCAATGAATGTTCTTCCGATTATCTTCCGCTTCTTTTCCGGATCAACAACCCCTTTAAGCCGTTTCAGAAATATTCTCCGGGCATCAACAAAATGGAAATTGTAGCCACGATGGAAAAACCGTTTCACCTCGGCCACCTCTCCCGCTCGCAAAAGGCCGTTGTCGACAAAGATGAGATGGAGTCGCCTTCCAACCGCACGGCTGACTATGGTGGCCGCGGTGGCAGAATCGACTCCACCGGAAATTCCGCAGATGACATTCCCTTCCTTGGCCATGGTCTTAATCTCGGCGATCTTCTCATCGATGAAACGGCCAAGATTCCACGCACGCTTTAACCCGGCAACCTGGAAGAGGAAATTCTTGAGCATCTGCTTTCCAAACCGGGTGTGGCTGACTTCGGGATGGAACTGGA
>QNBE01000097.1 GCA_003645615.1 Caldifarciminota bacterium
CACCAGGACCGTGCCTCGGCCAGATTCTTCCGGAGCAGGGCACCGGCCATAACATTCTCGAAGACGGTGAGCCGGGCCAAGGGGCGGACGACCTGAAAGGTCCGGACCAGACCGAACCGGGCGATCCTATGGGGTGGCAGTCCGGTAATCTCACGGGATAGGAAGAAGATCCTCCCCTGATCCGGACGGAGGAATCCGGAGAGCAGGTTGAAGAGGGTCGTCTTACCCGCACCATTGGGTCCGATCACCCCGACCAGTTCCCCTTCCCCGATCACCAGGTCAAAATCGGCAACCGCAACGAGACCGCCGAATCTTCTGGTTAAGCCCTTCGCTTCAAGCATATCAGACCGTTCGGGGTAAAGAGGATGATGAGTATGATGAGGAGACCGTAGATGAAGACATGGGCCTGGCCGAAAAAGACCCGGAAGGCCTCACCAGCAATCACCATGATCAGGGCCCCGATGATCGGGCCATCAAAGGTCCCGGCACCACCGATCATTACCACCAGGATCATGGTGATTGAGATGTCGATCAGGGAGAAGGCGATCGGAGGATCGATGTAGCCCATATAGTTGAGATAGAAGGCGCCGGTAAGGCCGGTGAAGAGGGCGGAGATGAGGAGGGCGATCAGTTTATACCAGCTGGTGTTTATCCCGATCGCCTCGGCGGCATCCTGATCCTCCCGGATCGCCTTGAAATAATAGCCGAGACGGGAGTTGATGATGAGATAGGTGAGCCCATAGACAGCGATCCCGATCAAAAGGATGATGTAGTAGTAAGGGACCTTGCTCACAAAACTGGGCATAATCAGGATCCCGACCGGACCATTGGTGAGGGTGGTCTCATTGGTGCAGATGAGTCTCAGGACCTCAGCGGCAGCAAGCATTGAGAGGGCGAAGTAAGGTCCCCGGAGCCGGAGGCAGACAAGACCGATGGGGATGGCGATGATTGCTGCCAGTAGCGGTCCGGTAATGATCCCCCACCAGGCTGAGAGGTGGAGTTTCAGGGCCAAGAGTCCAGCACCATAGGCACCGAGGCCGAAGAAGGCGGCATGACCGAATGAGGCCTGCCCACAATAGCCACCGAGTAGATTCCAGGCCTGACCCAGGATCGCCCAGATCAGAAAGAGGATCGCGAGATGGAGGAGATAGGTGTCCCTGATGATGATGGGAAAGATGAGGAGCGGGATGATGAGGTAGAGCCTACGCACCCTTCCCCCCGAAGAGACCGGAAGGGAGGAGGGAGAGGACGAGGATGAAGATGACGAATCCGAAGGCCTCCCGATAGCCGGTTGAGATGTAGACCGCACCGAGCGATTCGGTGAGGCCGAGGATCAGACCGCCGTAGAAGGCACCCGGAAGGCTCCCCATCCCGCCCAGGACACAGATGATAAATGCCTTCAGGGTGAACGGTCCACCAACCTCGGGAAAGAGATAATAGATCGGAGCGAGCAGACTCCCGGCCGCTCCGGCCAGAGCGGCACCGATAGCATAGGTGATGATCCTCATCCTCGGACCGTTGATACCCATGAGCCGGGCGGCGGTATAGTCCTGGGCGGTTGCCCGGATCGCCCGACCAAGATCGGTCCTCTTGAGCAGGAGGTTGAGGCCGAAGATGATGAGTAGCGCAATTATAAATGAGTAGAACATGGCCTGATTTATTGAGATCCCCCCGATCTGCCAGGCGAGATCGGAATAGCTGGTTCGGACCGAGCGATATTCCGAGCCGAAGAGCAGGAGGGCGGAATTGGAGAGAACAAGACCGATTCCGACCGTGAGCAGGACCTGATTCTCCGGGAGGATCGTTTCGACCTCGAGGACACGATTGATGAGGAACTTCTGGATAAGCGCACCGAGTAGGAATAGGGCGGGGATGGTAACCGTGAGGGAGAGGTAAGGGTCGATCTTAAAGAGGGTGAAGAGGAAGTAGCTCAGAAACATTCCGATCATTACCAGTTCGCCATGGGCGAGATTGATGATCCGCATCACACCCATGATCAGACTCATCCCGACTGCAATTGTGGCATAGATCCCACCAACCAGAAGGCCGGAGATGATCGTCTGGATCAGGATTGTCAATCTCTATTCCAGCCGGGAAACGGGTAGATATATTTGTTGGTTGCGATCTCCTTGGGCCAGATGAGCCGGAACCTACCATCCTGGACCTGGAGGAGCAGGGTCTTCATCCGATTCTGATTGGTATAATTCTCATAGTCTTCGAACCGGACCGGACCGAAGGGGGTGAGGAGATCGGTCTGCTTTAGTGCCTCCCGAATCCCATCCCGGCTCAGCTCCTTTGCCCTTCTTATCGCATCTTCAACGATGAAGAGGGAGGCATAGGCCTCGGCACCATGATAATCGGGGTAGCTCCCGTAACGCTGATGATATTTATTATAAAACTCCTTCGCCTTGGGATAGCCCGCCTCCGGAGACCAGAGGGTGACCGAGATGACATATTCACAGGCATCACCGGCCCCTTCCAGGAATGAGGGCATGGTAAAGCCGGCACCACCACCCACAAATGCCTTCGGGGTGAGATTGAGCTCCTTGGCCTGACGCATCAACAGGATCGCATCCATGAGATAGCTGATCATATAGATGATCTCCGGCCTTTTTGCTTTCAGCTTGGTCAGGATCGGCTTGAAATCGACCCCACCAGCCTCATAAGGCTCATAGGCAACCACCCTTATCCCTTCCCGCTGGCACCATCTCTTGAGCGATTGGGCCGAGGAGGTTCCGAAGAGGGTGTTTTCAAAGACGATGGCGATCGACCGTGGCTTGCCCACCTCCTTGAGGAAGTCCTTAAAACCGGAGGGATACTGACTTGCGGTAGGATTCATCCGGAAGACATTACGCCAGCCCTGCTGGGTGATCTTATCGGCAGCACCACAGATGTTGAGGAAAGGGACCTGGTAGAGTTCGCAGACCCGGGCGACGGCAAAGGCACAGGAGCTGGAATACTCCCCGATGATCATCAGCACCTTGTCCTTGGTGATCAACTTCTCAGCAGCGGCCATCGCCACCTTTGGTTTGCCCTGATCATCCTCGAAGATGAGTTCGATCGGGGTCTTGATCTCCTCAAGGGCGAGCTCATAGGCGTTCCGATCCATCTCACCAAACTTGGCCTTGGGTCCGGTTAAAGGGATGATACAGCCGATCTTAATCTTTTCACCCCCGAAGAGGGGGATCGATAACAGCAGGATCAGAAATCTAAACATGGCCAATTATATCGCCTCCACAACCACCGTCAACATTCGGCAATCCTTGACGCTGGTCGGATGGTGGATACCCTATCCTATGCTCCGGATATTCAAGGATCTCGATCTCATCAAGAAGAGCTATTCTGGGGATCTCGCCAGGGGCTATGTTGCCGATCTTGTCCGGTATCACCGGATCCAGGCCAGTCCAGGGATCAGAGCCGCGGCTCACTATTGCGCCCAAAGGCTCAGGGAGTTTGGCCTCAGGACAAGGATCTTCACCTATCCGGCCGATGGTAAAAAGAGGTTCTGGTCCCTTGTGGTTCCAAAGGAATGGGCGATCGAAATGGCACATCTGGAGATGATCGAACCGAAGAGGATGAAACTCGGTGACTTCCATGAGGAACCTCTCTCGGTAATCCAGAGGAGTGGACCTTTTGAAGGGGTGGTAGAGCTGGTGGTCCTGAACGATGGTGAGGAGATCGATGAGTATCGGGATCTCGACCTCAAAGGGAAGGTTGTCCTTACCAAGGGGGATATCAATCGGGTCTATCAGTTGGCGGTGGTTAAGTCCGGTGCGGTTGGGATTCTCTATGATGGGATGAGGAAGATCGATCCGATCCGGGACCGGTTTGATCTTCCCGATGGACGGGAGTATCGTTCCTTCTGGTGGCAGAAGGGTGACCCGATCTGTTTCGGCTTCGTCCTCACGCCGAGGCAGGGTGATAAGCTCCGTGCCCTGGCCAGGAAGAAGCGGGTGAAGCTAAGGGTGGTCGTAAAGAGCCGATTCTATTCAGGAAAGATTGAAGTCGTCAGCGGTCTGATCCCAGGTCGGAGCAGAAAGGAGATCGTTGTTCTCTCCCACCTCTGCCATCCCCGGCCTTCGGCCAATGATAATGCCTCTGGTTGTGGCGCCTCACTTGAGATCGCCCGCACCCTCTCCCGGCTGATTAGAGAGCGGAAGCTGAGGAGACCAAAACGTTCGATCCGCTTCCTCTATCTGCCGGAGATGACCGGAACCTATGCCTATCTTGCTTCGGATGAGGAGAGGATAAAGCGGATTATGGCGGGAATAAATCTCGACATGGTGGGTGAGGATCAGGCCATATGCGGTTCCAGCCTCCTCATTGAAGAGCCACCGGCAGCAAACCCTTCTTTCACCGCTGATCTCCTCTTAAGATTGCTGGAGGAGTTTTGCTCTGATACCAAGGGGTTTGGGGGTAGCGGTGGCTATCCGCTCTTCCGCCATGCTACGGTCCCCTTCTCCGGAGGGAGCGACCACTATATCCTCTCCGATCCCACTGTCGGGATCCCCTGTCCCATGATCATCCAGTGGCCGGATCGTTTCTACCATACCTCACTCGATACGATCGACAAGGTTGATCCCGGGATGCTCTTCAGAATCGGCAGTCTCGCAGCCGGATATGTCTATTTCCTGGCCCAGGCGGGAAGAGAAGAAACGCAATGGCTCTCCTACGAGATGGCGGTCAGGACCAGGATTGGTCTATTAAAGATCATCAATGACTGGCGGACCAGATTCCTCTCCGGAGAGCATTCGGAGCTCAGGGCCTTGGAGCGGAAGGTCTCATTCTACCTCACCCGGCGTGAGGCCGCAATCACTTCCCTTCGCCGGTTTGGGCCGGTGCCAAGGAGGGTGGGGAGGATAAAGGATATTGCCCGTCAGCTCATTGCAGAACTGAAAAAGGAGTTGAGGCTGAAGAGAAAAAGGGGGTATCGTCTCCGGGATGAATGGGATAGAAAGGCCCATCGGATGATTCCGGAGCGGATCTATAAAGGTCCCTTATCAATCCGATCCCATTTCCACCGACTCTCTGAAGATGATAAAGAGCGCTATCATCGTATTACCAAACCGGATCTGGTCTGGAATCTTGGGGTGAAGGCGATCTTCTGGTGTGATGGGAAGCGGACCCTTCGGGAGATCTCCGACCTGGTCGAGCAGGAGACCGGACAGAGAAACACTAAGTTTCTGGTGGAATATTTTGAACTCCTGGCGAAGATGAAACTTATCAGGATCAGATCTCCTGCTCATTGACAATTCTGTCAAATATAATATCCTTGAGAGTGGAGGTTTTATGAACCCGTTATACGGTGCCGATGGAGGTCAGGCCAATCCGATTGGTGCATTTCTTCCCCTTATTCTCATCTTTGTCATCTTCTACTTCCTCCTCTTCTATCCCCAGCAGAAGCGGCAGAAGGAACATCAGAGGCTGGTCGCCTCACTCAAGAAGGGTGATAATGTCATCACCTCATCCGGTATCCATGGGACAATCGCTGCGGTCAAGGACCGGACGGTCTCACTGATCATTTCCGAGGGGGTGAAGATCGAGGTCGATAAGGATCATATCGTTACCGTGAAGGGGCGGAAGTGATCCTGCCGGTCCGCATCGTTGGCGATCCGGTCCTCTATCAGCGGGCCAGCGAGGTGGAGGAAATCACCGATGAACTAAGGGAGCTGGCCCGGAATATGATCGAAACGATGATCCGGTTTGAGGGGATCGGTCTTGCCGCCAATCAGATCGGCATTCCGCTCCGGATTATTACGGTCGATCCCCGGTGTAGCGGATTCAATACCGACCCCTTCGCCCTCATCAATCCGGTCCTGATCGACCAGGAGGGGGAGGAGGAGGCAGAGGAGGGCTGCCTCTCAATCCCGGGGGTCTATCTGATCGTCCCCCGGGCTGAAAGGGTTAAGGTAAAGGGGATCGACATCGATGGTAAAGAGACGGTGATTCGGGCTGAGGGTCTCTTCGCCCGGGTGCTCCAGCATGAGATCGATCATATCAATGGCCGACTGATCACCTACTATTCCAATGGGAAAGAGGTTTAGCTTCAGCTTCTTCTCCACCGATGACTTCTCACTTCCGACCTTGGCCAGACTCTGTGAGGAGGGGGAGTGCCTCTCCGTTGTCACCACCCCACCCCGACCCCGGGGAAGGGGAAAGAGATTGACTCCGAACCCGGTCGATGAGTTTGCCAAGAGGATGGGATTACCGGTGATCCACATCGAAAGGATCCGGGATCCGGAGCTCATCACCCGGCTCCGGTCCCAGGCACCGGAGTTCCTCATCACCCTCTCCTTCCCCTTTATCATTCCGGACGAGATCCTGAGGATACCGGGATGGCCGGTAAATGTCCACCCTTCCCTTCTGCCCAGATATCGAGGTCCGGCCCCGATCCGCTGGACCCTTCTGAATGGGGAGGAGGAGACCGGAATTACCACAATTATCATGGATAGGAAGGTCGATGCGGGAAAGATCCTCCTCCAGGAAGGGGTGAAGATTCACCCCGATGAGAACTATGGTGAGCTCCGGGAGCGACTTTCCAAACTGGCCCCCGAGATCGTGATCCGGACCATCCTCGGCCTTAAGGAGGGATCGATCACCCCTCTCCCTCAGGAGGAGGGGAGGGCAAGCTATGCCCCGAAGATCACCAAGGAGATGGTGGTGATCGACTGGAACCGATCGGGTGAAGAGATTGTTAATCAGATCCGGGCCTTCTCTCCCCAGCCCGGGGCCCGGACCAGATACGGGGATCGATTGATAAAGATCCTGCGGGCAAAGCTAACGGATGATAGACTGGAGCCCGGAAAGATCGGGGCCAGGAGGGATCGACTTCTGGTCGGTAGTGGAACGACCGCTGTTGAGGTGATCAGTCTCAA
This sequence comes from Caldifarciminota bacterium, assembly GCA_003645615.1. Lineage (GTDB taxonomy): Bacteria > Hydrothermota > Tepidihabitantia > B36-G15 > B36-G15 > B36-G15. The sequence continues at coordinate 6,876 of QNBE01000097.1, forward strand.
ACCCGCTGGTGGTCGTGAGATCACCGGAGTCGAATTTATCAATGGATTTCAACCCGATGGTAAGAGCTTTGAAGCATAGGAGGTGGTGATGTATTATGACACTTCTAAGGTCTTCCTCATCTCCTTCTTCGTCTCTCTCTTCACCGCAATCATCGTCTCGGTGCTCAGCTTCTTCTTTCTCCCCAAGATTATGGGATCGACACAGGTCGTCGTTCCCAACCTGATCGGGACGACCAAGGATGAGGCGAGGTTTCTCTGTGAGAGCCGTGGCCTATTCTTTGTCGTCTCGGGAGAAGAGGAGTCGGCTGAGGTGGCTGAAGGGAGGATCGCCCGTCAGACCCCATTTCCAGGCTCGGTAGTGAGGGCCAAGACGACGATCTCGGCGGTGGTGAGTAAAGGCGGCCTGATGGTGGTGATGCCCAATCTGAGGGGGAGGAGCCTTGTCGATGCGACCACAAAGTTGAGCGATCTTGATCTCAAGATCGGTGAGGTCCGCCCGGTCGAGGATGAGGAGATTGAGGCCGACCATATCGTCCGGACCATCCCCTCGGCCGGCACCAAGGTGAAGAAGAAGAGCGATGTCATCCTCTTTGTCAGCAAAGGGAGGAAGGAGGTGATCGTTCCACGGGTGATCGGCCGTTCCCTCTCATCGGCAAGAAGGATTATCGAGAATGCCGGGCTCGTGGTCGGTTATGTCCGCTATGAGGTGAGCACCGAGTTCAATGTCGGGATTGTCATGTCCCAGTCACCCCGTGCTGGCCGGAAGGTGAAGCAGGGGTCCAAGGTTGACCTGGTCGTCGCCACCGTGCTCGAATGAGAAGATTTCTTATCGGTCTTGCCCTCCTGCTCTTCATCTTTGCCCTGGGGCTTCTCGTCTTCAACTTTCTGATCATGCCCAGACTGGTAAAAGGGAAGGAGGTTCCGGTCCCGGATCTGATCGGTAAGACGATAACCGATGCGAAGCGGATCGTGGCCGAAAACAACCTCAACCTCTATATCGAATCCCACCGCCCTGATCCGGTCTATCCCGAGAGTGTCATCATCATCCAGGATCCCTTACCCGGCTCCTATGTTGTGATCGGCCGCCAGATCTCGGTTGTCGTCTCCACCGGGATCGAGCGGATCCGGATCCCGGACCTGGCCGGCCTCCAGCTTGAGAAGGGGATGATCATCCTTAAGAACCGTGGCCTCCGGGTGGCGGTGGAGTCGATCCCCTCTGATACCCCGGCCGGTTTCATCCTTACCACCGATCCCCCACCGGACAGCCTGGTCCGGATCAAGAGCAGGGTGCTGGTTATGGTCAGTTCTGGTCCGGAATTTGTGATGCCCTTAGTCGAAGGCAAGACCCTTTCCGAGGCGCTCGACCTGTTGAAAGATCTTGAGATCAACCTCAAGGTCGATTCTGCCGAGGCAACCGGCGATACCAATCTTATCATCCTCCAGTTCCCCGATGCCGGCACCAGACTCCACCCCGGTGATAGTGTCCGGCTTCTGGTTGCGAGATGATGGTTGCCCCCTCGATTCTTGCCTGTGATTTCTCAAAGTTGAGAGAGGAGATCGCCAGTGTTGATCGGTGCGGGGTCGATATGATCCATCTCGATGTCATGGATGGGGTATTTGTTCCCAATCTCACCTTCGGTCCGATCCTGGTTGAGGCAATCCGGCGCCTGACCACGACACCGCTCGATGCCCATCTCATGATCGTCGAACCGGAAAGGTATGTCGATGCATTTGCTGATGCCGGTGCCGACTATATCGTCTTCCATATTGAGGCGACGGAGAAACCGG
>QNBE01000098.1 GCA_003645615.1 Caldifarciminota bacterium
CTCCAGAGACTTTGAGATGGCCCGGAAGCTTGTTTTCAGTGTCGGCCTCACTAAGTCACCGGTTTCCTGTCGGGTCGACTTTTCCCCTTACGAGCAATTTTTTAGCCGATTTACTACGGAACTTGAATTTCATTACTCGCTGTTATCACTCCGACTATTTGGTGGAGTAACTACCGGTTCTCCATTCCGTCAGGATCTGATCTTCCTTGCCGGCTCCCTCTATCCTTCTCCCCAGGGACGGATTATCGTTCAAAAGAAGGGTCCTCTTTCATCACAGGAGCATCTCAATTTCAAGGGCGGTCCCTGGCTTGTTGGCTATTATGGCCAACACCAAAAAGGGAAGGTCGGTTATGGAGTGAATCTCAAGATCCATTTCGGGCCGATATTACTTTTCGCTGATCTTGGAGACGTTAGCACCGATCTTGAGCGTCTCGGTATCCGATACGATTTCGGAATTGGGATCAAGTGGTATGGTGTCTCATTTATGATCCCCTGCTATCTCTCGGATCCCGCAGCAGGTGAGAGTCACTTCGCCTTCCGCTGGCTCTTCTCCTTGTAGGGCCACTTGACGGTGATCAGGATTCCAGTATACTTATTCTGTCGGGGGCGATGGGTTTCGACGGGGTGATGATGGTGCCGAGGTGCATACCGAGGTTCCAGGCCACCTCGTAAATCCGACCTGGGAAAAACAGTTCCCGCAACGGGATACGCCCTGGCCGCCTAAGCGAAAGGCGACCACGCCTCCATCGGTTGATCCGATCCGGCCGATGGCAGGCGGCATACAGGATCGGATAGGTCTGGTGATGCCTCTAAGCCAGGCTGAAATAACAGAGGCTGGCAGCGACGGATCCTGTCTCCCGGAGCCGTGGCTGTAAGAGAAATGGGAGGCTAAGTATGTAGGGCCCGTCACCAGAACACCCCGGACGCGGGTTCGATTCCCGCCGCCTCCATTTCTCTGATGAGGCTCAAGAATACCCTCACCAACATAAAAGAGGAGTTTCAACCGCTGGGTGATAGGGTTGGTATCTATACCTGCGGAATGACCGTGCAGACTATTCCCCATATCGGTCATATGAAGACTTTTATCACCGCCGATGTTTTGAAGCGCTATCTCATCTTCAAGGGCTATCAGGTTACCCATGTCACCAATTTCACCGATATCGACGACAAGATTATCATCAAGGCGAAGGAATCCGGTGAGGACTGGCGCGCGCTGGCCCAGCGGAATATCGATATCTTCTTCAAGGTCTCTGATCATCTCAATATTATGAGGGCAGATTATTATCCTCGGGCGACCCAATTCATTGAGGAGATTATCAGCTTGATCGATCGGTTGATCCAGCGGGGTTTCGGTTACATAGTTGATGGTGATGTCTATTTTCCAGTCGAGAGGTTTCCCAAGTATGGTCAATTGGCTAAGAAGGAACTTAAGGAACTGATGCCCGGAGCAAGGGTGGCGGTGGACGAAAAGAAACGACATCCCTTAGATTTTGCCCTCTGGAAGGCGGCCAAGGAGGGAGAACCATGGTGGTATAGCCCTTGGGGGAAAGGGAGGCCGGGGTGGCATATCGAATGTTCGGCGATGTCGATGTATCTTCTCGGTGAGACATTCGATATCCATACCGGAGCCGAAGATCTGATCTTTCCCCACCATGAGAATGAGATTGCCCAATCCGTCTCTGCGACCGGTAAGAATTTCGTTCGCTTCTGGATCCACAACACCTGGCTCAGCCTGAGTGGTGAGAAGATGTCGAAGTCAACGGGCCATTATCTCACTGCTGAGGAAATCCTCCAGAAATACTCTCCTCAGGCTATTCGCCTATTCTTCTTAAAGAGCCACTACCGGATGCCTCAGGAGTATGATGAGGATAGGTTGAAGGAGGCAGAACTTGCCTTTGATCGGGTTCGAGCCTTCCTGAATCGGGTTGAGCCAATTGGGGAGGAGGTCTTGCGCCTCACCGATTTTGAGGCCGCAATGGATGACGATCTCAATACTCCCAAGGCCCTTGGTATCATCTTTGAACTGGTGCGTGAGGGCTATGAGAAGATTGATTCGAGCGAGGCGAAGAAGATCGCCCACTCGGTCCGGGTACTACTGGAGGTCCTCGGGTTTGATCTCGCACCCTCAATCAGTGGACGAGAAAAGGCGCTGATTGAGGAGCTGATTAGGTTACGGAGTAACTTGAGACGGGAAAAACGCTACGATCTTGCGGATCAGATTCGATCCCGTCTGAAGGAGCTCGGCGTCATCGTCGAAGATAAGCGGGAAGGATCAATCTGGAGGGTAGTAAGATGATCACCGCAATCCAGATCAGGAAAGGTAAACTGATAAAGCTCAATGGTGAGCCCTACAAAGTTATTGCATTTGAGCATATCACCCCTGGCAAAGGTCAGGCCTTGGTCCAGACCAAATTGAGGAATCTGATCACCGGCCTTGCTACGGAAAAGCGATTTCGGCCGGACGACAGGATTGAGGAGGCTGTGGTTGACTTAATTGAGGCCGAGTATCTCTATGAGGCAGATGGTTATTATCACTTCATGAACACGGAGACCTTCGATGATCTACAGATTAGGAGTGATGTCATTGAGGAGGCGATTCCATTTCTTATTCCCAATATCCGGGTGAAGATTCAGGTTTTTGAGGGGCGATCAATCGGGATTGAGCTACCCAAGAGTGTCGATCTCAAGGTGGTTGAAACCCAGCCCTATCTCAAGGATGCGACCGCCCAAGCACAGCTCAAACCGGCCAAGCTCGAGACGGGCTTCGTCTGCCGGGTTCCCCCTTATATCGAAGTCGGGGATAGAATCCGGGTCGATACTCGAGACGGCAGCTTCATCGAAAGGGTGAAGGAGGCATAATGGAAGATCTGGGTAGTATCTTGAGGGAACTGGGAGAGAAAGTTCCCGGTTGTGAATTCGTCAGTTTGGTGGGGAAGGATGGACTTACCGTTTTCTCCCATGTGGTTGAGACAAAACATGATCCGGGATTGGTTGATGCTGAGGTGGCCAATATCTTTAATGCCTGTCGGATGGCTGCTACTGGGATCGGGATCAAACGGCAGATCGAGTTGATCTGGGTTACCGAATCAAACTTCTTCGTTATCTATCCGATCGGTGAGGATTTCTTTCTGTATATGATGTTGGGGGTTGAGCGGTCCAATCCCGGACTGGCCCGGGTCGAATTGAGGAGGGCATCGAAGCGAGTGGCTGAGATAATCTCCTCGTGAGTCTTCTTGCGATCGGGATCACCGTCTCCGCCATCCTGGGGATCCTGATCGGTGATCTAATCCACCCCCCGGCAATCTTTCTAATTGGGGCTGGTGTTGCTTCGGCAGTAATCGGTTATCTTCGAAAAGAGGTCTTCTATCTCGCTATCTTCTCCCTCTCAGCTCTGAATTATCTAATATTGAAGGGAGAGCGAAGAGCCGGTGCCTTTGTTGAGGGGGTGGGTGATGTCATCGAATCGAGACCTTACTATCAAAATTATCTGATCGGGGTTCAATCCGGCAGCACCCTCTTCGAGATGGTGACCAAGAGAAGCTACAGTGGAGATCGGGTCCATTTCCAGGGTCTCATCAAAAGGGATGAGAAGAGTAAGGTGAGGGTGGAGGTGATCCGTATCAACCGACTCGGTCCCTCCCATCCCATCCATCGATTCTTTATTCAACTCCGGGAACGGGTTCTTAAGACCGCTGACTCAATTAAGGGGGAGGATGAGCGGGGACTCTTTATCGCGCTCCTCCTCGGTCGCTGTTACTATCCCAAGACCGATCTCTGGGACTTTTTCGCCCGTTCCGGAATCATCCACCTCCTCACGGTCTCCGGTCTCCACGTAGGATTCATCCTCAGCTTCGGGATCTTCTTCCTCCGTATCTTAGGGATGAGAAGGAAAGGGAGGATCTTCGCCCTGATGCTCATCCCGATCTATGCCGGTATTACCGGGTTCCGACCACCAGTGGTTCGGGCCTCACTAATGCTCGGGATGATCGGAATCGCCGATCTCCTCGAACGGAAGGTTCCTACCACCCATTTCCTCACCCTCGCACTGCTTTTCCTCATCATCGCCGATCCAACCGCTATCTTCAATCCTGGTGCCCAGTTGTCTTTTGCTGCGGCCGGTGGGATAGTCCTCCTCTATCGAGAATTTCGGGGTTGGTTACCACAACCAAAGGTGTTGCGCTATCTCGCTCTCTCTATCCTGGTCTCGATTGCTGCCCAGCTTGCCACGGGACCAATTCTGATCCACTACTTTGGTCGGGTGCCCACCTTGGCAGCCATCTCCAACCTTTTGGTCGTTCCGATCGCCTGGGTTACAGTTGCGGTAGGAATCTTTACCGTTCTGCTTGGGCTGATCCTGCCTTCACTACTTAAAGTCCTCACCCTTCCGTTAAGTTATCTATCGTCAACAATAATTACCGTTGCTAAGGGGTTCGCCGCGATTCCCTTTTCCACACTTTCAATCGATTGGATACCGATTCTTCCCCTCCCCTTCTATTATATCAGCTTCATTAAGAGATTCCGCTACTATGGTCTGATCGGCTTTCTTGCCCTTGCCACAATCTTCCTATTTTTACCGAATGAGCGATTGAGTATAGCCGATGGAAAGGTGAGGATTGGGGGAGTTGAGATTAGGGATCAGCGGCCCATCGAGATCGACCTCAACGGGCTCAAGATCAGAAAGGTAGGCGAGAAAGTTTTGATCGGAGGGAAGATGATTTATGATGGTTGCTATCTCATCACTCCCAAGGGTATGATGAGAATGGCTCAGGGAAATATCATCCGCCGATTGTTCGATGAGATGAGATTTATCTATTATAACCTTTCTGGTGCTGAAGTCGAACCAGGCCGATATTGAGACGATGGTTGGGATTATAGGCGAGGATGGTGCCCGAGAAAGGTTGACCCAGTGTGTATAGATCACCGATGAGATCGAGGAGTTTGTGCCGGATCGGTTCGTCCGGGGACCGGGGTGGAGGGCGGATCCCTTCCCGAGTAATGCCGAGTCCAAACCGGTAATTGGTGAGCCGGGGATCGTCGGGCTGGACGAAGGCAAAGGTTCGGGCCCAAACGAGATTGGTTATCGAGGAGAAGGAGAGGTTCTGTCTGGGAAGTTTGGGATGGTGAGGATCATAAATAATTGTAATCTCCAACCGACTCCCAGGAATAACCGAAATCCGACTTCCACGGTAGGTGAGCTCCATCTCATCGAGTGGGAAGACCCTTTGTGGCTGATCCAGTTCATAAGTGCCCAGCCCGGTGAGTGAGCGGAAATACTCCCTAGCAGAACCATCGAAGATCGGCAGTTCCCGACCCAGCACCTCCACCAGGATGCAATCAATCTTAAGACCGAGGAGGACGGCCAAGAGATGCTCGACCATTCCAACCGGTCCGATTGAGACCTTATGGTCTCGGACTGAGACGATCTCGGGACTGAGATGATACCTCCTCCCCTTATTTAAGAAGACGATCCCCCGATCATAAGGGTGGAAGATGAGCCGGCTTATTTCTCCACTAATGGTAGGGCCAGAGAGCTCACCCCGGTTAAGGATCGTCCGCCTACGCAATCCTTCCGATAAAAGGCAGTTCCCGGAAGCGGCCATTGTAGTCGAGGCCGTAACCGACCACATAGCAATCGGGGATCTCAAAGCCGATGTAGTCAGCCTTAAACTCGACCTCCCTCTTCCTTTTCTTATCGAGTAGGACACAGGTCCTAACCGACTTCGGCCCCCTTTTTTTCAGATGATCGACCACGGTGTGGAGGGTCCGGCCGGTGTCGAGGATATCATCGACAATAAGTATCTCGCAACCGGTGATGTTGACCGATACATCTTGGATAATTCGGACCCGACCCGACGAACGTTTACCTTTGCCATAGGAGGAGACGGTCATGAAGTCGATCTTTGGGGAGAGGTTGTGGCGGTGAAACCCGCGCACCAGATCGGCAAGGAAGACAAAACTACCGGTTAGAATTCCGATGACGACGATCTCACTCCCCCCATAATCCTGACCGATCTCATCAATCAACTCGTTGATCCTCGATCGAAGCATCGACTCAGAGATAAGGATCTCCATTGTGAAATCATAACAACCAAAAATTGGTTGTCAAATGGTGTCGTGAGGATAAATTTTTCTATGATTCTCCTTCTATTCGCCTGGTTCAACTGGAAGGTGATAAAGTCGGACAATTTCACAGTGATTCATAAGCCTGGTTATCGGTGGGAAGCTGAGGAGGCGATCTACAATCTTGAGTTCTATAAAGAAGAGGTGTGGCATCTCACCACCAATCGGTACCGAAATCTTCCGGTTGTGATCGAGGATATCGGCACCGCGGCTAACGGCTACGCCGACCCTCTCTTCCGGAACATCCACCTCTTCACCTACCCCCCCAACCCGGGATTTGAGATTGATGCCACCAGAGACTGGTACCGCTCAGTTGGTATCCACGAGTATACCCACATCTGCCACCTTACCAGGACTTCAGATCTTGCTCGACCACTCAATCTTCTCTTCGGGTTTCCCTTCCTCCCTAACCTCTATTCACCACCCTGGGTCATTGAGGGGATAACCGTTCTTTCCGAATCGAGATTTCCATTTGAAGGAAGACTCAACGATGGCCTCTTCGATTCATATCTTGGCGCCACCAAAGATACCCCACCTTCGATTCTTACCGCCACCTACCTCCCCCTCCAATTTCCTTATTATATGGGGGCTTATCTCTATGGTGGCGAATTCTTCCGATTTCTCGATACCGCTTATGGAGAGGAGAGGATCGGTAAATTCTTCGAAGAGTATGGAGGCTGTTTCTGGGCCCCCTTTGGTCTTTTATTTCCGGCTCTCTCGCTCGATCTTGCCGCCAGGCTTAGCTTTGGTTGTGATTTTCCCGCTCTCTTTACCCGCTGGCAGCAGAAAATCCGGGATGATTTTAAGGAATACGAGGTGATTGGCTTAAGGCTCACCGATGATGGTTGGTTTAAATCCTATCTTACTGCTTATCGTGAGCGTCTTTATTATTTCCACAGTTACTACCAAAAAGTGGAGGCACGGAAGATTATCCCAATCTATGAGGTGGTGGAATATGATCCTCGAGAGAGGAAGAAGAGGGTTCTGGTTCGGACCTTAAGCCCGATTATCGCCCCCTTCCGCTTTGATGGGGATAGGCTCTACTTTCTTGTCCAGGATCTCACTCGAGGAGGAAATAATGTCTATCTCCGTGGCTGCCGGATCACCGGTTCCCTCTATGAGTTTGATCTCAAAGAAAAGAAAATTCGGCGGGTTGGCACTGCCGATATCAGGGCTTTCGCCATCCTGGATGGTAAAATCCTGGTTGCTCAGGATCGTAGACACCATTTTGGTTCTGATGTCTATCTCGATGATGAACTGCTCCTTGAGACCGATCTTCTGATCGGTGAACTTATGGTTGAGGGTGGGCGGATCTTCCTCATCGGGAGGAAAAACCATGAGACCTGGAATATCTACGAGCTCGATCCACAGTTGAAAACCATAACACCGATCCGCAGGAGTTCCTGGGTCCTGGCCAATCTCAACCCTTCACCCTATGGCCCCCTTTACACCGCCAACTTTGATCGGCGCTACCGGCTCTATCTACTCGACCTCAATACAAATCTGGATTACCGACTTACTGAGAACGGTTACGCCAACTTTGGGATAATTCATAATGACTCCCTCTATTTTCTCGGGCTCAATCGAGATGGCTTTGATCTCTATCTCCTGCCACTAAACAGAGTCAGATTCAACTTCCCAGCCGAACCTTTGATACCACCTGAACCCGATCCCAGGTCCTTCCCACTGACCATCCAACAAGGTAGCTATTTTGATATCCTCGCAACAATGACCCCTTCCCTCCGTCTGCCCATCTTTGTCCCTTTGGATACCACCCTGAAAAGCTGGCTTTTGGGGGGGGTGGTTGCTGGTGCGGATGCGACCGGTGAGAATACTTATCTTGCCTTTATCGGTTATAATCAGCTTCAGGAAAGCCTTGCCCTCTATCTCATCACCAACTCCCGATTCTGTTCCCCCGTTGAGGTAGATTTATTCTATCGTCATAATCATGATCTTTCCCTTTCTTTCGACTATCCACTATTAATAACAACTCGACCCGGTCTCAACCGTATCTATCCCTTTCTTAGACTCAGGTGGTTTGATCGACTGCGTCGGCGGGAGGCCTTTCCCGGTCTTAGGATCGGTATAGGGCTGATAGATTGGGATCTAACCACTTCTGGTGGAGTAAGGATTGAGCCCGAGATCGATCGGCTTGCTCCGGAGCTAAGCGGGAATCTGAGCCATCTTCTGTGGGGTGGGGAGGTGAAACTTGACTTCTACTGGTACTACGATCCGGATTCGATCCCGATCAAAATCCGGGGCGATGAGACCCAGGCCAAGACCGGAGAACGGCTTATGTTTGGATATACCCACCCGATCCTGAGGATAAGAAAAGGTAGCTGGAATCCAAATATCTTTATTGAAGATCTCAGCTCTGAGCTCTTTTTTGATCTGGCTCGAGTGGGGGTCGAGACCATCTATTCGGCCGGGATCATCCTCAGGATAGAAGTTGGCCTCGGACTTGGTCTGATCCGGCTGAGGCCTGGGGTGGGGATTGTAGTAACCAAGGAGGGGAGGGTTA
>QNBE01000099.1 GCA_003645615.1 Caldifarciminota bacterium
GAAAGAACAGTCGATTGTATCAATCGGCTCCCATGATAAGCCACCGTTCGTGCTCCTCCGATATTCAACGATACCTTTTTGCTGTTCATTCCACACCACCACCACCGTATCCCCCTTGACCGCGATGTCGGGCATGATGGAGTTGATGAGATCCTTATTGCTCAAAAGTACATCCTGCTCCCATGTGTTACCAGCATCAGTAGAACGTTTATAGTAAACCTCCTCCCATACCGTATCGGGTGCGGTCCAAACCCTTTGATAAACCAGATGCACCGTATCTCCACAACAATCAGCCCTTGGATTCCAGTGATCACCAGGAAGGAATCCAATCCGCCGGTCCTCGGTCCAGCCGGGTGGATCGGCGGAGGCGATACTAAGCACTATGCAGTAGGCAGTAAGGAGTATTATCCCCTTTCTATACATCAATACCAGTTTAATCATCATACCTCCCCTGTCAACATTTTTTCACCTCTCCCACCAAAGGAGGAAAGTGAAGGTTACGATTGTCAAAAAGGAGGAAGTTAATTATTATTTTCTATGGCCTCTACCAGGACCTTCTGGGAGATTGAAGAGGAGAAGACACAAAAGATCTATCTCCTCTTCGCCTTTCTGATCCTTCTCTATTTCCTTCCCATCCTTATCATCTGGACCATAATCAAATTTATCATCTTCTTCCGGCAATCCTTGGTAAATCCTGATGTGAGTTTCTCCCTCTTTGGGGTTGATACCATACTGGTGATTATAGTCGCTGCCATCCTCTCCTACTACCACTGGCGTCGGGCGGGGACCGATGTCGTGGCAAGGTTCCTTAAGATCCTGGGGGCAAAGCCATTGGATCCCCATGATGAGTATCACCATATTTACCAGAATATTGTGGACGAGATCGCCACTGCAGCGGGTGGGATTGAGGTGGATCCTTATATCATCCCGACCGGAGCGATGAACGCCTTCTCCCTCGCCGATAATAAGGGTAAGAACATCATCGGGATCACTGAGGGACTTCTGGCACGCCTCACCAGGGATGAGTTGCAATCCGTGGTGGCTCACGAGATGGCCCATATCGTCTCCAAGGACTGTAGCCAGACGACCATGACCTGTGCCCTCTTCAGCCTCTATTGTGAGATCGTGGCCCGCTCATCTCAATTTGTTGTTGCAGGCGATGATAGCATCATCGGTTATCTGCCGGGGGAAAGGCAGCGGCGTGATGCGGCCCGGGCAGCATCGATCTTCATCTCACTCATCCTCTTCGTCACCAATCTCGGTGCCCAGCTCCTCTCTTTATTTATCTCCAGGGAGCGGGAGTATCGGGCCGATGCGGCCGCCATCCGCTACACTCGTAATCCGGTGGCACTGGCCCGTGCCCTTTACAAAATCGGAACCCGCTGGCGGGGAGCCGGATGTAGTGGAGAATATCTTGCTCCGATCTTCATCCTCAACCCATTGAATCGGAGGATCGATGAGGAGGAGTCTTTCTGGGCTACCCTCTTCTCCACCCATCCTCCGTTACTCAAAAGGATAAGGATAATTCTCGGGATGGCCCATGAGGACCTCTCGACTCTGACCCAGCTCTTAAAACAACCACAACCAAGGAAGGTGGAGAGTGATCAGAAGATCGAGCCCAGATACTGGATTGAGAAGTCCGGAAAGTGGCAGGGACCATATACGGTGCGTCAGCTCATGACCTTGGAGTATCTCCGGCCCACCACCCGACTGAGGGCTGATGACAGGTCAATGAGTGCCCTCGATCTTCCGGAGCTGAGATATTTCTTCAAGAAAAGAGAGGAGCCATTCTGGAAGATAAGGAGGCTCTGTCCGGACTGTCGGGAGTGGCTTCTGGCCGAGGAGTATGAAGGGGTCTATATCTGGCGGTGTGCCTTCTGTGATGGCTATCTTGTTGAGGAATCGAAACTGCCCCGGATTCTGGTTCGAAAGGATCGTGGCTTTGGACCTGAGATTCGACGCACCGCCCGACACCTACTGGTTGATTCCCGGCGGAGCCGGTGCCGCTCCCTCATCCTCGATATGTCCCATCCCCGGCGGTGTCCCAAGTGTGGTGATCGGATGATCCATAAGCTTTACAGTTACGCCTATCATATTGCAATCGACTATTGTCCTACCTGCAAATTGATCTGGTTTGATCCGGGGGAGCTTGAGATCCTCCAGTGCCTGATCGAGATGGAGGAGTCAGCGTAGCTGGAAGATTATCGGTATTTGAACCCTGACTATTACCTTCTTCCCGGCCTGAATTCCGGGAGAAAATCGATATGTCCAGACTGCCTCTATTGCAGCCAGATCGAGAATGAGGCAATCTGAAGATTTGATCACCTCGGCCCATACTATCCGACCGGTGGTGTCAACAAGTCCCTCGACAACCACAGTCCCTTCGATTCCCAAGACTCGGGCCATCCTTGGATAGATCGGTGGTGGGCAATGGAGAAGCCTCGGAGGCTTTTCAACTAACCTATTAATCTTTGGCTTCTTCCAATTCTTATTCCCAAGGGAGAGTAGAAAGATATCCCGATTCCGATCTCCAGGGGGTCGAGAACACCCTCCGATGATAATGAAATTAGGAGATTCACCTCCTCCGAGGATGACCGCCCGGCCGGTGGTGATCGACCGATCCGGAAATGTGATCAGTCGATCCAACTCCCCATTGCCGTGATAGATTCCCAGGGCAAGATCACCGGAGTCTGATTCCGATTCTATCCTTCCGACTGTAACAATCCTTCCGTTAATAGCTAAGGAATAATTGTAATAGTGGGTATCACCAGCTGCCCCCAGGGTCCTGACCGCTACTGTTTCGGCCTGATCGGTGATCTCGAACAGCTTGATGCCCGATGGGGATTCGAGGAGATGATTCTGGTCTATCTGGATCAGAAACTGGTTGTGATCAGAAATCTTATAAAGTCTTTGAATTTCATAGCTATCTGCAATTAAGAGCTTTTCCGGCTCGTCCTCTTCATCAAGTTCGAGACAGCAGACACTGGTGGAATCACGACGATATCTTCCTGCCACCTGAAAAGGTGATTTGAGCTGAAAATAATAGCGAGGGTCGATCTCATCATAACATCGGATCGAGTAAAGTGAACCACTCCGATTGATCCTTAACAGACAGAGATGGAAATCGTTATAGCCAAAGGAACGGGTAATGGCACCAATCACCAGACTGGAGTCACGATAGTCCACCAGACCATCGATACCGATGTCATCACCCTTATCACCGAATGTCCTGGTCCAGAGGGTATCACCAGTAGAGTCGATCATGAGAAGATAGATATCATATCCACCGCGTCCGAAAGAAGTAGTGGATCCAATCAGAAGGAGGTTTTGCTCTGAGAGGGGGACAATCTTATAGATATTGTCATCACCACTACCACTGTAGGATTTCAGGTAGATCGTATCGGTTGGTAGATCCAGCATCGCAATCAGGTATAGCACCAACATAAAATCATGATATTAATCTCACCGGTGGGATCAAGCCTCTACTTTACACCGAGCGGAAGATAAGTTACAATCAAGTAATGTCGAGGCTGAAGCTGATGGTGGTGGTAGGGATAACGGTTGGGGTTGTCTACTATCTTACCACCTCAAGATATCTCCCCTGGGGTGACGGGGCGGAATTTTATCTTGCGGCCAAGAACCTCGGCATTCCTCATCCTTCGGGTTATCCCCTCTTTCTCATCCTGGCCCGGGTCTTTCTCTCGTTTGCCCCCACCCCTTTCACCCTCAACCTCCTCTCATCCGGTTTCACAATCGCTACCGCGATACTGCTCTCTCTCATTCTCTACCATTTTACCTCCGACTCCATCATCTCCTCAGCTCTGGCGATCTTCTTCGCCTTCGGTCGAGTCGTCTGGCTCCAGTCGATCGTGGGTGAAGTCTACTCTTTGAATATGCTTCTTCTCACCCTCCTTTTCATTACCCTGATCAAGTCTGATCACCCCTTACCGATCTTTCTCTACCTCACTGGACTCGCCCTGACCAATCATCTCACCAGTCTCTTTTACATCATACCAGCGGGAATCTACCTCCTCTCTCAACGGTCCACCAGGGCGGAATATCTCCCCTTTCTGCTGATTCCGCTCTTCTTATATCTCTACTTCCCAATTCGATCCCGGGCCGACCCTATTCCCGATACCTTCAACCCGGAAGGACTGTCTGGACTTCTTCAGCTCATCTCCGGGCGCATCTTCCATTATCGCACCTTCTTCTTTGATCTGAACTATCTCATCCAATCGTTCTGGGGATTCCTTAAGGCGGTCTGGTGGCAATTTCTCATCATCTCTCCTTTTGGTATCTACGGACTGATGAGGATAGAGAAGAGATTCCGAGGGTTGATATCGTTTATGATCTCCATTCCCTTTTGTTACATCCTCTTTTATAATATCCCGGATAAGGATGGTTACTACCTGCCGATCTTCCTCCTCTGGCTCATCCTCATTGGGATCGGGATGGCTTCGCTCCTCCCGAGTTCTTACCGTAAACTACTCATCCTCCTGCCGGTGGCGGGATTTATCCTCAACTTTCGCCACTGTGACCTCTCCCATGATTCTTCCCTTGAGGATCTCACCCAATCAATTTTCAAGACCCTTCCCGACAGCAGCATCTTCTTTAGTGATGATTTTTTCCTCTACTATAGTATGATTGAGAAAGGGAGGGATGGGAACATCGCATTGGTTCTGGACTTCTATCTTCGATTTCGGTGGTATCTTGATCAGCTATCAGCCAAGATCACCATTCCCGAAGAGGTCAGGCCACTCCTGAGAAGGTGTGATCAGGAGTTGAGATCGGCTGATAGGATCGAGTATGGGGAGATCAGTAAACAATACTGCAATCTTATCAAGCGTGAGATCGTTACCGCAAACTTAAAGAAGAGGCCGATCTTTACCTTCATCTACCAGGATGGGAATTGGCCGAAGCGGTGGCTCGATCTCTATCTCGAGACCCGCGGTCTCTATTACCGACTGCTTCGAGAGCCGCCTCAGTTATCGGACTTTCCACTGCCATTACCTTCATCGAACCGCTATCGGTTAGACTATTTTACCAACGAGGATGCCCGGACCGTAGTCAAGAAGTTTGCTGCCGCCTATAACCGGAGGGGGATCATCCGAACGCAGATGGGAGACCTTAAACGGGCGGTCGAAGATTTCCAGAGATCACTGGGGTATGATCCCAAGTATTATCAGGTGATGGGTAATCTCGGTCTGGCCTACCTCTTCCAGGGAGATACGGTCAACTGCTGTCGCTGGCTTAGACGTTACCTGGAAAGCGGTTATGAGGATGACAAGACCCCGCTGATCCGGGGGGTCTACAAGGAGATATGCCGATAACCAAATTTGTCCGTTCTTTCACCCTGGGCACTCTTATTTCGAGGATTCTCGGTCTCCTTCGAGAGGCGGTATTTGCCCACCTTTATGGTTCTTCCAATGCAACCGATGCCTTCAATGTTGCCTTCCGGATTCCCAACCTTTTAAGGGATCTCTTTGCCGAGACAGCCCTCTCGGCCGGTTTTGTTCCCGTCTTTACCGGTGAGAAAGAGAAGAAGGGAGATCAGTCGGCAATGGATCTGGCTACAAACCTCTTCTTCACCCTCCTCTCTTTGTCCGGTATTATTGTCCTCTTCGGGATCATCTTTGCTCCATTTCTGGTCCGCATCCTGGCCCCAGGATTTGGTGGGATAGAGGGGAAACTTGAGCTTACCGCAGGACTCACCCGGATTACCTTCCCATTTTTAATCTTCATCTCTCTTGCTGCTTGGGCAATGGGGATTCTCAACTCCTATCGGATATTCTTCATCCCTTCTCTGGCCCCGGCACTGTTCAATCTCGTCTCAATTGTTATCCCCCTTACCACCTTTGGCCTCTTCCTGAGAATAGGACTCAATCCCATCTATGCCATGGCGATCGGTGTAACGGTTGGTGGCTTAGGCCAGTTTCTCATTCAGTTACCCTTGGTGTTAAAGCGTGGGTTTCGTTTCCGATTGAGGCTCGATTTGGGCGATCCTCGACTCCGTTTGATTCTCACCCTCTTGATTCCAGTGGTGGCCGGTCTGGCGGCAACGAGGATAAATGTTGCGGTCGATATGTTCCTCATCTCCCTGCTCGAGCCGAAGTCGATCACCTATATCAACTATGCCTATCGGATCATGCATCTTCCGATTGGCCTTCTGGGTGTGGCTATCTCAACCGTCGCCCTGCCCAGCCTATCCCGGGCCTTTGCCCGCAATAAGTACGATGAACTCAAACGGACACTTGAGGAGAGTCTGGCCCATGCCTTCGTCCTTACCATCCCGGTGACCTTCTTGATTGCTGCCTTGACCACCCCTATCTGTCGATTCATCTATGAACACGGTCGATTTCTCCCTCAAGATACTATTCTTACCTCCCAGGCTCTGCTTCTCTATATTATCGGGGTCCCATTTGTCGCCGGTTCCAAATCCTTAGCCTCGGCGTTCTATTCCATCAAGAAGCCCCGAATTCCGATGATCGCATCGATCTACTCGGTCATCCTCAATATTGGCCTCAATCTCACCCTGATGTGGTCACTCCGTTTTCGCGCCTTCCCTTTGGCTACAACCGTCTCTTCCGCCTTCTACTTCGGCTATCTCCTGTTTTATCTTAGTGATGAGATCCACGGTTTAGGACTTCGTCCCCTCTTTGGTCTGGTCATGAGGGTTGTTATCTTCTCCGCCTTAGCAAATATAGGTGGTTATACAATCTTTGCACTGATCAAGGCTCATCTTCTGATCCGATTGCTCTCCGCGCTCGTTGTTACTGGGCTCCTCTACTACCTAATTGCCAATCTTTTCGGCGAGGATCGGATCGTCCGGGTGGTGAAGGGCTTCTTTATCTGATGAAGACCACCTTCCTTCCCGAGGATTTCCCATGGGATTCGATCTTAACGAGATAGACCCCGGAAGGGAGGCTGCCCCCATCCCAGTTGATCTTGGTGACACCGGTAAATGATTTTACTAATCGGCCACTAACATCATAGATCCGGACATCGGAAGGGTGGCCAAAGCTGAACCGGAATTTAGTGACGATCGTTGCCGGCGACCTTACCATCCTCTTCTTCGGTCTTTCCTCGACTCCGACATCCCAGTAGGCGGTATAGCAGTCCTGATTGCCTTCCCTGGTGTCGACCCAGGCCGGATGAATATCACCATCAAAGGAGGCAACCCCGATATACTCACCGAGCAGTCCGGCCTTTCCGGCATTGGGATCGGAAGAGACGGTGCTGATCCGTTCGTTCTTGGCCCAGGTTGCACCGCCATCAGTGGAGTAAGTGATAAAGCAGTCGTAGAGATAGTTATTGGGATCGAGCCTCCGATCAAGAAAGACGACAACGATCCGGCCATCCCGATCCACCGTAAGCCAGGGATGAAACTGGTCACAGCCGTTATTGAGAGCATCGTCATTTATCCTCTTCTTCGCAGACCAGGTTAATCCTCCATCGGTCGACTTGGTGAAATAGATGTCCAGATCGGTCTGGGCTGGGGAGTAATCACTATAGACACAGTAGATGGTCCCATTGTTGGGTCCACCGGTAATATCGACATCGATCGCCGGAAAAGAGAAGACCAGGATACCGCCATTGATATAGCCATATCCGAAGTCGACATACTGGATGACACGGTCACTACCAAAGCTCACCCCTCCATCGGTCGATTTATCGATCTTGATGGCATTATAGGCATCCCAGGCGATATAGAGGGTCCCATCCGGACCGACCGCTGGAACCGGCCACTGGACCCCGCTCTGATCGCTCACCCGAACCGGCGATTCAAAACTGAAGCCCCCATCGGTCGAACGGGCACACATAATCTGGGTGGTGGCACCGAATCTGGTCCAGGGGACATAGAGGTTTCCTTGGTAAGGGGAGTTGGTCCGATCGCAAGCAATTAGTTCCTTATCCTCGAATACGCCGGGCACCTGATCAATAACGGTATAAGGACCATCCCAGCTAACACCGTTGTCGGTGGAACGATAGACAAAAAGGCCGTTTGGCTGAGAAGTGGATTCGAATGCAAGGATAACCGCATAAAAGGTCCCATCCTTTCCTACTGTGAGGCCGGGATCGGAGTCGCGGGTGTAGGGTGTCCCTTCAAAGAGCTGGTCGTTCCAGGTCCTGCCACCATCTAAGGAGTAGCCGACACCGACCCGTCGATAGCCGAGCCGAAAATCACGCCAGATTGCCACCAAGTTATTCCCATTCAGTGGATTGACAACAATCTGACACTCATTCTGGACATTGGTTGTAGTATCGTGATTGATCCTTAGGTTTATCCAAACCCCGAAGATCAGGAATATGAGAACCATGACTCCTCCTTCTTCTATTATATCGAACCCAGAAGAGATGTGCAAGGCTGAAGGTCTTGGGTTGAATCCGATTAGAGCATATTTTGCGGTGACAAAATGGTCGAGACGAGGCCGGTTGCACTCAGGGCATATTTAGGATCCCGCCTCACTCAGAACCCTCTTTTTTAACCGGCAGAAGGAACAGATCCCAGCAGTGGTTGGGTATCCACATTCTGAACACGGTTTCATCTCTTCTGGCGGAGGGGCCTTATCCCAGTTTTTCAAAAAACCCTTATAAAATCTCAGTTTGGTTGCGGGCTGGACCGACTCGATCC
>QNBE01000100.1 GCA_003645615.1 Caldifarciminota bacterium
ACGAAGGTGACATGCCGTTCCGTTCCCTTCGGCAATGGAGGCTGATCCTTATACCAGATATACATCAGGGCGAAATTGTCCTCAACCACGGTCTTGATGCAGTTGTGATCGATCACCTCGATATTTCGACAGCGAAAGCCCGGGAAGAGAACGATCGGAGAACGGTTTCCCCATTTTCCGGTAAAGCCCGGTTTACCATCCTTATTCATCACGATCCTGAAGGTGATCGTATCTCGGGTCACCCCTGGCTTGATCTCGAGCTCTTTGGTATAAGGGAGGGTATCGTAGACATACTGGGGACCTTCCGGAACCCGGGCATCAAAGGCAGGATCGCCATAGAGTCCGGAGCCGTTGAAGTCTGGAGGACTGCCGATCCCCGGGGTATTGTTATCGAGGTCGAATCTGAAGACGATATTGCCGAGGAAGAAGGCGAGACCCCATGGGTAGTGATCCTGTTTACAGAAGTATGCCTTGGTTGCGCCGTGCTGATAGCTGTATCGGTTTTCATAAACCACATATCCGGTCACCAGTTTGGCACCTGCTGAGCGGATCCAGGCCGGGACCATACAATTGGGCCCATTTACTTGACCGACTAAGCAGTTTCCCAAGGCTAAGTAGATCTTCGGATTGTCAGAGAGGATGTCGATATCTGGACCTGAGTAAGGATCACCATAGAGGTGACCAATTCCATCGGATCTGAAGAAACCCTCGAGCCCGGATGAAGGGTAATGGAGCTGCCATGAGGTTGGAGATCCATGGCCAGAGGTGTAGAAGATGTCAACCGAGTCGTCAAAGATCAATGAGTCGCCATTCAGCATGTCGACCAACCACTCGGTCCGATCGGTGGGACCATCGTTATACTGGGTTGGCTTTATCGAATCCGGATACTTGATGTGGTAGCGACCATAGGTTGCTTCATCGGTTCCGATTCCCTGAGGATAAAAGTTGGCATCCGAGCAGCCGGTTCCGCTGAGGACCGTCTTTACCACCAGTTCCCTTGGTCCGGTGACGAGCTTTAATGCGTCGCTGGCATCGCAGCCGGTGATGATCCCCCAGGCCGCATCACCATAGGGATCAGAATCTAAGGCCCTTGAGAAGGGCCAGGCATGGGATTGGACAAAACTAGGCGATGCCTCGGGGATCTGACAGACATAGGCGATATAATCGGGATAGTAGGCGGCGACCTCGTCTTTTACCTCCCATGGACTATTCTCATAGATGAAGACCTTACCGTTATGCCGAGCCACTAAGGAGTCGACGACCACCCGCCAATCGGGATCGTTGTAGGTATTCTTGCTCACCAGGATGGCATAGTTATAGCTGGGGAGGATCGGTTCGAAGAACCGAGTAGGGCCAAAGCCGCCTACGACAACAAGGAGTAGCAGTCCAATAACCATCTTTTCACCCCCTTCTATCTGACCTTTACGACCTTACTGACTCCACCCCCGTTGAGGGGTTTTAAGAAATAAATCCTGGGGTTAAGCCCCTGACCAATCCTGCCTGGAGGGTAGATGCCTATTCTGTTCCCGTAGAGGAAATCATATGAGACATTCTGTTTAACCCGATAGGTCCACTCCTTACCGAACAGAACGGCGCATGACAGAGGGCCGGGATCGGCTGGCGCTTCTTTCTTAAATTCACCATCCATTATGTCTTTCTCCCTGTAAGGGGTAGCCGAGATGCCGATCTGGGTGCCACAGTCTGGTGGACGATAACTCCGGCCATCACCGTTATCCCCGCACTGGAAGAGTTACCATGTCGGTGGTGGTGTAGAGTCCCGCTGCCCGGTGTATTGAGGGTGAGGACCGAGGATGTACATATTCCGGTTCCGCCATTATTTATCTTTCCCCACCGTAGGCCTCGCATGTAATCCCAGACCAGCAGTATTCCCGAGAGAAGCAACAAGAAGAGCGATCTCCTCATAAGTCCCTCTTTTTATACTATAATATATAGTTATCAAAACGGTTAGCACAATTCCCTCCTAATCCCGGTTCGACCATCTCCCATTGGATAGTCAATTCGGTAGCTCATTATTTTAATTGTACTTCCCAATCTCACCGCTGTCAAGACTTTCGCATCCAATCGAATGCGGCCTCAGATCATCGCACCAGGAGTGCCTTCCCCATCCTTTCAGACTTAGGGATCTTCAGTCGATAGAAGTAGACCCCTGAAGGAAAATCCTTCGCATTCCAGCAAACACCATGATTGCCGGCTTCCTGGAAACCGCTTACCAATGTTTTCATCTTCTCTCCGGTGCAACTGTAGATAGTTAGCTCAACTGGGCCAGGTTCTTTTAAGGAATAACTAATGAACGTTACTCCACGGAATGGATTGGGATAGTTTTTCAATACTTGATGGTGAGCTTCGGAAACCTGGCCTGTCTCTCCCTTTATCCCGACATACTCTGAGATATCGAAGACCACCAATCCTCCTAAGGCGCCGCCATCAACAAAACACCAGAGCTCTTTTTGGTCTAACCTCAGCCTCATCCGGAGAACCCTTCTATCGTTGGATTTATATTCGTCGAGCAGGATGCTGTCCGGATTTACATATTTAAAAACATACCAGCCATCATTGCCGCCCATAAATATGTAGTTGTTCACTCTCGCAAGGCATCTTCCCCAGGTCGTCGGATAGAAGTAAATCTCCTCTGGGTTTTGTAGGTCGGTAATGTCGTAGACGACAAATCCGTCGAGATGAGCAGTAAAGAGGATTGAACCGATATTTACAAGATCCGCAGTATAGGAGGGACGATTACCATACACACCGATGGAGATGAGCGTGTCAGGAGCATTTGTCTTGATCACTCTGAAATTATAGAGGTGCGCTGTGCCCTGTTGTCGAGTGGTTATCAATAGAGTGTCCTGATAAGGTATCATTGAGAGACACACATCGCTGGTATTCCTCAATTTTCCAGTTAGCTGGGGATCTGAAGGATCGGTAACATCAATTCTGAAGTAATCGCCGGGATACTTATGATAGAAGATATTGCCACCACTATAAATTATTGGATCGAAATTCGCCCATATTGTGCCGGAAGGCTCCAGACCCGCCAGATAGGTGTAAGTTGACTCAGTAACCGCATATACAAAGAACACCGGCGTTCCTGAGGTGTGAATAGGTGAACCGTCAAGGGCATAGAGAAATGAGTCCGATATTGTGAATTGGCTGAGAGTATGAAAACCGCCGGGGTCGATAGTATAGCGATAGTGAAGGTTGAATGAGTCATCGATCGTGTAATAGCTAATCCCTCCACCGTCAGGAGCAATAAAGATACCATCATGATAGAACTCGAAGTCAGATATCCATCCCCAGGGGATATGTGCCTTGATCTCTAAGGAATCAACTCCATAGGCAGCTGATGCCGCCACCCAAAAGACGATAAAAATCACTCTGCGCAACACGGCCATCATAACTACCTCCTTACATTTAAATTTCCAGAACCCTTGAACCATGATAAAAATTTACTCGCCTACGCCGCCCTGTCAAGTGATCACCTTGATCATCTCCCACCCTGTCTGCCAGGACACAGGCAACCATAAATCCGCCGCTTGAGAATAAACCAGAACCGTTCCTTCCGCATAAACAATTCAATGGAAATCAGACCTTGATCTCATCCTCCGCCATCTTTCTATCCAACGGTATTCTTTTTCAGTTTTGAGATCGGCCGGCTGACCGCACTCTTTGGAAGAGAGGTATTTTTTAGCAGCGGTCTTAGGGCCCACTTTCCGGTGCCCTCCAGGAAGGCTTTCTTATCTCAATATCAATCCGATTTCCTGAGAACGCTTTTATTTTAAGGTCGACTCCCAGATCTATACTTCCAAGATCGTCAAGAATCTCCTGGCTCGAAGTCGTCGAGAGGACTTCGAGTATTGCAAGATCACCGGTAAGATCACGCTGTATCACCTTGCTCACACCTCTTATCTTTTTGTGGATATTTGATTTTAACTTCAGTATCTCACTATACTCGGCTCCGGCAATGTAGATCTGGGTAACATTTTCCTCTCGTTGCCACTTCCCAAGGATGTCCTTAATCAAACCCCTCGATATTTCTTCAGCAGCTTCTCTTTTCGAACTCTCCTCGCTGAATGGTAAATCCTTTGTGATTGAAGCCGCAGTCAATACCTCGGCAGTCTCAGTATTAATCGCACGACAATTGATCTTAGTTTGATAAAATCTCCTCGCGCCTTGAGCGTAGGGAATAGATTTTTCCTCTTCACTCAGCATCGCCTTGCCGGTAACTATGATTTCAGCCCCGGCCTTCAAGCCGATAAGAGCGGCAGTCTTATTATCGCCCTGAAGCATACATCGAATCTGCTCAACCCTTAAGTTTCTTTTAACCGTAGCTGCATCAACGACTGGAAATCCTTTCTCAGCAAACTTTTCTATGATCATTGTCTCAATATCAGAGAACTCAATTACTCTCTTATCCCATCTCTCACTACCTTCTCTGAACTCCTTGATCACAACCATAATTCGTGGTCTACCTTTCTCTCTTAATAAGAGACCGATCGCTTCAAGGTCATCCTTGAGATTTGCGACTTTAACCTTTGCTAGCACCTTTACCCGGTAAAGATTCTCTTCTTCTCCCTCATCGATTATCCGATAGGAGGAGATATAACCCCGGGCCTTAGAGTATATTTCGTCCTTAAGGAGTATATGATTCCGCACCAATGTCTTCGAATCGAGAAATGTTCCCACACCTCGCTCTATTGCCTTTCTTAAGGCATCAGCGATTGCATGATCCCGGGCAATATCTACGGTTGCAGTGATTGCGGCCACACCATCGGCGAAGATCTCTCTGGTTGTCTCAACTGGTGTCTCCTGGAGGGGTGTCTTCACTTCTTTCTCTTTAATGGGAAGAGTAGTTGTAGATTCTCTTACAAGATAGGTCTTGGTGCAAGCAAGACACAATAGTGCCAGAGAAATTATATGGGTAATCTTGTTCATCTCTCCTCAGTTAAAGGGTCTTCACAAAGATTCTTCCGGCTTTAAGTAAGAAATGGAAGATGTCCTTCAGCCACTTGTAGCGGTCCGCATCCTTCTTGGAAATCACAATATCACTGCCGAGTTTTCCTCTTATATCCTTTATCTTTATTATCAGAGGGTTATCCTTCAGTTCAGGGTTGTTGAGGATTTTGTCCAGGTTCTTAATGTATTGGACGAATCTTCTACCGTATTCTGTCTTTTTCTCAAAGTAGGTTCTGGTATCAAGAATAAGATTGCCGTCTTCGTCATATATTTTAGGAAACATTGATGGTTTCAGACCGACATCACTGGCATCGAAGACAACTCCTGAGTATTTTTGTAATAATTCTTTAGCCCGTGGGGTAAGATCTTCATATTCAGTAGACAAAGGAGCAGAGAGTGAAATGATTGCGTCACATAGTCCCTTTGCTTCATAAAGATAAACCCCAAGTTCGACCTCAACAACTCCTTGCTCCTCATCATATTTTGGCTCTCCGATCTGTTTTGCTCCCTTTACGACACCTTGAACCCGGGTGTGGATAAGGTCTGATTTTGCCATATAGTCTTCAACATAAGTTTCACTGGTAACTCTAACGCCTTTTATAAGTTCAAGCAGGTTTCTCTGAGCGACGACTATTGCTGCCCTTTGTGCCATTAACCTTGCCTGAGGTTTATTGGGATTATTGGGGTCAACCACACCGGTCCCTTTTGCTTTGATAATTCCACAGCCCCAATCGATCTTACCATCAACGAAGGTCTCAACTACCTCATCATCTTCAGCAACTGGCGCAACTGGCTTAAGTAACATCTCCGGTGCTGTAGCCGGCTTTTCCACTCTTACCACGGTCCTTTGTGTGCATTGCAGCGCAAAGACAATAATGATCATTACGATGCCTATCTGTTTCATTGGATACCTCCTTTCTTTTTCAAGGGTTTTAAGGCATTCCCTACGGCGTCCACGAGGGCCTCTAATTTGCCCCCAAAACCACTCCCACATCCTCGACCGTAATAGAGGATTTCCCCGGTCGAGGAGTCAATGAGCCGAACAAAAACTATCGCCTCATAAGCATCTTCATCTTTAAAAAATTCATCTCTCTCAACCCGGCTAATTTGGGTCAGCATCACCGCATCAGCGCCTAAAATCTTGCCGATTCTTGCTGCAGTTGAAGGATCTACAACCCCTGAAACACCAAACTCCTGCTCTTTGAGAATGGCGTCAATCGCATTCCTTTCTATCAACGAAAATCGTCCAGTCTTTAAGAGCTCTAAGGAGGCAAAATCATAGAGTGAATTGAGGTCAGAAGCCTCCACCTGAGACAAAGCTGTGACTGCAGGCAATACTGCCACCCGATAATCCCTCGATAAATCGAAATTGGGGGAAAATGCAGAATCAGCGGAGTATCTCTTCAGATTCTGACTCATTGAGAAACAACCAACTATGACCATCAATACAGAAATTACCCATTTTCTCATGCTCACCTCCTTATCCTGGGTTAGGGATTTGGGGTTAAGTCCAGATTTTCGTGTAAAAAGGTGGCATTCATGCAGATTTCTGATCCGCAGTAACTGCTGACGCTCCTCTTTACCCATCGGTATCCGCCGCCACCGCGGATTGGCTACCTGATCTTCACCACCTTCCTTTCGATTCTGCCTTCGACTTCGATGAAATAAATGCCGGGTTTGATGTGCCCTGGCTTTATCTCCCGTCCCGAGACATCAAAGACCTTCCACTCCTTGCCCTTGGGCAGTTGCAACGGACCGGTGATGATCGTTGGGCCGTGGAGGTGTCTGATGGAATTATCGGACTCTTCTTCAATATCCGGTCCTGGTTTGGTCTTGATGAGATAGACATCGTAGCCTCCCGCACCGTAACTCAGGGTGTATCCCACTATAATATAGCCGTTGTCAGTGGTCTGCTGAGCCGAACGACCCCGATCATTGGATGTCCCGCCGATGGTCTTGGTCCACAGGGTATTACCATCGGCATCGGTCTTGATGAGATAGACATCGTAGCCTCCCGCGCCGTAGCTTTTGGTCCATCCCGCGATGATATAGCCACCATCGGTGGTCTGTTGAACCGAATAGCCCTCATCCCAGGAGGATCCACCGAAGGTCTTGGTCCACAGGGTATCACCATCGGCATCGGTCTTGATGAGATAGACATCATCGTCTCCCGCACCGTAACTATAGGTCCGCCCCGCGATGATATAGCCGTTATCGGTGGTCTGCCGAACCGAACGACCCCAATCACCGGATGTCCCGCCGAAGGTCTTGGTCCACAGGGCATTACCATCGGCATCGGTCTTGATGAGATAGACATCGGCTTCTCCTGCACCGTAGCTTTTGGTGTAGCCCGCGATGATATAGCCACCATCACTGGTCTGCTGAACCGAATAGCCCTCATCCCAGGAAGATCCACCGAAGGTTCTGGTCCACAGGGTATCACCATCGGCATCGGTCTTGATGAGATAGACATCCCCGCCTCCCGCACCGTAGCTAAAGGTTATCCCGGCGATGATATAGCCGTTATCGGCGGTCTGCCGAACCGAACGACCCCAATCACCGGATGTCCCGCCGATGGTCTTGGTCCACAGGGTATTACCATTGGCATCGGTCTTGACGAGATAGACATCCCCGCCTCCCGCACCGTAGCTTTTGGTCCATCCCGCGATGATATAGCCACCATCGGTGGTCTGTTGGACCGAATAGCCATACTCATCGGATGTCCCGCCGAAGGTCTTGGTCCACAGGGCATTACCATTGGCATCGGTCTTGATGAGATAGACATCGGCTTCTCCTGCACCGTAGCTATAGGTGTAGCCCGCGATGATATAGCCACCATCGGTGGTCTGCTGAACCGATAAGCCATAATCATCGTAGGTCCCGCCGAAGGTCTTGGTCCACAGGATATCAGGCTGGGCAAAGGCCATGCCCCTCATCATTATGATTATGGCGATCAGCCATAGATTCAGTTTGATCACCACTGCCTCCTTTCTCTCCAGAAGCGGGGAGATCCGGGTGATGAAGACTCTCCCAGCTAAATTCCACCAGTCTGCCCAAGGAACGGGCAGAAGTTGTTCATACCTTACCTACGATTTTAAAGAAAACGGTTATCAGAACGGTTATCACTCTGCTGATTAAAGACCTTGTTGCAGCCGATGGTCTTTCCGTTAATCCTCGATCCAGTCATGGTTCGGACCGGAGAGTATTCCGGCTCGCTTACTACCAGCCGGCGACGATAGTGTCATGTTACCCCCGATGTGAGCGGTGTGGCGCGAAGTAAAAAAATGGTGGGTTAAAAATCGTGGCAATGTTGTCTCTCCTCCAAACTTTATCGTGCGCATCCTATCAACGCAGGAGCAGGACCTTTCTGGTGAACTTCTGATTCCCGGTCTCAAGCCTTACGAAGTAGACACCAGATCCCACCTTCCTCCCCGAATCATCCCTCCCATCCCAGGAGATAGCAGTAGAAGCAGTAGGCAGTATAAATTCTTTAACCAACCTTCCGGTGGCATCGTAGATCCTGAGCGAGATGTCTTCGGACTTCCATCTTCCATCCTCAATCCTCCATCTGATGGTTACC
>QNBE01000101.1 GCA_003645615.1 Caldifarciminota bacterium
ATCAATATCAGACATAATAGCTCCCTTGCCTTATTGGACTTCCAGTTTTTCAATAATATCCCATTTCGTGAGACCTGTAATCCACCAAAGGTACGAATCCGCAATATCCTTGCCTGATTCTTCCGGGATCTGGTTAGTTTAGCCAACCACCCTGTTGCTCGAATTTCACGTAAGATGGCAACCCCATCCCGGATAAGATTTCGATCTTTTACCACCCCTTTAATTTCCCAGAGGAGTGGGCCGAGAAACCCAACAGCACCCTCTTTAATCAGCATTGTCAATCCTTTCTTTACGAGGGTGAGTGCCTTTGGCGCCTGGGCTTTCTTATAACGGATAAGTCCCAAGAGAGTCAAAGCCTGAGCCCGATCAACATTAAACCGATTCTCCTCAGAGATTTTTAGCGCTTTATTCACCGCTCGGGAGGCCTGGGATAACCTTCCAATCTTCATAAGAAATTTCGACCTCAACCGGTAATAAAATGTCAGCCACTCGTCCATCCCGGCAAAATTGACCCTACCCGGCCGGTATTGCTCCAAGATTTCTCCCGCCTGCGTATACTTCCGTTGCAGTAGCAAGATCTCCGTCATAAGCAATGATGCTGACACCTTCCGATAGGGAGCTTTAGTCCATCTTAATACCTGCTTAAGGAGTTTCAAGGCCTGATCAAGAGAACCTTCCAGAATATGATAGAGGGCCTGAGATTCCCAGAGAATAGGAAGTTTGTGTTCTTTACCAGTATGATCAATCATTTCTGCATATTGGATATGAAGGCTGCTGGCACGATCAAATCTACCCTGTAGGATAGAAGTTGTCGCCAGATTTATCAGTCCCACCATCTTGATGTTTACATTGCCCAGTTGCTCGGAAATAGAAATCAGACGAGCGAAACAATCCGAAGCAGCCTCATAATCTCCGTCAACGAAATATATAAGTCCCAGGATATTTAGAGCATGGCAATGGGTTATAAAATCGATCTCAGGATCGAAATTATTTATCAGTCTTTTGAGGACCCTCCGTGCTTTCTCAATGTTGTTCCTTTTCCGCCAGAGTAGACACTGTTCGACTTTAAGCCGAAAGTTCATCCGCTCAGAAAGTTGGTCCTTAGCAACCATACGGCTAAATTTTCGTATATATCTTTCGGCGCAATCAAGATCTCCTTGATCAAACAGATACCGGTAGATCTTGAGACCAAGTTCAAAGCCAAGTTTTAGAAATCCCTTTTTTATTAGACCCTGCACAACAGCCTCTGCCCTTTCCAAATCGTAAATCTGGCCATTCAGGTTGAACTGCGCAATGATCATCCGTGCCGTAACGATCTGCCTGGCCAGACGGGATTGATCCAAAACGGTTATACTATCATCAGCCAATCTATAAAATCGATGAGCTCGTGGTAAATCGCCAGTTCTTTCACACTCCTTGGCAGCATTAAGAAAGAGACGGGCCAATCGAGGAGTAAACTCATCCCTATCAAGGGCTGCAGCAATGTGATTGGCAATTGAGACTGAGTCATCTGGTCTTATTTTTTGCAGCATTGCAGCAGTCTTGATATGGAGTCTCCGTAGTTCCGATGTACTCATCTTTTCTACAAGTACCTGCCGGTAGAGAGGATGAGCAAACTGGAGGTGATTGGTACCTACGACAGGTATCAGTAGGTCGATAGAAAGTTCAGCAATAATTCTCTCAAGTTTCTGGGTGCCAAGATTTAAAGCCTGCTTAATCATTCCGGGATCGAAACGTTCACCCATGATTGCCGCCATTCGGAGGAACTGTAACTTCTCTGGTGTGAGTCGCTCAAATCGATCGGCTATAGTAGCCTTAACCGAGGGAGGAATGTCACAATTGGTGATATCTTTCTCAACTTGCCAACTCCCCATCTCCTCGGAGTAGACCACCACATTCTTGCGAAGCATATCCTTTAGAAACTCTTTGATATAGAATGGGTTGCCTTTTGTGATACGGTGAATCCACCTTTGGAATCGATCTGAAAACTCCCCCCCAAAAATATGATATAAGAACTTAGCTGTTTCCAAAAATGTAAAGCTCTTCAGCTGGATAGTCTCCATACCTGAAATACTATCGTCGCTATGGAGCCGTGAGGTCCCCACAATCATTATCGGTAGGTGCTGAATTCGCTTCACGAAAAACTGTAGGAATCGTCTGGACTGTGGATTGAGACAATGTATATCATCAATGAACAGAACCGTAGGATAGAGTCTTGAGATATTCTCAAAAAGACGATGAAGTGCCGAAAAGATCTCCCATTCATCATGGGAAACCACCGGAACATCGATTGGACAAATCGAACGCAGCCGCGGAAAGATATTCAAAAGCGGGGATGAGATGTCTGGAGTAATAATCCGGACCGCAAGTCTGGCTTTCCGCCCACAATCTTCTAAAAATTTGTCGATGAGCGAGCCGAAAGGCGATAGTGGTTCAGTCTCAACATCAAAGACCTTCCCCCTTAAAACAGTTGTGGTCTTGGGTCTGATTCGGAGCAGAAATTCATCGATTAGTCTCGTCTTACCCACCCCACCCTCTCCAGTAATTAGTACGGCACAACCTTTATTTTCATATATCTGCTTAAGATATTGATTTAATTCAAAAATATATTCTGATCTGCCTACAAAAGGAATCAGCTCACGGTCAAAAAGTCGCTGATAAACATTAGACAAATTGTCTACCAACGGCATGATAGATTATATTTAAATCCATTTTTTCTTCAAGTTCCTATTTGTCAGGCGAAGCTACCGAAGGGAATCGAAATATTGACACAAAGGTCTTGACTATTATAATCACCTGGTTAAACTGATTGTCCGATTCATCTGTCTAAATGGGCGGATAGCTCAGTGGTGAGAGCACCTGCCTTACAAGCAGGGGGTCACAGGTTCAAATCCTGTTTCGCCCATGAGTGTGATGCTACCGACCCGAAAGAGCCCAAGGCCTCACCTGGATGATCCTTACCTCAAGAAGCTCCGCTACACCGAACCAACCGTCTGTCCTAAGTGTGGCATCGTCTACATCGACAAGCGATGGCAGTATCGACCTCGCTTTTCTCCTCCCGCCGATACCAAGTATCGGAAGTGCCCAGCCTGTCGCAAGATTGAGGATCACTATGCTATGGGACTGGTGTTTCTCAGTGGAGACTTCATCCCCGAACATGAGGAAGAGATCACCCATCTCATCCAAAATCAGGGTCGGCAGAGCTTCCGCCGCAACCCCTTGGATCGCCTCATGTCTATGGTTAAGGTCAAAGACGGCTATCGTATCGAAACCACGACAGAGCACCTTGCCCTCACCCTGGGCAGGGCGCTTTATCATGCCTATGGAGGAGAACTTGAGTATCGGTTCAGTGAGGACCAAAAGGTGGTCCGGGTATACTGGCACCGAGATCAGGCCAAGGAAAGGAGGTAGAGATGAAGATAAGACCACTCCATGATCGAATCTTGGTTGAGAGGATCGAAGAAGAGGAGAAGAAGGGGGGAATCATCATTCCCGACACTGCCAAGGAAAAACCCCAGCAGGGTAAGGTTATTGCAGTGGGGGAAGGTAGAATAGATGAGGCTGGCAAACGTATACCAATGGATGTGAAAAGGGGCGATATCATCCTCTTCGGTAAATATGCTGGGACTGAGGTCCGGATCAAGGATAAGGAGTATCTGATCCTAAGGGAAGATGATGTCCTTGGTATCATTGAAGAGAAATAGGAGGTGAGAAATGGCTGCAAAGGAGATCAGATTTAGTGAAGAGGCAAGGAAACAGATCCTGGTTGGCATCGAGACCCTCTCCAATGCAGTGAAGGTTACCTTGGGACCTAAGGGGAGGAACGTGGTTTTGGAGAAGAAATTCGGTTCACCTCAGATCACCAAGGATGGCGTTACGGTGGCCAAGGAGATCGAACTCGAGGATAAGTTCCAAAATATTGGTGCCCAGATGGTGAAGGAGGTTGCCTCCAAGACCTCCGATGTCGCCGGTGATGGGACGACCACGGCCACGATTCTGGCTGAGATAATCTACCGAGAGGGTCTAAAGACCGTTGCTGCCGGTGCCAACCCGATGGATGTAATGCGCGGTATTGATAAAGCGGTCTCCGCAGTGGTCGACGAGTTAGAGAAACTCTCCAAACCGGTTGCTGGTCGAAAAGAGATCGCCCAGGTCGCCACCATCTCAGCCAATAACGATGAGTCGATCGGCAATCTGATTGCCGATGCCATGGACAAGGTGGGCAAAGACGGCGTGATTACCGTCGAAGAGGCCAAGAGCCTCGAGACAACCCTCGAGGTTGTCGAGGGGATGCAGTTCGACCGAGGTTTTCTGTCGCCATACTTCATCACCGATCCCGAGCGGATGGAATGCGTCCTCGAGGACGCATATATACTGCTCTTTGAAAAGAAGATCTCAGCGATGAGGGACCTTCTCCCCATTCTGGAGAAGGTTGCCCAGAGGGCAAAACCACTCCTTATTATTGCGGAAGATGTTGAAGGTGAGGCCCTTGCCACCCTTGTCGTCAACAAGATCAAAGGGACTCTGCAGTGCTGTGCGGTAAAGGCCCCCGGTTACGGCGAACGGCGGAGAGCAATGCTTGAGGACATCGCCATCTTGACTGGTGGTCGGCTCATCTCTGAGGATATCGGTATCAAGCTCGAGAATGTTCAGCTTTCCGATCTGGGACGGGCCAAACGGATTACGGTTGATAAGGATGATACTACCATCATTGAGGGCGCAGGCAAAAAGGCCGATATCGAAGGAAGGATCAATCAGATTCGGGCCCAAATTGAAGAGACCAAGTCCGATTACGATCGGGAGAAGCTCCAGGAGCGGTTGGCAAAGCTGGCTGGTGGTGTAGCAGTAATAAACGTTGGCGCTGCAACCGAGGTTGAAATGAAGGAGAAGAAGGCCAGGGTTGAGGATGCCCTCCATGCGACCCGGGCCGCTGTCGAGGAAGGTATTGTTCCTGGTGGTGGCGTGGCACTGGTCCGATGTATCCCGGTTCTGGAGAAGATGAAACTTCCGGGTGATCAACAGATCGGTCTCGACATTGTCAAACGCGCCTTAGAAGAGCCACTCCGTCAGCTCGCCCTCAATGCTGGATACGAAGGATCGATCGTAGTTGAGAAGGTGAAGACTTCCGAGACCAATGTGGGCTTCAACGTCCAGAGTGAGAAGTATGAGGATCTGGTTAAGGCTGGCGTTATTGATCCTAAGAAAGTAGTCCGCATTGCGCTCCAGAATGCATCGAGTATCGCATCTCTCTTGGTGACTACCGAGGCGGTGGTAACCGAAATCCCGGAGAAGGAGAAGACACCGCCTGGACCTCCAGGTGGTTATGAGTATTAGTTTAGAAAACGGGGTCGTAGTTCAGTCTGGTTAGAACGCTAGCCTGTCACGCTAGAGGTCGCGAGTTCAAGTCTCGTCGGCCCCGTTTTTTTAATGGCCAGGATCGAAGCCTGGGTTAGGAGAACAATCGAATCCTTCGCTCTTCTTCAGGCTGAGGATCGTGTCCTCATCGGCTTCTCCTCAGGACCGGACTCCGTTGCCTTACTCGACCTCCTCATCCAGCTCGGATACGATTTAGGGATCGCTTATATTGATCACGGCCTAAGGCCGGTTGAGGATGAGATTAGTCTCACCAAACAATATGCCCGACGTTTTGGCATAAGATATTATATTCTCCAGATTGAACAGCCCTCCCAATCTGAGGAGGCCCTCCGTAACCAACGATACCAGTTGATCGAAACGATCGCCCGAAACGAGAATTACCATAAGATTGCTTTGGGTCATACACTTAATGATCAACTGGAAACCATCATCATAAACCTGATCCGTGGATCAACTCGAATCCGACCTATTCCACCAAAGCGGGGGAGAATCATCCGTCCACTCATAGAAATTCCAAGAGTGGAGATTGAAAACTATCTTAAAAAGAGACGGCTACCTTACTCTCATGACCCCTCCAATGAGGAGTTGATGCACACCAGAAATGTGGTTCGGAAGAAGATCATCCCCGTTCTGCTCTCCCTGAACCCTGGCCTCTTCCACCATCTTGCCCAGAATATTCGAATCTGGCTTGAAGAGGACAACTTTCTCGATTCCCTCCTTCCAGAGTCCCTGGGCAAAGAACTTGACATTAAGACCCTGGCCACCTACAATACTGTGATGCAGAGGCGTGCGGTCTTGAAATGGGTATACGAAAATACTGGTCTCCTCCCCGAGTCTCAGATGGTATCAAGACTTCTCAATCTTATCCACGCTCCCTCGGGAAAAAGAGCACCACTTAAGAAGAATGTCTGGGCAATCAAGGAATTCGATCATCTCCGCCTCTACTTCCCCACCAGACCCTTCGAATTCATTCTTCCCATCCCTGGTAGACTCCGCCATCAGGCTTTTAAGATCGAAGCCGAACTGACCTCAGAGATACCTCAAGATTTCCCTCAGGATATTGCCTATTTCGATCTCGATCGACTCGATCTCCCTCTTCGGGTTAGGAGCTGGCACCCGGGAGATACTATCGTCCCTTTTGGAATGAGAGGAAAGAAAAAACTGAAAGAGATATGGAATGAGGCACGGGTACCAATTCAACTCCGCCACCGGATCCCGATCCTGGTTGATCAGACTGATATCCTCTGGATCGCCGGCATAAGAAGATCGAATAAGGCGAGAGTGACCAGGAGGACCAAAAGAATATTGAGGGTAGTCTATGCGCCCCAATAGTTCCTTCCGGGCAGCCCGAACCGCACTTATCTGGCTCCTCCTTCTCGTCCTTTTCTGGCTCTTTGCCACCCTCCTTATTCCCAAGGGAGCGGGTCGAGTTGGGATTCCTCTTTCGGAGTTTAAACGACAACTCGATAAAAATAATATCACCGAGGTGGTGATCAGAGATCATACCATCGAAGGGAGCTTCCAGAATCCGGTTGAAAAGGCGAAACGATTTAAGACCGAACTGCCCTACGATGATCCCGATCTGGTAAAGGAGATGATCGAAAAGGGTGTTGAAGTGGTCTCAAAACCTCCTTCCCCATTTAAGAATATTCTCTGGAACATCCTCCCGATTGCCGGGATCGTAATTATCTGGTTTCTAATCTTCCGTCAGATGCAGGGAGGAGCAAGGCGTGCCCTCACCTTTGGTAAGAGTCGGGCTAAGGTGATCATTGAGAATCGACCCAAGGTGACTTTTGCCGATGTCGCTGGAGTCGATGAGGCCAAGGAAGAGCTAAAAGAGGTGATTGAATTTCTGAAGGCCCCGAGAAAATTCCAACGGCTTGGGGGCAAGATCCCTAAGGGGGTCCTGCTCCTTGGACCCCCTGGGACAGGCAAGACACTGCTGGCTCGGGCCGTAGCCGGCGAAGCTGGTGTCCCCTTCCTTTCTATCTCCGGTTCCGACTTTGTCGAACTCTTCGTTGGTGTTGGCGCCTCACGGGTGAGGGATCTCTTTGAACAGGCCAAGAGTCTCCAACCCTGCATCATCTTTATCGATGAGATCGATGCCGTGGGGAGGTTGAGGGGAGCTGGTCTTGGCGGTGGTCATGATGAAAGAGAGCAGACTTTGAATCAACTTTTGGTTGAGATGGATGGTTTTGAAGTGAATCAGGCGACCATCGTGATCGCGGCAACCAATCGTCCCGACATCCTCGATCCCGCCCTACTCCGTCCCGGTCGCTTTGATCGGAGGATCGTAATCGATCGCCCCGATGTGAAAGGGCGTCTCGGTATCCTCAAGGTCCACACCAAGAACATCCCTTTGGCCGATGAGGTTGACCTGGAGGTGATCGCACGTGGAACCCCGGGTTTCTCTGGAGCCGATCTGGCCAACTTGGTAAATGAGGCGGCATTATTAGCGGCCCGCAAAGGTAAAGATAAGGTCTACATGGAGGATCTGGAGGCGGCCAAGGATAAGGTCCTGATGGGGGTGGAACGGCGGAGCCTCCTAATCAGCCCTGAGGAGAAGAGGCTGACTGCCTACCATGAATCGGGCCATGTTCTGGTATCCAAGCTCCTCCCCAATACCGATCCGATCCACAAGGTAACCATCATCCCCAGGGGGAGGGCCCTTGGGGTAACCCAGCATCTTCCAATCGATGACCGAAGAACATATACCAAATCCTATCTGAAGAATCAACTCGCCGTTCTACTCGGAGGGAGGGCCGCTGAGAAGGTCGTCTTTAACGATCTCTCTACCGGTGCGGGTAATGATATTGAGCACGCTACTCAGATCGCTCGCAAGATGGTGTGTGAGTGGGGTATGAGTGAAAGGGTGGGGCCGCTCACATTGGGCAAGGAGAACTACGAGATCTTCCTTGGAAGGGAGTTTGGCCTCCATAAGAATATCTCCGATGAAACTGCCCGGATTATCGATGAGGAGATCAAACGGCTCGTTGGGGAGGCCGAAGCTACCGCCCTCAAGATCATCGAGGAGAATGAGGACAAGCTCCATCTCATCGCCCGGACCCTCCTCGAAAAGGAGATCTTAACCGGTGATGAGATCGATCAACTGCTCGCCAATGGATCTAAAG
>QNBE01000102.1 GCA_003645615.1 Caldifarciminota bacterium
AGCCGTTTTGAGGAGAATACCTTCTATGTCTGCGATCAGAAAGACTATTCCATCTGTAAGGGAATTCTCAATCAAAGCGATAGTTCCTATTTCATCATCGAAACTAATACCCATCCTGGCCCAGGCACCGATCTTCCGGAAGGGGTATCCTGGGCCAGGATGGGTATTAGTTTCGATGATGAAATAGGAACTATCGCTTTGATTGAGAATTACCTTACAGATGGAATAGTCTTTCTGATCGCAGAGATAGAAGGTATTCTCC
Organism: Caldifarciminota bacterium; assembly: GCA_003645615.1. Classification (GTDB taxonomy): domain Bacteria; phylum Hydrothermota; class Tepidihabitantia; order B36-G15; family B36-G15; genus B36-G15. Next base: position 263 of record QNBE01000102.1, read on the forward strand.
TCAAAACGGCTTAGGGTAAGGGAAAAAGACCAATAGATGCCAAACCCATAATAGTTAGACTTCACATTTCCGAGGGTGTCCATGAGATGGATGACGACGCTATCAGGATTAACATTTTCGCTATAGATGATAAGGGAATCACCATCCCAATCCAACCCTCTGATTCTTCCCCCGATATCGGGATAAATCTCCTTTATCAGATTCCCCAAGGTATCAATCACAATTATCCGCTCCGGCTGAGGATAAAAGGATGAGATCCAGAGGTTGGGACCGATACGAACAATATCGAGGGCATAAGCCGGCTTGATGAAGGAGAATTCCCGGATCACCGATCCATTTAACTTTTCAATCTCGTAGACCTTAAACGGTCCTTCCGGGATATTCTCCAAACTCCAGATCACCTCCCCATCCGAGAAGATACCGACCCTCGTCATCTCACCTGGATGGGGTATGGAATCGATCACCTCCCAACCATAGGAAGGGGGAATCCTTTTTACCCAGGGATCAACCCCGCCCCCAATGTCGGGAGAAAGAGTAACAAAGATCAGGATTAACATAGCTTTAGTATTATATCCTCCAGCAGATCCCGGTCAATCGAAACCGGCCGCTTGACACCGCCGACTGTTTAATTAAAATTGGTCCTCGGGAAAGGAGGTGAACTGGTGGTGGAGAAGTATGATAAGAGGAAGGATCTGGCCGGACCCGGGATTGGTAGTTATGAGGAACTTGAGAAGATCCTGCCCAATGATTACGAGCCGATCCTCGACCGTAAGGAGACGATGAAGGCCCTTTTCGACCTGAAGGACTACATCGAAGACAATCTCTGTAAGGAGTTGAACCTGTTCATGGTCCAGGTCCCGCTCATCGTCGAGGCAGAGAGTGGCATGAACGATCTTTTGGACCGGGATGGCTCCCGGACCCCGATCGAGTTTCCCTGTGGATTGGGCCTTGATAAACCGATCCGGACCCAGATCGTCCAGGCGGCAACCAAATGGAAGCGGTTCGCCCTGAAGCAGTTCGGCTGTAAGGTGGGGGAAGGGATCCTCACCGATATGAGGGCGGTGCGTAAAGACTACTTTTTGGATCACGACCACAGTGCTTATGTGGATCAGTGGGATTGGGAGAAGGTGATCACTGAAAAGGAGCGGAATCTCAACTATCTCAAAGAGGTGGTTAAGAAGATCTGGAAGGTCTTAAAGGGGGCCGAGGAGTTCATCCAGAAGAAGTATCCGAAACTCAGGACCAAAAAGTATCCCGATCTCCCGGATGAACTCACCTTCCTCCATGCCGAGGATATCCTCGATATGTATCCTGACCTTCCGAGAAAGATGAGAGAGACCGAGGTCCTTCAGAAATACCCGGCCATCTTCATCATCGGGGTCGGCTACCCATTAAAGGATGGCTATCCTCATGAGATGCGGGCGGCCGATTATGACGACTGGATCACCGAGACGAGATCTGAGGATGGGAGGCCGATGCATGGCCTCAATGGCGATATCCTGGTCTGGAATCCGGTGACCAGAAGGAGGCATGAGCTGACCTCGATGGGGATCAGGGTAAATGCCGAGACCTTAAAGAAACAGCTCGAGATGGCCGGTCAGCTCGAATCCTTAAAGACCCCATACCATCAGGGGATCATTACCGGCGAATTCCCGCTCTCGATCGGTGGAGGTATCGGTCAGTCCCGCACCTATATGCTTCTGCTCCGAAAGGCCCATCTCGGTGAGGTCTCGGTTTCGGTCTGGCCCAGGGTCTTAAAAGAGATGTGCGCCAGGAGGAATATCCATGTCTTAGAATAGGGGGTATGATGGCGAAGAAGTGCGAGATCTGCGGTCGGGTTGGTGAGGTGGGCTCCCGGATCAGCCATGCCCACAATGTCTCCAAGCGGAAGTTCTATGTCAACCTCCAGCGGATGCGGGTGAAGATCGGTAAGGAGGTGAAGAAGGTATATGTCTGCACCCAGTGCATCAAGGCGGGAAAGGTAGAAAGGCCATCCTACTGATCGATGCCCTCTTCCTCTTAAGACCCTCCATCCTCATCCCCTGCTGGACCATCTTTATCATTGGCCATTTCCATAGCGGTGGAGGTTATGGCCACAAATTTTTTTCTGCCCTGCTCGGGTTCACCCTGCTCATGGGTGGTGTCTATATCCTGAATCAGATCTTCGATCGGGAGTCGGATCGGATCAATAACAAGCTCTTCCTCCTCTCCTTAGGCATCTTTCCGATCTGGCTGGCGGTCCTGGAGGTCGTCCTGGTCTGGGGGATAAGCCTCTATCTCATCCGGGGTCTCTCCCCATCCTTCTTCCACTTCTATCTCTTGGCCTGGGCCCTTGGCCTTCTCTACACCACCCCACCGATAAAGCTGAAAGGTCGACCGATCCTTGATCTTCTTGCCAATATGGTCGGTTACGGGACCCTGGCCTTTCTGCTTGGTGGTCTGAGTGAAAAGGGTTTTACTTTAGACCTTATCCGCTGGTCACTACCCTACGCCTTTGCGGTCGGTGGTGTCTTTGTCAATACCACCATCGTCGATATTGCAGGGGACAGGAGGACTGGTGATCGGACCACCGCCATCCTCCTGGGGAGTGAGAACTCCCGTTATCTGGCCCTGATCCTGATCGGGATTGGTCTTTCTCTTGCACTCATCAACCACGACCCGATCGCCACGATCGCCATCGCCATCTCCCTCCCCCTGTTCGTCCTGGCCATCATCAAAAGAAACGACCGATACGATATCATCTCCTTCCGTCTCCCCCCTTTCATCCTCTCGCTCGGGGCCGGGATCATCTTCCCACCCTACCTTCTCTTCTTAGCTGTGGTAATTGTCTCGATGCGGATTTATTATAAGCGGAGATTCAACCTCATCTTCCCTTGACGGATCGGAAAACTCAGGTATAGTAGGCTATGGATATCATCGACAAGGCCCTTGCCTATTATAAGAGAGTAGAGATGGCAAAGAATCTCGGTTATTATCCCTATTTCACCCCGATCGAATCGGTTCAGGACCGGAGAGTGAGGATCATGGGGCGGGAACTGATCATGATCGGCTCCAACAACTATCTCGGCCTGACCAACCATCCCAAATTGAAAAGGATGGCCCAGGAGGCGGTGGCCAAATACGGGACGACCTGTTCTGGATCGAGGTTCTTAAATGGCACCCTCGATATCCATATCGAACTGGAGAAGAGGCTGGCCGAGTTCTTTGAGAAGGATGAGGCGATCGTCTTCTCGACCGGGTTCCAGACCAATCTCGGTATCATCTCCTCACTGGTCGGCAAGGATGATTATGTCATCATCGACCGGCAGGATCATGCCTCGATCATCGATGGCTGCCGACTCTCCTTTGGCACAATCCTGAAATATGGCCACAATGATATGGATGATCTGAAACGGATTCTGGAGGAGATACCGAAAGATAAGGGTAAGCTGATTGTGGTCGATGGTGTCTTCTCGATGGAGGGTGATCTTGCCCCCCTTCCGGATATTGTCGAGCTGAAGGAGAGGTATAATGCCCGGCTTCTGGTCGATGATGCCCACGGGGTCGGGGTATTGGGAGAGAAAGGGCGTGGGACCTGTGAGCACTTCGGCCTCCTCGATCGGGTCGATTTCATCATGGGGACATTCAGCAAATCCTTTGCCTCACTCGGGGGCTTTGTCGTTGGGGATCATAAGCCGATCACCTATAGCCGACATAATGCCCGCTCCCTGATCTTTTCCGCCAGCATGGTTCCGGCCTCGGTTGCCTCTGCCCTCGGTGCCCTTGAGATCATCGAGACCGAGCCGGAGCGGAGACAGCGATTAAGGGAGATTACCGAGAAGATGCTCAATGGTTATAAGGCCCTGGGTCTTGATACCGGTGATAGCTGCACCCCGATCATTCCGATCATCATCGGTGATGATATGAAGACATTTACCTTCTGGAAGCGCCTCTTTGAGAAAGGGGTCTTTGTCAATCCGGTTATCAGCCCCGCGGTCCCCCAGGGGCGTCAACTGCTCCGGACCAGCTATATGGCTACCCATACCGATGAGGATCTCGATCTGGTCCTCAAGGCCTTCCGTGAGGTGGTCGAGGAACTCGGTGCTTAGTCTGAAGAAGGTAGAAAATAAGAAGGATCTCAACCGGTTTATCAAATTTCCCTATCAGCTCTATCGCAGCGATCCCAACTGGGTCCCACCCCTCATCTCTGATCAGAGGGAGATGCTGGAACGACGCCATCCCTTCTGGCGCCATGCCCGGGCTGAATTCTACTTGGTTGAGCGGGATGGGGAGGTGGTGGGTCGGATTGCATCAATCATCGATGATAATTATATCTCCTTCCATAACGAGAAGACCGGCTATTTCGGCTTCTATGAGGCGGTAGATGATGATGAGGTGGCGAGGATCCTGATCGAGGCCGCGGTTGGCTACCTCAAGAAGGAGGGGATGGTAGAGATGATCGGACCGATGAACCCCTCCACCAATGAGGAATGTGGTTTTCTTGTCGAGGGCTATGACTCCCCTCCGGTGATCATGATGACCTATAATCCACCTTACTATCACCGGCAGATGGAGCGGTCCGGTCTGGAGAAGGCCTCTGATCTACTCGCCTTCCTCTTCCGGATCGAGGATGCTCCAGTTGATCGGCTCCGAAGGTTCAAGGAGCGGATTGTTGAGAAGTATCCAGATCTGACCGTCCGGCCGGTTGATCTCAAGCATCTCGATCGGGATGTGATGAAGATCAAGGAGGTCTATAACGATGCCTGGCAGAGAAACTGGGGCTTTGTTCCAATGACCGAGCTGGAATTTGAACATATGAAGAAGAAACTGAAGCCGCTCTGTGTGCCGGAGCTGGTCCCGATCATCGAGATCGGTGGCGAACCGGCCGCAGTCGCCCTCTCCCTCCCCGATTATAATCGGGTGCTCAAGCACCTCAATGGCCGGCTCGATCTGATCGGGATTATCAAATTCCTCTGGTATCGGCGCAAGATCAACTTCGGCCGGATGCTGATCATGGGGGTGAAGCATAAATACCGGAGGATGGGGTTGGAGGCGATCCTCTTCTATGAGTCGATTATGGCCGGTAAGAAGCTGGGCTACTGGGGTGGTGAGCTCTCCTGGATCCTGGAGGACAACTTGGTTACCAAGAATACGATCGAGAAGGTTGGGGGGAGGGTGTATAAGAGGTATCGGATCTACCGATGTAAGGTTTAAAAGGGCCGCCTTTCCTGACTTGAGCATCGGGATCTTGACATCACTAAAAATCTGAGTATATTATATTATGATGACTGACCGGTCAGTCAGGAGGTGATATGGCTCTGCTTCTAATCACATTTACCATCGGGTGTGGTGGTGACTGCCTTCTGCTCCTGCCCCGGAGCGATGACCTCTCCGGATATGATCATCGCTGGACCTATCGGGTTGGTGCTGATCTGGGCTTTATCGACCGGCACCGGATCGGTTTTGCCTTCCATCCGGTTCGGTTCGATTCCGGACCCTTCTCCTATGAGGGGGAGAGCTATGAACTCTATTACGGTTTCGATCTCACCAGGACCTTCTATTCTGGTCCGCTCAGACTTTTCCTCATCCTGGGTGGTTGCCACCACCCCTGGCGGTTGAAATTTCAGGGTGAGATCATGCAACTTCCGACCGGTAAGGTCGATTTTAAGGACTGGGGTTATTTTGGCGGCATTGAGTTTAACTATCGGCCGATCCGATTTCTGGACCTGAGGCTGGGAGGCTATTATTATTATCTCCTCTCGGAACATTTCGACCGGTTAGGATTTGATGATCATGATGAGAAGTATGTTGCTCTCTACTCCGGTCTGAGGATCAGGCTATGACCAAACAGGAGATCATCCTGAATGCCGCGGAGAAGGTCTTTATGGAGATGGGCTACAGTCGGGCCACGATGGAAAGGATCGCCAGGAAGGCAGGGGTGGCCAAGGGGACGGTCTATCTCTATTTTAAGAATAAAGAAGACCTCTTCATCTCACTGATGAGCCGGCAGATGAAACACATCGTTAGTATTGCGCGCCGGATCAAAAATCCAAATCCGATGAAACGGATGGTTGAATTCGGCAAAACGATCGCCATTCTCGATCCCCCCATCCACCGGATCCTCTCCTATGGCCAGATTCCGATCTCGAAGACTTTTGTCCGGCGCATCAAAAAGGAGATGAACGAGAGCTTCGGAAGGGTGGTGGAAATCCTGAGTGGCTGGATCAGTGAGGGGATAAAGAAGAAGGTCTTCGTCCGGGTCAATCCGCTCCATACCGCGATCCTCTTCCTGGCCCTGACCCGTTTCATTCCGGCGGCCCGATTCTTCTCCGATATCGAGATCGATATTGATGAGATTTTGAAGGTCTTCTTTGATGGGATCAGAAGGAGGTGAGGTGTTACTACTGCTATTTATGGTCCTCCCCTTAACTCGGGAAGAAGCAGTTAAGGTTGCCCTTGAGAATAACCTCTCCTTAAGAAGTGGAGCCGTCGATCAGACAATGGCCCTGGTTGAGATCGATAAGGCCTATGCCAACCTCTATCCCAAGATTACACTCAATGCTAACTATAGTTATCTATCTCCGATTCCGGTGATGAAATTCCAGATGGTCCCCAATCAGCCACCGGTTGAGATCCCGATGGGTCGAAGCCGGAACTATTCTCTCGGTGCCCAACTGACCCAGCCGATCTTCACATGGGGGAACCTCTATCGATTGATCCGGATGTCAAAGTTAAAATATGAACTGGGTGATCTTGAGCTGAGGCGGCAAAGGGCAGAGCTGATCCGGAATGTGCGAAACAGCTATGATGGCTGCCTTTTAGCCCGTGAGTTCCTGAAACTGCTTGATCAGACCAGAGAAAGGCTCAAGCGCTATCATGCCTCGATCAAGGAGCGTTATGATGCCGGTCTTGCCCCGAGATATGATCTGATCCGGACTGAGGCCGAACTGGCCCGGAATGAGTCTCAGATCATCGAGGCCGAGAACAACCTGAAGCTGGCCAAGGATGGCTTGAAGATGCTATTAAACATTGATGAGGAGATCGAGCTTACTGATGAGATCGGGAGCGATTCCTTCGAGGTCGATCTCGACTCCGCCCTCAGTCACGCCCTCACCCACCGGTGGGAGGTGAGAAAGATTGAGCTCTCCCGAAGGCTGGCTGAGATCGGGTTGAGATCGGCGGTCGCCTCCTGGCTACCAACCGCTTTCGGTGCGGTCAACTATAATTATAAGAAGCCCTACCAGTTTACCGAAGATGAATGGGGAGGATCCTGGGTATTCACTATCGGTCTCTCCTGGCCAATCTTTACCGGTTTTTCCAAGAAGAGTCAGATCGCTGAGGCCCATTTGAGTTTGAAGAAGATCAGGATACTTGAGGAGCTGATCAAGGATGGAATCGAATTCGAGGTGAAATCGGCCTATCTCAGGTTGAAGAAGGCCAGGGCGATGATTGAGGCTCAAAAGAAGGTGATGCTCCAGGCCGAGGAGACGAGGAGGATGATCGAGGAGCGCTATAATAGTGGTCTGGCCAAATCGATCGAGCTCCTTGATGGTGAGCTCGTTTATGCCCAGGCCCGAATCGGATATCTCAAGGCCAGGATCGAATATGACCAGGCCTATAATGATCTGATGCTTGCCCTCGGTAAGGAGGAGTGATGAAAAGAATAATGATCCCGATCGTGATCATTTTGATCCTGATTGCGATCATCATCATTAGGCCCAAGGAGAGAATCGAGGAGTATGTGCCGATAAAGTTCGTCGAGGCCCGGATCGTTGATCGGGGTCTGGTCCAGGATCGGGTGGAGCTCCTGGGAAAGGTGGTCGGTGAGAAGCAGGTGACGATCACCCCTGAGGTTATGGGAAGGGTGGTCAAGAAGTTGAAACCGGAGGGTGGCTATCTCAAGAGAAACGAACCGATCCTGGTAATCCAGAACGACCTGGTCGGATTTGAGTATAAGAAGAGTTATGTCAGGAGTCCGATTTCGGGACGGTTGGCCAGAATCTTTGTCGATGTCGGCCAGCGGGTCAGCCCACAGGTCCCGGTTGCGATGGTAATCGACAGCCGAAACCTGAAGGTGGAGGTCGGCATCCCGGAGCGGTTCGCTCCAGAGGTTGAGAAGGGGATGGAGGCCGAGGTCCTGGCTGGAACCGATTCCCGAAGGGTCCGGGCCAGGATCTACG
>QNBE01000103.1 GCA_003645615.1 Caldifarciminota bacterium
CCTGATCAGCCGCCGCCGGGCAAGGAAGACCGCTAACAACTCTCTTTCTTCCTCAGAACTGGTTAAACATTACAATTAAAAGCGGCCTCAACTTTCCTGAAATTTGACGTATAGAAATTAAAAATTAATTAGTGGGGAGCAGGAATTGACTTTAATCCTGCTCCCCACCCCTGAAATGATCCCTTATCTTGTTGATTCCCAGGATTCGTATCGCACTCGGACGGCCTCACCGGGAAGTTCAATTACTTCCTCACCAGCAATGAGTTTTATCTTATCACCAAAGAGAACCTTCGGCTGACCTGGGACACCTACCGAAGGAATTATCTTCCTTCGTCCCTCAGGAAATACCGCTTTACCAGTCCAGGCATTCATCGCATAGAGATAGGAAGTCCCTGAGCTCGGATTGCAGGGATCTTGCCCTTGACCTGCTTGCTGTTCAGGTATAAAGGTCGTAAAGTAGACGTTCTCATCGAAGACAATCGGGACGGAGACTACCTTCTCTCCCTTATCCAGGATAATATACCAGCCAGCCTTACTGGTATCGGGAAGTCCACCGCCGGTAATGTTATCGAGATCAAGTTCGGTGACGACTGAAGCAGTGTCTGGATTTCTCAACGCGTAGAAACGGTTCCGGGTATTTCCCTCAAGGATATTCGCCCGATCGCCGGTGCCCCAGAAGAGCCAGGGGATCTTCTTGAGAATCAAGACAGTATCGCCGATATTCTGCTCTAACACTTGAAGGGCAAGCGAGGGTGCAAAGAAACATCTGAGCTTCTTCGCTGGATTGCTCTCAAAAACCTTTGCCATATGCCAGTCACTCGGATGCGGGCTGGAGATGTCCACAAGCCACATATTTCCGGCGTAATCTCCGATATAAATCATATCGGCGTAGCCATCAGGGAAGATTCCACCGGGTCGTGTCGAGTCAATAATATCAGCTACGGCCGGTGCAGAAGGAAAACAGTACTTAAGACCGGGAGTATTGTTAGGATCGAATCGGATCACGCCCAATGAGTTGGAACCGTTATTGTCACCACTAACGTCCACGATGTAGAATGACCGACCAATCTCAGTGTCGCTTGTATCAAGACCACCACCGAAGCAGGCGAACCATCTTTCTGCAAAATGATTTGAACTCCAGTGGGCGACTCGATGCAGAACCGGTGTTGACCAGGTTTCTCCTAAGAGTGTGTCGCTGAAGGTATAACCCACCTCATTAGGAGGGATCTGATTTGGATCGGTGATCTCAAGGAAATAATAGGATCTTCCTCCTTGTCTTTCTCCACCAACAAGAAGTGTCTTCCATTCGGTGGAATCCTTGGCACCGTCACCATTCCTGTCATCCCAGATGCCATAAGCAACCGGTGCATCATCAACGTAGTAGGTATGGCTATCTTCCAAAGCCATTGTTTTCAACTTTGGAAGGAGATCAGGCGGGATGAACGCCCAGATTTCGTCACCACCGGAAGGAGGGGTGTTACCGCCATCAAATACATGGAGCATCCCATCATTGGCTCCCACATAGACTCGGGTGTCGCGATTTCGCCACCGGGAAACAAAAGCTTTATAACCCACATCGTAGAAGAAGGGAGGTGGAGGACCTACAACAAGCGGTGAGGAATGGAAGATATCGCCTAAGTACCACTTGTTCGGGTTTGTGTTGCCGCGGACGAATTTGATGATAGCATTTTTCTCGCTTTGAGTCAGAACCCCGAAGTCTGCTGGAGTAAGATTAGGATTGGTGGTATCGAAACTCTGCCAGGTTCCGTTCTTTATTGTGTAGATCCGTCGGTTGTCAGGGTGCGTATTGGATAAGATATCCCCGGCATCCCAGAGGGTATCAACAGGTTGGAATTCGGTATCAAGCTTTACTTTATAGAGGTGTCCTTCCCAGAAAGAGCCATATTGTGGGATGAAAGAGCCAATGAAAGCGCAACTATCACTTTCGATTCTCTCACTGATAACATTGGGGACACCAACCGAAGAGAAGTGATAGTTCATCTTCTTAATCATCTCGAAGATGAGCTTCAATGCCTTAGTTAAAGCTTGAGCATCCTCACAGATAAAAGCATAACCGGAGAGATCGTAGTCTTTCGGATCGTAGAAACCAGAACAGCTGTCATCTGGCCAGCTGTAAGCGTTGGGATCACCCACATTAGGCTCTAATGGATTATCGGTTCCGCCCCAACGTGCCATCCAGTTGAGCACGTTTTTATAAGAGGTGGACATCTTTCCCAACCCTACTACGAAGACCAGAACAGAATCCAACTGAAGGGAATCAGGGCAGAGTTGATGGAGCCGCCATGCAGCATGAACGGAAGCACGTCTTCGACTCGGGCTGCCGCTACCACCAGTGCCATTGCAATCATATGTATCTTCACCATCGGTGATGAGAACAACTGCATAATTACGACACTCGCGGGCTTGATCATTAGGAAAAGCTTTGTTGATGAAATACCATCGGGCCGATTCCTGCCAGTATGGGGCACCTACTTTATCCCGTTTATTCAAGGCAAAATTCATCGGTGTGCCACCCCAGGGCTCAGGTTTCCAGATCCCGCTCCAGACATCTGAATAAGAAGCATCACCAAGACCATAAACCACTCGGAAATACTTCGGGTCCAAATCACCACCAGGTCCATCTACTCCGGAGTATCGGAGCAGACCGATTTCGACGCCGAGTTCTTGCTCGTCGAGTGAATTGACTTTATAGTCATCATTGGCATCGAGCAGGTCAAAACAGACCGTGCGTAGGATACCATAGCGGCATGAATCCAGAGGGATGGCCGGTAATCCATACCACCAAATATATTGGACACAGGGCCAACCGTCCCAGCATCCCCACCAGGGTGAGTAAGGATGCCAGCACATGCTTCCAGAGTAGTCGAGCACCATCATCGCTCGAGGGGGCACAGAAACTTTGAAAAGTTCGGTGTCGTCAGCCAGAAGGGTTGTGATAAACACTAAAGACAACAAGATAATTAGTTTGCGCATTATTCCTCCTTTGTCGGAATGTCGACCGCCTTTATTTTCTCTGACCCCACCTTGAAAGGAAGATTCTCTGCGTGGAATAGAGCATCGGAGACATCTTCAGAGACAGTAAGGCTTTTTTTCAAAACAAGCTTATCTCCATCGTAGACCTTGATGCTCCTTGGTAGAGAGCCGAGTCCAGGAAGAGATACATAAGAATCATACACAATCCGGAGGTGGAAATAGAGGATTTCAGAGGGCTGATGGGTTCCCGGATCAAGATATACTTTCTGGTAGGGGGTAGCATATACTAAACTACCTCTTTGGTAATCGTGAGCAACCTTCGAGTTCTTGAGGGTAAACCACCAGGGACAACCGTACGCAATTTCCATAACGGCACGATTCGGATTCAAATCAGCAGTTTTTACTTTCTTTTCCTTACAGCAGGGTGAATAGATATAACCGGTTTTGCTATTTCCAATAAAGATGCTTCGGGCATCAGGGTTAGGTTTTTCACCCGGATTGACGAACCAGCGTTCAATTCTAATGTTGTCTCCAGCCTTAGCAAAGATTTCTCTGAAGGAAATTTCCTTCCCTTCTGCATAGCTATAACAGTTCCAGGTGAGAAGGAGATTATCCGCTTTGCTAAGATCGATTTCCAGAGCGAGTAGATTCGTCATGATAAGAACCGTAATTAACAGTTTAAACATAGTACACCTCCTCAATCATGCTCCGTACCTACCCCTAAGGGGCCATAACTTATCTGAACATCAAGGACGGATTGGATCTGAGATTTTCCAGGATTGACGGTTGCAGTTAAGGGCGCAGTATAGTAATTTAATCTTTTGGTTAGTGGCGCTTTTGAGATGGTAAAACCAGACGCATGTTTTGCCAGTTGCTTACCGGTTATCTTAACCGTGACCTGTTCAATGGTTGGTCCAACCTGGACATTATAATCGGCTGAATCAACTTCTCCATAGGTGCCAAAGTGCCGAGCGAATTGTTCCAAGCCACTCTCTGCTGCATCGAATTTTCTGGTCTTTATCTTCGTCGTCCCGGCCAGCCTTATTTCAGTTGTTGAGAGGATCACTGCGGCTGCGATTAGCATTACCGAGACGAACATGATCACTAAAGCATAGACGAGCGCAATTCCTCGCATTCTACCCTCCAATAAGTCTGGTTCTGAGTGTCACTCTGGTTTGGGCACTGAAAGTATAGAGACTCTCGGTTGTCGGTAATGGTTGAGAGCTCTGTCCGGTAACATGAACATCTACAGCAACGACATCATCGAGCTGGCTCGGCGTTGGATCGGTAACTACTATAATCTGTTGAGTCCCTTCATCCCACACTCGGTAGTCGAAAGTGAGATTGGTGATCCCATTCACAAGGGGTCGGTCATTGTTGGGTGTCCAATTACGGTGGATATCCAGTGTAGGTCGATAGATAGTGTTATTCTGAAGATAAAACCCAAATGTTTCTGTAGATGGGCTCCAGGAACCGTCCCCAAGCTGACCGATGGTAGGATTGATGTCGGCGGTAAAAAGCATCTGGAAGTGATCGGTCTGGAAATTTCCGGAATTATCTTGATACAGGAAATTGAATTGATTCGTAAACTCCGGATCTGCTCCAAGTATTCTCAGATCGTGGGTAATGATGTTAAGAGCACAAAGAACATTGTTTCGAGTCTGAACCATGAGTTCGTATGCTTCGTGTTGTTTGCGTTCGGTCAGGAGATAATTGGTGAGAAAGACGGCAACCAGCGAGAAGATAACGACTACAACCAGCATTTCTACCAAAGTAAATCCATTCCTTCTCATGATTCACCGCCTGGTGATATGAGTTGTAAAATTAGCTGACCTTATTCTTCCGGGCTCTGGCCACTGAATAGTGAGATTAATTAGTAAAAGGTCAGGATCAGGCGGATGGCCATCAGGGATTATAGTCCAAGTCCTGGTTACCCCTCCAATCTGGTCAGAATAAGTGCCAGGTATCAATGAATCGAATGGCCGGTTTCTGAGATCTTCGAAGAGATCTTGAGCGAGAGCAGTGGCATTCCTTGATTGGGAAGCTCCAAAGGCAATCGCATCCGAAGTCACTCTCGATTGAGCCAGGGCCATAAGGGCGACAGCGATGATGATCAAGGCAACCATTAGTTCAATCAAGGTTAACCCTTTCATCACACCCCCCTATTGAATCACGGGTATACCACTGGCCTGGTATACTCGGATCGTCTTGAATGCGACGAGATTTTTGCCATAGTGGACTTGAACCGGAGGAGGGGGATTGCCACCTCCATCATCTGCGGTGCCATCACTGTAGAACCAGATCCAGGTTACCACATCCGGTCTTAGGTCGGTCTCTGGGCTAAGAGGATAGGGGCCTTCGACCCTAACCCCTCCATCCCAGAGAGAGACGGCATCGTTATTACCGTCCAGTTCGACCCGGCAAGTGGTAAGACGTGAGATGGCCCGAAATCGAGCTCTTTGTAATAGGGTATAGACCTGATTTACTGATTGTGATCGAGTGTAAAAGGTTCGAGAGACAACAGGAACTACCATCGCCAGAAGAAGGCCCATTACCACAATTACAACCATCATCTCAATCAATGTGAACCCTCTTTTCATGACTACCTCCTCTTTACATATGTGCAAACCGATGCCAACATTTAAGACCAGAAATATACGAAAATTCGACAGTTTTCTCAAAATGGGGAATTTTTTTCCTTAAAGATGGAATGATATTTCTCTTCCGACTGAGTGGGATAGTATAGATTTTCCTATCGATCAGGATTCTAATCCCATTGAAGTTAAAACTTGTTAGAGAATACAGAGTTAGCACTACTGCTTGCTTTCTTTTGATGATTCTTACCCACGTTTTTTCAGGTTTGGATAGTAGCACTACTCTTGCAGGGGAGGAATAGGTGTAGATGGTAATTTTACCAGCATTTTTCGAGAGGTTTGATTTCATTGGGAAATCAAGGATGAAACCTCCTACGGCAAATCTTAGAAATTGGTATCCGAAGCGGTCTGTTCTAATCAGAACCTCCTTATGAAAAGGTCCGGACATACCTCTTGAGTCAAATTTAAAAGTAACCTTAGCCCTAGAAAAAGGAAAGACAATAGTATCATAATCCTCCACCGTGATACAACTGCAGTAAGGCAGTATCTTTTGAACCCTCAAAGGGAATCTGGTGTTATTTACTATCTCAAAGTTTGCCGTGATTATCTGATCCTTAGGGAAATAGCCAAGTTCGATCTCTTGAGGTGAGATTCTGACATCCAGGAAAACAAATAGTAATAATATGTTAATCGATACCATACTCCTTAATCCTCTTGAGTAATGTTTTATAGGAGATGCCGAGTTTTTCAGCGGCGGCCTTCTTATTGCCCTTAGTCTCCCTCAACACCTTAATGATCAGATCGCGTTCAACTGCTCTGATACTGCGTTTTTTGGCCTCTTTGAGACTTCCCACCGAGAAATTATTTTCTATTGGCAAGAGGATATGAGATGGGCCGATAAGATCACCCTCACAGAGGATTGTGGCCCGCTCAATTACATTCTCCAGCTCCCGGACATTACCGGGCCAGTGATAAGAGAAGAGTTTATCCATGGCCCGTTGATTGAGGGATTTGTTTACGCCGAGTTTTTTTAAGAAATGTTCCACGAGATGGGGGATGTCCTCCTTTCTCTCCCTCAACGGAGGCAGTGCAATCGGAAAGACATTGAGTCGATAATAAAGATCCTCCCGAAATTTCTTTTCGATGACCAAGGTCTTCAGATCACGGTTGGTGGCGGCAACAAATCTAACATCAACCCGAATCGGTTTTAGTCCCCCCAACCGCTCAAAGGTCTTATCCTCAATAACTCTTAAGATCTTCGCCTGGAGTGATAGATCGAGATCAGCAACCTCATCCAGGAAGACGGTGCCTTGATGTGCGATTTCTAACTTACCGATCTTCCTTGCGGTAGCACCGGTAAAAGCGCCCCGCTCCGAGCCAAAAAGTTCGTTCTCTAAGAGCTCCCGAGGTATTGCGGCACAGTTGATTGGAACGAAGGGGCGATTTTTTCTCCGGCTTAACCTATGGAGCGCATGAGCAAATAGCTCTTTTCCGGTGCCGCTCTCTCCGATCAGAAGAACTGTGGCATCAGATGCGGCCGCCTTTTTTAAGTGATACAGCGCCTCTTGGAGTGCCTTGCTCACCCCGACGATTTCAAAGCCAATCTGTTCCTCCCACTCCTTCTTGATCATCAAATATTCTTCCTTCAGCCTCCTTTCTCGTAGGAGCCTTAAGACAATAAGACCGAGATGTTCGGGATCAACCGGTTTGGGGATAAAATCATGGGCACCGAGGCGCATTGCTTCTACCGCTCGCTCAATTGTCCCGTAGGCCGAGATTATAATGACCTCAATCGAGGGGTCGGCCTCCTTGATCTCTTTGAGGATATCGATACCATCGGCATCCGGGAGACGGAGATCCAGAATAACCACTCGAAAAGTGTGTTTGGTGAGAAGGTCGAGCCCCTTCTTTCCACTCTCGGTTGTTATGGAGTCGATTCCCAGTTCCTTCAATTTCCTCTTGAGTAGATCGGCGAAGCTTAGTTTATCCTCGATAACCAGAACCTCAGACATTGGGTAATTCCAGAATGAACCTGGTTCCTCTCCCCGGTTTACTGGAGACGGAGACCTCAGCTCCAATCGCCTCGGAGAACCTCTTGACAATAGCAAGACCAAGTCCGGTTCCATCGGGTTTGGTGGTATAGAAGGGTTGAAATATCTTTTTAAGATCCTCGGGGGGGATGCCGGGTCCATCATCGGCTATTGAGATAGAGACCTTCTCGGGCTTCTTTTCTAAATCGATCTGGATCTTACCTCTTCCGTCAAGGGCATCAATGCTATTTTTTATAATATTCTTTAAGATATGCTCTAAAATAACCGGATCGGTAGTAATCCTTAGTTCATCGGAGCTGTTAAATTCTAATACGGTCTCAGTAGCGGTTCTGAAATCCTGTAGGACATCGAGGATTAGATAATTCAAGCAGATAAGTTCATTTTTTACCTTTATCGGTCTGGTAAAGAGGGATATCCGATCGAGGAATTCAAGCATCCTCTTTATCTCATGATTAAGCTTCTTTTCTTCAACTCCACCGCTACGAATAAGTCCCATTATTGTGGAAAGGGAATTCTTCAATTCGTGGGAGACAATGGTTGCCATTTTGGTAACAATCATCTCCTTCTCCTTCAGCCGGTCAATTGCCTCATCGACGAACTGCGAGAGGGATTGGGTATGTTGGCCAATAGAACTTACATCACCGGTTTTTTGTAATAATGTCCTTCGGGCAAAGTAGAGATCTAAGATGACTACGGAAAGGCATATTATTGCAATAA
>QNBE01000104.1 GCA_003645615.1 Caldifarciminota bacterium
CCATCGACCTTTACCCTGACCAGACTGAATGGTGGAAAGTCACCCACCGAATGCGATGTTGTAATCGTTGGGGTCGGGCTCAACTCACCCCATTTTTTATAACAGATCCCGGTGGTATCCCACTCGTAGATGAAAAGTTCCACGGAATCACTCGAAGGAGAAAGGGTCATCTTGAAGGTCTTGACTTCTATCGTCTCATCAAGATTTAGTAGATACCTGCTCACATCAGAATACCAGAAAGACCGATTGCTGCCATCTTCGGTGAAAGCCCTTCCATCTGAGAATTCGAGCCTCGCATCAGTATCATAGACTCGAATCCTCGTGAAGTTGTCTTTCAGATCAAGAACAAGCCCCTCAGAGACCTCTCCAAGACGGATGTGGGGCTCATCAGGAATCTGCGATTCTATGAATGAATTTCCTTCAATATGGGCGGTATCCACCCGAACGAGAACAAGATTATGATAACCAGACTGTTGAGAGCAGCGAATGAATGTATTATCAATAAAACTTATATTGGCAAGCACACGATTACCTGCATCCCTCCAGGCACAACCACCATATCGCTGGGTATTTTCCACTACATTATTCTTAAAAACGACATCTCTGATGAACTGTCCTTCATCTGTATGTCCGCAGAAGAGACCCCAGTGCATATTCTTGATATAATTATTCTGAGCCAAAAGACCGGCACCACGGTTATGAAAATATATCCCGGTGGTATATTTTGGACCAATAAGAGAACAGTTTTCTATCACGGTATTAAAAGCACCTGAATGGAGGTCGATACAACCATGGTCGGCATTTCTAACAAAACAATTTCTTATCACATTGCAAGAGCAGGGGCGATTCATATAAGGGTCATGGATTGCGATACCGTGCCAGCCGGTCGTATCTATATGGATATATTCTATGACGCAACTGTCCGAATTCTTATACAGGTGTAGCCCATCACTTGCCGTGTTACATATCTTTCCGTGGTGAAAGTGATCTCTCCTCCCATTTTCCCAAAGGATTCCCTCATCGCCGATGTCCCTTATGAGAAAATGAGATATTTCATTGTCATAACATGGATGTGCGCCAAAGTCATAGTGAGATAGGGCTTTACCTTCTGTATCCCGGATTATGAAATCGGTTATAAGACAATTCCGAAGGGCGGCAGAATTCAAATGCACACCTTCCCCACCGATATCTTCTATAACGAAGTCACTGAGAGATAAATTTTCCAATGATCCCTCACCTTTCAGTCCTATTTCATAGTTTTTAATATGGAATCCTGATATCGAGATGTATGATTTATCTGCGATCCGGATTGCGATACCGGTGCTGTCTATCCCATCCATCACAAATGTATCACTATAAGCGGTAAGGACGATGGGAGAGCCCGGATTACCAGTATTTGCGAATACGGCATGCTCATCTTCATAAACGCCCTCAAAAACCAATACACTGTCACCCGCCTCCACCCGTTGAGTGGCGTAGGCGATATGGCGCCAGGCCGAATCCGGTGATGTCCCGGGCCAGTTATCATTGCCCCAGAGGGCAACATAGTAGGTGGTGGCGTTGAGTAATGAAAAGAGAAAAAGAGATGCTCCTACCCCTCGGCACATCCTATCCTCACTTATGCCTTCTCCCCTTAACCGGTTTTAAAAACAGCACCTTCTTGGTAACCGAGAGTTCCCCGATCGCGAGCCTGCAGAAATAAACCCCGGGGCTCACCCTTCTACCGTCGCTATCCGTACCGTCCCAGAAAAGGGGAACCCCTTGAAGGAGTTGCTCAAGTGGAAATGATCTCACCTCCCTTCCGCTGGGATCAAAAATCTTTAATGAGACATCTGCTGGATTCCCGATGTCAGATGGTATCGAGTAGTCGATTTTTACCTTTCCTGTGAATGGGGTAGGGGCCACCGCTATCATTAACTTACTTTCCATCTCCCGGTCTCGATCCCCTCTCAACCCAGGTCCAGGCTCATCTCTGGTAAACTCACCAATCCCGATCCAATCCTTCACCCATATCGTATCCTGTTCAAGTGTCAGGAACCCGTTCCATCTGATAAAGGCCCGCCCCCATACATATCTTAGTGTGCTGTCCCAATATACCCCCTGAGAGGGATGCCACTGAGGAGGCCAAAATCTAAAGACGGTTCCGACCAGATTGACCTCTCCTCCAGCATAACGACCGGATAGATAGTGACTATCCGGCTGGAGACCACCGTTGTCGTGATAGGTAAAGTGGTCAAAGGTAAAATCCTTTCCCAGGAGTGGAAAGTTTATCCTCCCCTGATGCTGAAATGGCACCGGTGTCTGCACCGGACACCCGGCCGGCTTGATGCTCTGGAGTATCATCATATCAACATTTTCTCCCTGAATCCCAAGGGCAGTAAATGATAATGGCGCACCACAGCCGGTTCCGGCCGCCGAATCACTATAGTAAACCCGATGATAGGCCCGATCCCATAGGAAGCCTCCATAGAAGGTGTAACTTCTACCATCCGGAAGCTTTAAATCCGATTTCATTATTCCAACATCCCAGTAGGCACCCCAGATATCAACATCTTCCTTGATCTTACAGGCGCCGTGGATAATGTAAGCCCCCTCCGGCTTCCCGATCCAGAACGGTATCCCCCTCGCCTGGGCTTGAATCTCAAGCTCGACTCCAGGCCCATTGAAGGGCTCTAATTTATATAGATATTGGCGCTGGGTAGAATCATAAGATATACTGTGATAATAGCTTGCCTCACTGTCCGAGTAGGCGGTGGGTAGAGGATAAACTCTCTGTTCTCCATCCCAGTAAAGTGGCCCCCTCACTCCGTAAGCATGCCAGAATGTATCATAAACGGTTGCCCTCACCAATGCCTTGTGGGGAAGATGGATCTGGATCATTATGGTATCCGAGCTGTCCGGGGTCAGACCAACCCCCACAAATATGAGTCAGTTGAGCCGCCATTGAGGATCCTCGGGATTGAATATTATCATGTGGTTGGTAGTCTCCACCACCACCGTTCCCAAGGGCATGAAGTCATGGACAGTGGGAATGTCTCTTATCCAGCTGTTACTTTCTGTTAAAGGCCATGGATGGGCACTTCCCAACATCGATAGTATGATTATCATCCCCAAGC
Source organism: Caldifarciminota bacterium (assembly GCA_003645615.1). GTDB lineage: Bacteria > Hydrothermota > Tepidihabitantia > B36-G15 > B36-G15 > B36-G15. The sequence goes on from QNBE01000104.1 coordinate 3,117, forward strand.
GATACATTTCCCCTTTACCTCAAAAGCAGCAGTTTTCTGGTCTGAGAAAAATTGCCAGCCTTTAGTGTGCAGAAATAGACCCCGCTTTTGACCTTCTTTCCTGAATCGTCGGTCCCATCCCAGGAGATTACAGTAGGCACTAAGGAGTAAGCAGTAGGCAGTATAAATTGTTTAACCTTCCTTCCGGTGGCATCGTAGATCCTCAGCGAGATGTCTTCGGACTTCAATCTTCCATCCTCCATCTTCCATCTGATGTTCACCCGGTCACGGAAGGGGTTGGGATAGACCTCAAGTGAGAGAATCTCGGGTATCTTCCGATCCGCGGTAATCCTCGGTTTCTTTCCGATCGCATAGAGCCGGTTAGCCGAGCAGATGTAGATTACACCGGAGGTATCCATCGCCGGACTCGATTTGGCATTCGCCTCGAGACCAAAAGCCCAGATCAATGTCCCATCGGCACCGACGGCAAAAAGGCTGTCATAGGATGCGAAGTAGATGGTGCCGTTCCCATCGATGATCGGCGATGAGAGGACATAGTTGGCGGTGGTGAATGTCCAGACCTTGGTGCCTGTTGGATCAATCGCATGGAAATTCTTTCCGAACCCACCCGCCATATAGATGGTATCCCCACGACCAATACCCGCTGAGGTATATCTTAGATCACCCAGACCGCCCAGTGACCATTTGACTGTGCCATTGGGGTTTATCGCATAGAGCTTGGAGTTGGAAAATCCGGTCGGGAAGTAGATCACCCCATCAGAACCGACCGTGGGGGTCGAATGGGAGAAGTCAAAAGGGGCACCGCCGATGTCTAGTTCCCAATTTACACTGCCACTGGTGTCTAAGGAAGTCAGGTAGTAGTCAGAGAAAGTGGCGTGTTCAACATAGATGGTAGAACCGTCATGAGAGAGTGCGGTGCCGTGTGGGGTATTAGCGGCACCGGTATTATAATCCCATTTGAGGTTTCCGTTCTCGTCGAGAGCCTCGAGATGGCCTGCCGCAACATAGATGGTTCCATCGGTTCCTATCATGATCGGACCTCGGGGTGGATACTGGGGATTGATCACTTCGTGCTTCCATCTCAACTTACCATGGGTGATCGAATCCTCAATGGCATAGAGATTGCCGTCATCCGAACCGATATAGATCGTGCCATCAGCACCAATCGCCGGCGAAGATTGAATTGCACCATTTGTCCCATAGGTCCACTTGAGGGTGCCATCGGGATTTATCGCATAGAGATTGCCATCCCGGGACCCAAAATAGATGGTCCCATCTTCCCCTATTGCCGGCGAAGACCAGGTGATACCGCCACCCGGCGTGTATGTCCAGAGGGTATCCGCCTCCTCAGGACCTATATAAGGAGACCTGCCCGTTCTCTGATTGTTGAACTGGAAGGTCGGCCACATAGGTTGGGAGAATAAACAAATAATTATAAGGGCGATCATTCGCCTCCTCCTTTCGACTTTATCACCTTCCGCACCAAATCTCCCTCGGCCCGATGGATGGCGATGAAATAGATCCCTTCGGAAACCTCGCGCCCCTGACGATCCCGTCCATCCCAGCTCTCTCCATCTACCGCCCTGATCAATCTTCCCGAGAGGTCATAGATGGTGAATCCTTCGACCCCTTCAATCCACACCTTATGCCTGAATGGGTTGGGATGGATCTTGATCCCAGATTCCTTGGAAGAGGTGGCAACATTCGGAGGCAGGCTCCCTTCTTCATTGGTCCCGACCCAGCCCGAATGGTATGAGGTTTGACCGCCGATCGCATAGAGCGAGCGGTTGGGTTCGTCGTCAACGACGCCGAGGGCCCACCTTCCGGTCGGCATCGGGTTATCACTACGCCATTGATCACCGGCGACGTCATAGACCTCAACCGCCGAGAAGATCGACCCCGGACCCTTAAATCCACCAATCGCATAGATCTCGGATCCGATCCTTGCCGACCCGAGACCAAAACGGCCGGTCGGCATACTGGCTTTGGCCCGCCACCGGTCATTTATGGGATCATACTCCTCGACCGTCCTCAAGCCCTCAAAGCCATCCGGTGTCCCTCCGATCGCATAGATCTTACCGTCGACCGCCTGTCCGGTCAGGGCAGCCCTCGGTGTGGGCATCGGAGTCCTGGCAATCCAGGTATCGGTAGCGGGGTCATAGACCTCATTGGCATTGGTGACCGATGAACCGGACCATCCCCCGATGGCGAAGATCTTTCCCGATAAGGCGATCGCAATGAGGCCATCACGAGGGGTGGGCATCGGGCTTTTTGCGGTCCAGGTATTGTTCACCGGATCGAACTCCCAGACCGATGAGAGTGAGGAAGAGCCATCCCAGCCACCGATCACATAGATTTTGCCATCGACGACGGCGCATCCAAAACCGCTCCGGGCGTCCGGGATTGCCGAAATCCCACTCCAGGATTCTTGAACGATGTTATAAACCTGAACCACCCCCTGAACCCCGGCAGAATTCTCACCTCCGAGGGCGAAGATCAGGCTGTCGATCCTGCAGAGGCCCAGCCAGCTCCTCGCAGTCGGCATCGGGGGTTTGGTCGACCAGGTGATCTGGGCCGACTCCGTCGCCAATGAAATGAGCAGAATCGCCAATGCTCTTAATACAGACATACCGTCACCCCCTTATCTGATCAACACCCCTTTCTTGATTATCGTCTTTTCTGGTGTTCTGAGGGTGAGGAAATAGATCCCACTGGAGACCGGCCGACCGTGATCATTTCTCCCATCCCAGGTGATCGAGTGTCGGCCCGGTTCTAACCCGCCATCGACGAGCTTCCTGATCAACCTTCCGGAGATGTCGTAGACCGAAAGGTTCACCTTCTCTCTCCCGATCGTGAACCCTATCTTCAAGCCCGGCTTAAATGGATTGGGATGGATCGGCTCCAGAACAGTCGGCGAGATCTCGGGCGGTTCCTCCTCGACCCCGGGTGCAAACTTGTAGAGTTTCACCATGAGCTCTGAGACTTCGGTTAGAACGACATGCTCCTCATTGGAGATCACCAGATGCCACCGATCGGGGGTTCCCAAGATGAAACTGGTATCTAAGGACTGGACATCCTCACCGATCAGGACCGCATGGAAGGGGTTGCCCGATAGGTATTGCTCGAAGTCCGCCGAGTCGCAAATAAACAGATCTAACCGGCCCGATTCCTGTCTATCTCCAAACCGGCAGCCGTCGTCGGGGTTTGTGCCATAGAGGAATTCTGAAGGTGCCTTTAATGAGATCTCAAACTTATACAATGTCCCCGGCGGGGCGGACTCGGGACTTATCTTCAGTTTTGGCATCTCACCATCGATGGTTGCGGTCCAGTGATAATGCATCCCGGGTTGACTGTTCTCGATAACCCTTGTTGGCGGCAGACCACCGATCTCGGTTAGGACCTGGGCGGTGAACCAGCTTACCGAATCGCCGAGGATGAACTGGCACCTTCCATCCTCACCGGTCCAGCCGATGGTCACCCGGGGTCCGGGAAAGCCGGGACCGTCGATGATCACCCTGGCACCATCAATCGGGATACCATTTTTATCCTCAACATCGACGGTAAGGGTGCAGTGTCTCGTATATTTTCTGGTCACGGTCCAGATCTTACCATCACCACGCCAGTTGAATATCCCACGGAATTGGCCGATCGTGGACCACTTCTCATAGGTGGTGGTATCGTCCATGAAGACATTGACCGGTTCCCACTGGATCCACCTTCGGTCGTAGAACTCATTCCACTTATGGTTGTTCCGATAGGCAACCGTCACCGTAGCGGGAATGAGACAGGCGCGGGCGGTCCCGGCGGTGAGGTAGGAATGGACCGAACAGGTCCCTTTGTGAAGTCGATAGATCCGAACCGGCTGATCATGATGGGGATAGGATTGAAATTCCATCACCGTCTTGATCCAGCCGGTCACCCGACCGACTGCGCCGTTGTCGATGTTGTTTCTTCTATTATTCCAGAGGGTCTTCCAGCCCTTTAATGAATCGACAAGCAGGGGATAGCCGGGATCCGCATGGTTGAAGAGGAAATCGCGCCAGAAATAGCCCGTAGGTGAGGGATTGCCGGTATTGGGATCGATATATGCGGGGAGTTCTTTGTGGAGTTTGGGATGGACGATGAACCAGTAGTAGATATCCTTGGGAAGCTGGACCTCAAAGGTGTCGATACCCGAGGCCGATGATTCGGCCACGAAGTATTTCGTAGTTGATGAGTCGGGAAAATCGAGTATCTCGACATACTCCAAGGAGTCGTCATTGGCATAGAGGACCTGGGCATTGAAGAGGAGCAGTTCCGGATCGAAATAGGTGTTGGATAGGGTCTGAGGGGCGAGATGAGCCGCGGCAAAGCAGACCTCATCGACATAAGGGTGGCTGGTATTTAAGATTACCTTAGCAACGGTATCCTGAACCGAATTTGAGCATCGAGAGAGGTTGTCGGCGAGCTCCACCTTGAGCCAATCCGGGGCCTTGGCCACCGCCTGCCCGGCCAGCTCGGTCAGACCCTGATCGGGAAGAGAAGGGATGAGGCTGTCGCCTCCGGTATCGAGGTAGAAATAGGAATTCTCACCGGCTCGAATCCGGTAATTGATTTTAATCGAATCGACCAGCTCCCATCCGGAAATAATTAGTATCACTACCAAACTCATCACCACCTCCATTCGGAGGCGGGGCCAGGGGGAGCCCCGCCTCCGTGCTATCGCGCTATAACTATCTTCTTTACTACCGCACTGGTTGCCCCGCTCAGCTTGACAAAGTAGATTCCGGCTGGAACCTTGCGACCGGCTCGATCGGTCCCCTTCCAGGTGAGGGTATGTCTTCCCGCTTGGGTTGAACCCGAGAGGAGTCGCGTTACCAACCTCCCGCTGATATCATAGACGGCGATCTCGATTTCGCTCGAGGTGGTGAGTGAAAATGCGATCTTCAGCTCGGATGAGAATGGGTTGGGTGCGACATCCAAGGAAAGTAGCTGAGGCCTTGAAGCGATCTTCTCCTCTACCGCTGGATACCACCGTTCGGCAACGAAGGTGACATGCCGTTCCGTTCCCTTCGGCAATGGAGGCTGATCCTTATACCAGATATACATCAGGGCGAAATTGTCCTCAACCACGGTCTTGATGCAGTTGTGATCGATCACCTCGATA
>QNBE01000105.1 GCA_003645615.1 Caldifarciminota bacterium
ACCCAATGGCCGACGGTGCCGGATCTTCGACAGTTCCGGACGGGAGGTGAAGCCGGAGTCGATCAGGCCGGGCATCTACTTCATCCAGGTTGATGGTCGGATCGAGCAGAAGGTGATAAAGGTCCGATGAATAACTAATCTTTCATGGAAGTGGTCATTCCTTTTTCTGGAAGACGATTATTGTTCCCGGTATGTAGGAAGTATTGGAAATATGATACCAGGCCTTGCCCCGTTCATCGAACTTCAGTTTCAAATCATACCAGCTCCGGACGGTATTTTTCCAATTGTCCAGAACATAATAAAGATTCTGCTGCCGATCCTCACTTATCTTGCTTGCCTTTTTGCCGGTAATCGCAACCCAATGGTTTCCACCATCGACTAAGGCAATGACTGGAAAGCCCTGCTTGAGATAGGTCTCGATATCAGCCTGGCTCATACCTGAGTAGCGGTCAACCTTGATATTCTCAATCCCATTATCGGCCAAGATCTTCTCCAACCCCTTTCTCAAATCACTGGGATATACCGCAATATTTTTCCCGATCTTGTAGGATTTGATATAGTGAGAAATCGCCCGCTGAGATTTCTTTATCCCGAAATAGGCAAGGACATTCTGTGCTACCTTTATGCCGCAGCCAACATATTTGTTATCACCTTTGTGATTATAAACACCAGCGATCCGGTTCTTATCAGCGTCTTCCGCACTGTAGAATAGGGTATAGTCGTAAACACCGGGCGCCTTCTTCACCGTCTTGAGGATCCGCTTTATAGGCCCATTCTTCTTTTGAATCAGAATTACTTTCTTTTGAACCGCACCACCAAGCAGGTTAGGGATATTCTTTATCCGATCGAAATGTACTGAATACCGCTTAGTGAGTGTCACCTCCTTCTTACAACCGCTATAGCCCGTCGTTAGGGCGTGGATCTCCACGGTAATCGAATCCTTTGGAAGGCTACCAATCCAGGAGAGATAGTCATAGACCTCGGCATGGATATAATCATCCAATTTAGAGATCACGTATCCTTTGATGGGCCCGCAACAGCATTCTGGAGGCGCTTTGGGAAGGGAACGGCTCTCCCAGTGTGCTTTCATGCATGAGTGGGCGCTCCGGCGTGCCCGACGACGACACCGATCAGGAACACTTGCTCCGCATCCGCGCCGTGCGGTGAAATGGCCAATGGTGATAATCTGAGGCTGGATGTAATTCGGAAAAATCACCTTATAGCAGGCATGGCAGGACCGCTTAATCGTCTTCGCTTCAACCCCGATAAGGATAAAAATGAAGACTATAAGGGTCGAGAAAAAAAACCTATAGATTGATCGCCTTCTCTCCATCTTTCCTCCTGGAATGATTTACCCATATCCTAATCATACAATATCACTTCACTATGTCAAGATCCCGATTTTCGTCGTCACTGTTCGATTTTCGGGGGAGGGGTCTCCTCCTCTGCCATGCCCTCTTCCCCTCCATATTCTATACTACTGCGGTCAGATTAACATCAGGACGCTAAGAACTTCTGTAAACTCTCACGATTCTTAAAACTACGCATCGTCTTATATCGAATCTTTCCGTTGACATTGTTGTTTCCATGCTGATGCCTTATCTCCTCAACGCATTCACTAATTCCCCGCATCGTCAGTAACCACCACCTCCACCCCTAAGGAGGAGAATAGCCGCCTCGGCTGATTCCTCAGTCAAGAGCTCAATCGCACTCGGCTTGCCAGCCAGAATGTCACTCACTACCCCAACAACCCCGATCTACATCCCCTTGAGATGGCGCTCTCTTAATCGCTCTGCACTTCCAACCGTCGACTTCGCCACAACCGGTAAACTACCCATCTCGGCCAAGTAACCTCCGGTCTATACTTTAACATGTTGAAGTATGGGCTGAGATCTGTCAAGGGTTTAGCCAAGATAACTTAAGGATCCAACTTCTCAGAACTCCTCCGAAATTCGAACAGTGACTCATTTAGAATAACTTTGGTGATTTCTCTGCCATCAAATATTCCCGGATCCGCTTCTCTGCCAGCTTAACATACTCCTCATTGATTTCATAACCAATGTAATACCGCTCAGTTTTTATTGCCGCGATTGCGGTTTGGCCACTACCCATAAAAGGATCAAGGACAACCTCCCCCTGAAAGGTATAGAGCTGTATGAATCGATAGGGGAGCTCAACCGGAAAAGGCGCCGGATGGCCGATCTTCTTTGCTGAAACAGCCGGAAATGTCCAGACGCTCTTGGTGAATTCCAGAAATTCTGACTTTGAAATGGTAGATTTTCGCTTGCCTGGATTTCCCCTCGAAAGGGTTTCCTTAGAAAAGACCAGAATATACTCATGGACATCCCTGAGGGTGGGATTTTTTGCCGACAGCCAGCTTCCCCAGGCCGTGGAAGGGCTGGAGCTTGCCGCCTTGTTCCAGATGATCTCTCCCCTCATAAGGAAACCGACATCCAGCATGGTTCTAATTATATAGGCATGAAGAGGTATATAGGGCTTGCGACCCAAATTTGCAATATTTATACATGCCCTCCCTCCCGGGACAAGCACCCGGTAAACCTCTTTCCATACCCTGGTGAGAAAGGTCAGATACTCGGAAAGGCTCAGATTCTCATCATACTCCTTCCCCACATTGTAGGGAGGTGAGGTAACCATGAGATGAACCGAAGAATCCGGTAATTCATCCATATTCTCGCAAGACTTAAGGAAAATTCGGTTGAGATTGGCCTCATCAATCTGATTCTCAACATACTTTATTCGCTTCGGTTTCGGGATTCCCTCATAGAGACGATGGTGATAAAATGGAGATGAATCGTGACTTATCCTGCCCGGAGTGCCAAACCGGCTCGTTTTTGTGCCTCGATTCTTCCTTAAGCCCATTCTTCTCGAAGTAGCCTTCTTATCTGCTGATGCAACTCCTTGACGCTGCTTAGAGTGGAAAAACCCTCCACCCGGACCCGTCAATCACTCCAGCTCGGCTTCTTTTTGTTCAAAAAGGCGGACATCCCTTCCTGCCCCTCCTTTGATACCCTGAGTTCGGCGATCGTCTTGGCGGTGAAGTCCCGGGCCTGGGCAAAATCCATATCGGTGATCCGATCGAGCAGCCGTTTGCAGACTGCAATCGCATTCGGTCCGGAGGAGATGATCCGCCGGGCATACTCGACCACCGTGCTTCTGAGTTCCTCATGGGGAACAACCCGGTTGACTAAGCCGATCTCATAGGCCCGTCGGGCATCAATCCTCTCCCCGGTGATGAAGAGCTCCCTGGCTCTCCCCTCACCACACTTCTTCACCACATAGGGTGAGATACAGGCCGGGACCAGACCGATCTTCACCTCACTGAAGGAGAAGATTGCCTGCTCCGAGGCGATCGCAATATCACAGACCGCAACAAATCCGGTCCCACCCCCGATTGCCGCCCCGTTCACCGCAGCAATCGTCGGTTTGGGCAGGGTGTAGAACTTATGGAAGAGATCGGCTAAGAAGGTCGACTCCCTCAGGTTCTCCTCATAGCTGTATTTGATCACCCGCCTCATCCAGTTGATATCGGCTCCGGCCGAGAAGGACTTCCCCTCACCGGTAAGGACAACCACTCGATTGGGGGAGTCCTTCACCATGTTCAGGGCCTCGGCCAGTTCCCTGAGCATAACATCATTAAAGGCGTTATGGATCTTCGGACGGTCAAAGATGATCCAGAAGATCCGATCCTTCTCTTCAATCCTGATCGTCTCCATCTTGCCTCCTACATCCGGAAGACCCCGAACCGGTGATCCGGGATCGGAGCATTGAGTGCCATCGAGATACCGAGGGCGAGGACGGTCCGGGTCTGGACAGGATCGATGATCCCATCATCCCAGAGTCGGGCGGTTGAGTAGTAGGCCGAGCTCTGCTCCTCATACTTCCTCAGGATCGGCTCCCTGATCCTTCTGATCTCCTCCGGGGTCAGCTCCTTCCCTTCCTTTTTGAGTGCCCTCACCTTCACATCGGTCAGGACATCAGCGGCCTGCTCCCCACCCATGACACAGATCTTGGCATTGGGCCACATAAAGAGGAGCCTCGCCCCATAGGCCCGGCCGCACATCGCATAATTACCGGCACCATAAGAGCCCCCGGTGATGACCGTGAATTTCGGGACATCGGCATTGGCGACCGCATGGACCATCTTGGCACCATCCTTGGCAATACCACCATGTTCATACTGCTTCCCGACAATGAAACCGGTGATGTTCTGGAGGAAGATGATCGGGATCTTCCGGACCGCACACATCGAGATGAAATGGGCCCCTTTCAGGGCCGATTGGGAGAAGAGAACCCCGTTGTTGGCAAGGATACCGACCGGATAGCCCATGATACGGGCAAAACCGCAGATTAAGGTTGTGCCATAGAGCTCCTTAAACTCATGGAACCGGGAGCCGTCGACGAGCCGGGCGATGATCTCCCGCTGATCGAAAGGTTTCTTCAGATCGGTCGGGATGATACCGTAGATCTCATCCGGATCATAATAGGGCTCTTCAGGCTCCTCGACATCCAGCTCAAACTTTTTATTCCCGGGCAGATTCTCGACAATATTCCGGGTGATCTCGAGGGCATGGTGATCATCAAGGGCATAGTGGTCGGTCACTCCTGAGATCCGGCAGTGGACATCAGCACCACCGAGCTCCTCCGGTGTCACCACCTCACCGGTTGCCGCCTTGACCAATGGGGGGCCACCGATATAGATCGTCCCCCTTCCCTTCACAATCACCGTCTCATCCGACATCGCCGGGACATAGGCACCACCTGCAGTGCAGAAGCCCAGGACCACCGAGATCTGGGGGATAGACATCGCCGACATCCGGGCCTGATTGTAGAAGATCCTCCCGAAGTGGTATTTATCCGGGAAGGTGCCGGCCTGATGGGGGAGGAAGATACCGCCGGAGTCGACCAAGTAGATGCAGGGGAGGCGATTCTCCATCGCCACTTCCTGGGCACGGACATGCTTCTTGATCGTCTCCGGGAAATAGGTCCCCCCTTTGACCGTGGCATCATTGGCCACGATCATCACCTCCCTCCCCTTAACCACTCCGATCCCGGTAACAATACCGGCCTGGGGCGCCTCATTGTTATACATCCCCCAGGCAGCAAGCGGTGAGAGTTCTAAGAAGGGGGTATCAGGATCGAGAAGGAGTTTGAGTCGATCCCGCACAAAGAGTTTCCCCCGCTCCTTATGCTTCTTATGGGCCGACTCCGGCCCCCCTCTCTTCACCTTCTCGAGCCGCTCCTTAAGCTCCTCAGCCAGCCTTTTATGATGCTCATAGTTCTTCTTGAATTCGGCCGAGTTGGGATCTATCTTCGACTCGATCCGGTACATCTAAACCGGCCTCGCCTTATAGCCATACATGATCACCCCGGTCTTGCCTTCCCTCATCACCTCACGGAAGACGATCTCCACCTCCTGTCCGATCCTCAGCTCGGAAGGTTCGCAGTCACAGACCTGGCAGGTAAGTCTTGCCCCTTCCTCGGTCTCAACGATCGCAACCGGATAGGGGGTCTTCAGCTCCTGGGTCTTGGGTGGAACCCGGATCACGGTAAAGGTGACGATCTTTCCCTTCCGGGAGAGCTTCTTCGGGGTGAGCTCCTTCCGGCCACATCCCGGACAGACGAGCCGGGGAGGGAGGAAGTAACGGTTACAGTCGGGACAGAAGTTCCCCTCCAGCCGATACCGCTGTGGTATCTCACGCCAGTGTCTCTGGGTCGGCATCAGACCACCTCCAGGATATGAACCACCGATGATGCCCCGGATCCACCCATGTTCTGGATGAGACCGATCCGGGCGTCCTTGATCTGCCGTTTCTCCGCCCTGCCGGTGAGCTGGAGATAGGCCTCCACCGCCTGGGCCACCCCGGTGGCACCGACCGGATGTCCCTTGGCCTTAAGACCACCGGATGGGTTGATCGGGATCTTACCATCAAGTCCGGTCAGCCCTTCTCGAACCGCCTTACCACCTTCTCCTTTCTTGAAGAAACCGAGATCCTCACTCACCACGATCTCGGCGATGGTGAAGCAGTCGTGGACCTCGGCGAAATCGATCTGATCCGGTCCGACTCCGGCCATGGCATAGGCCTTCCGACCCGATTCGACCACTGAACCGAGGGTGGTGATCTCCTTTCTCTGGTGGAGGGCGAGTGTGTCGGTGGCCATGGCCGAAGCAATAATCTTGACCGGGGTTTTGCCATGGGCCTTGGCCCATTCCAAGGATGAGAGGACGACACAGGCCGCACCATCAGAGACCGGTGAGCAGTCGAGAAGACGGAGGGGATCGGCCACCAAGGAGGAGGCGAGGACCTGATCAACCGTGATCTCCCGCTGGAAATGGGCATGGGGGTTCATGGTGCCATGCTTATGATTCTTGACCGCAACCAGGGCCAGGTCCTCCCGTTTCGTTCCATAGTGCTCCATATGGAGCCGGGCAATCATGGCATAGAGTCCTGGAAAGGTGACACCGTGGAAGACCTCGTATTCCTGATCCGCGGCTGAGGCAAGACCATCGGTCACCCGATCGGTATCGGTCATCTTCTCAACCCCACCGACCAGCACAACCTCGGAATTACCGGAGCCGATATCGAGGAAGCCCTGGCGCAGGGCAACCCCACCTGAGGCACAGGCCGATTCCAACCGGATGGCCGGGATCGGGGCAAGACCGAGATAGTCGGCCAGGAGAGCTCCGAGATGCTCCTGTTCTACAAAGAGGCCCGAGGTCATACATCCGACATAGAGGGCGTCGATCCGGTCGACCCCGGCATCATCGATCGCCTTCAGGGCCGCCTCAACAAACATCGTCCGGAGTGACTTCTTCCATAGTTCTCCGAATCTGATCATTCCGCAACCGATAATGGCAACCTCACGCATCAGCCCCCCTATTCATTGAGGATGATCTTCTCCCTGATCTTGGCATAGGTGGCGTAGTTGACATACCGCTTCCTATCCAGCATCTCCTTCACCTTTGGTGCCAGATCCCTCACCTCATCGATCCGATCGGTGAGACGGAAGATGAAGCCATCACTACCGGCCCCGGATCCGAAGGAGACGAGCATGATGATATCACCCGGCTTGCCGATATCGAAGGTTGCTACCAGACCGGTGGGTGAGGAGCCGGAGTAGGTATTCCCCATCTCCGGAACGATCCAGCCCGGTTCGATCTGTTCCTTCTTAAACCCGAGCATCCGGCCGACCTGGAGTGGAAATCTTCCGTTGGGCATATGGAAGATGACATAGGTGATATCTTCCGGTCTCATCCCGGCTTTTTCCAGGAGCATCTTCCCTGCTTCGGTGATGTGGCGGAAGTAGGCCATCTCTCCGGTGAACCTCCCACCATGACGGGGATAGAATGCCCCTTCCCGCCGCCAGAAATCGGCGGTGTCAGTGGTGAAGGAGGCGGTATGGAGGACCTCGGCAACAATCTTATTCCGGCCAAAGATGAAGGCACTGCCTCCGGCCGAGGCCGCATACTCTAAGGGATCACCCGGTGCCCCCTGAGAGGTATCAGCGCCGATCCCGATAGCATACTCAACCTCACCCGCCTTCACCGCATTGTGGGCAACCCACATCGCCTCGGTCCCGGCCTTGCAGGCAAACTCGAAGTCAGCGATATGGACATCCGGGGTGATACCGAGCGCCTCAGCAACAACCGTGCCCGATGGTTTTACCGCATAGGGGTGGGACTCCGAGCCGATATAGAGAGCACCGATCTTCTCAGGATCGATACCGGCCCGGAGCAGGGCATAGCGGGCGGCTTCGGTTGAGATCGTAATCGTATCCTCATCTGGTGCGGGAACCGTCTTCTCCTTGAGCCTCAGTCCCCGCTTCACCACCTCGGGATCATTCCCCCACTGATTGGCAATCTCTTCAACCTTGATCCGGAATCTGGGTAGATAGGCACCATAGCCGACAATTCCAACCATTGCACCTCCTGCTCGCTAAGTATAGCCGGGAGTGGACCCGGGTCAATTCCTTATCGTTGCCGGAAGAAAAGGATCGGATATAATTTTCTATGCAACTGGGGGCGATGAACAATCCGGCGGGAAAATTAACCAAGGAGATCGAATGGATCGGGTCCAGCCATTTCGACTTTGTCGATCTCACCCTCGAGGTGAACGCTCGACCGGAGCGGATCGATATCGATCGGGTGAGAAATCTCCTCGCCCGATACCAGCTCGGGATCATCGGCCATACCCCCTGGTTCCTCCCGGCTGCAGTTGAATATCGGGAGCTGATC
>QNBE01000106.1 GCA_003645615.1 Caldifarciminota bacterium
AGTCTCAAGGATGTTATTACAGTTAACATCATTGTCTTCGGCTTAGGACTTATCGCCCTATCGATGCTTAAGGTCTTCTCCTATCTTATGCTTTTCTCATTCGTCGGAGGAATATCTTTATCACCGATATTCATATCCCAGGAGACTATCCTCCACCATACCGTTCCCAATGGGCTCAGGGGAAGAATCTTCTCATCTCGAGAATGGATGCTGGCAGGCAGTTTTGCTCTTTTCTCACTTATCAACAGCCTTATCGGTAATCTACTCGAACCCATCCTCTGGCTAAAAATGGTGGGAATAATTGTTGTCGTGCTGACAATTATGAATAGATTATTTATTGGCCGATATGCTCAGGATCCTCACCTTCCATAAGGTTGCCCGGTTCGATCTGAGTGGAACCTGGAATACTCCGGAGCAGATGGAGCGGTTTCTGATGACGATTTCCGAACGGAGGATCGATGTCCTGAGTCTGAGCCGACTCAGCTCTGATCCCATCCGATTCATCGCCGATAAGAAACTCCATCTGCTCATCACCTTCGATGATGGTGATGAGGGGATTTACCGCTACCTTCTCCCGGTCCTTAAAAGAATTGAACTCCCGATTGCGGTCTTTCTTATTACCGGCTATATCGGTAGAGTCCAATCCTGGGACCGTTTCTCTCGCTCTCGCCAGCTCTCCTGGGCTCAGATATTTAAGCTTAGAGATCTTGGCTGTGAATTCGGTTCCCATTCCGTCAGCCATCGGGATCTTACTCAGTTGAATCTGGATGAGTTGCGGATGGAACTCCTCCAATCCCGGAGATCGATTAAAGATAAACTTGGTGAATGCGACGCTATCGCTTACCCCTACGATAGGGTCAACCCTTGGGTGGCACAAGTAGCCGAGCGGATCGGCTATCGAGTGGGATTCGGAAGCAAGAATCTTCCTCCTCTTTCCCTCGTCCGGGAAAGAATCTTTCGAACCGATACTAATTCAAGTTTTCAGGCCAAAATCGCTCCCAGAGAATCGTTGCTCCTTCGTTGGGAGAGGTTCAAGGCCCGGATAATCAACCTCTTTTCCATTGCGGCGATGAAGCGATGAAGGAAGGCGATCTGGTTCTGGTCTATCGGGATCAAAGATCTCAGTATCTGATCCGATTGAAATCGGGGAATAGGTTGATGACCCATCATGGTGACATCGATCATGATGAGATCCTGAACCACCAGTTTGGAGATATGATTACAACCCATCTCGGTAAGGAATTCTATGTCCTCAAGCCCTCCCACTACGATCTGATGATGAAGGTGAAGCGGAAGACGACGATCATCTATCCCAAGGATAGCGGCTGGCTCCTACTCAAGACCGGTATTGGGCCTGGATCTCGGGTGATTGAGGTTGGATCCGGCTCCGGTGCCCTGACTGTTCTTCTGGCCAATCTGGTTGGAGATCGGGGAAAGGTCTACTCCTACGAACGGCGGCGGGATATCCTTGCAGCGGCTCAAGCCAATATTGAGCGATATGGTCTCTCCAATCGGGTTGTCTTCCACCTGGGTGATGTGGCCAGGAATGGTTTTCAGGAATCAGGGGTTGACTGTGTCTTTATTGATGTTCCCGAGCCCTGGCTTGTAGTAGAACCAGCCCATCAGGTATTAAAAGGGGGGCACTTTCTCGCCTCACTCTCCCCCCATATCGAACAGATAAAGAAGACAGTTGAAGTAATGGAACAATATGGTTTCAAACGGATTGAGGTTGTGGAGATCATACTCAGGGAGATTATGGTCCGGAAGGTGGGCACCCGACCTAAGGAGCGGGCGATCGTCCACACCGGCTATCTCCTCACCGGCCAGAAGGTGAAATCCCAACCTCTAACCCGAGACCGAGACGATAGAAATCCCGCTCATCGCTGAACTGATAGAAGGGTGAGATAGATAGGTCATGATTTCTTCTCAATATTATTGTGACCGAAATCTGATTGAATTCACTCATATCCAAGGATGCTGGTTCATAGATATTGCGGGCAAAGCTGAATATGAGGCCGAAAATCCTGCCGATCTCCCCAAACCGGAGGTGGAGGATATGATTGGGACGGGAGTCGATCATGGTGTAAGCATATCCAAGTTCCAGGATTCCATCACCTTTTCGATTATTGATGATGGTTTTGACCACCCAGGGGATCCTGATCGTGTCCATTTCATAAAGCCAAGACTTAGCCCACATATATTCCCTCACAACCTTGGCCTTCTGAGGCAATGCGATGATCAGACCGGTGGTGAGGTCTCCCCTTTGATAACCGAATCCCAGCTTGATGTCCGGAACAAGATCCAATACATCGCCTCTTCCCTGGGCCCGACTGTACCAGATTCCAATCCCTGGAGTGAAACGGAGGTGGAAAGGAGGGATGGGGGAGAGTGTGAGGTCAAGGGCAGGATCTAAGCAATAAATAACCTCCCATACATCTCGCTCTTCAACACAAACCCCGGACTCATTAATTCTCCACCACCGATACCGAGTGACATAATCATACTCAGTAGTGAGCAAGAAGGAGAGCGAACGGTTTAATCGGAGAGAGATGTCGGTCGCAGGGATCGGGGCAATCGGTTTGGTGTAGATCTCACCGATAGAAGGGGTCAAGCTGATGAGCAACCGGTAGTTTGAGTAGCGGTAGTTGGGAGGACCGATACCCAGACCATCACATCGGAGAAGAGAAAGGAGAGGTAGATCAAGAAAGCTGAAGACTAAAATAATCATATAAAATATTTTAAGACCCCTTGAGAAAATTGCAAGAACGGGTATAATTTCAAGAAAGGAGGTGCGATGCGGTTGATGATGTTGGCGGTTGTCCCCATGGTGCTTATGGCCGGACCAGGGGTGGGAGAGCCAGCACCGGATTTTACCGAACCGGATACCGCATTTCAACCCCACAGCCTCTCTGACTTCCGCTACAAGACGGTAATGCTCCACTTCTGGCACACTTCTTGACCATCCTGCACCGAGGCGTTGCCTTGGATGAATGAGGTTTATCACCAGTATAACGATTTCGAGATCATCTCGATCTGTATCGAGGATGCCCTCGATTCGGTTAAATACTATGCCCGGATGTATGACTTCCTCTTCCTGATGGATGCTGATCAGTCGACCTGGATGATCTATCTCCAGTCTGGTTTTACTCCTCTCTTCTATGTCCTGGAGCCGAATGAGGATATGATCGTCCATGGATGGACCGAGGTTATCGATACCGCTCTTTTGAGAAGATGGATTGAGGAGTGTATCGGGGTTGAGGAGAGGCCCGGAAATTCTTCGGTCTCAATTCAGATCCTGCCCAATCCAGCCCGGGATCAACTTAATATCACCGCCCCATTCCCGATCACGGTTGAACTGTTTACCACTACTGGAAAAATGGTGCTGGAGGAGAGAATCTGGCGAGAGAAGGTGGGCTTAGATCTTGCTGGGCTACCAGAGGGGGTCTACCTTTTAAGGGTCAAATCTGATAAGGAGGTGTGGCTCAGGAAGGTGGTTGTAATCCATTAGCCTTGACATCAAGAGGGGATCATCTATAATCCGCCTATGTCGAAATTGAGAAGTGAACTCCACTCCGGTTGGGTTCTGGCCAATCATATTCTGGTCTCTTTCCATGTCGCCTTCATCTCCTCTTTGCTTTCCATCCCCAAGGATCTCTTCGGCACCAAGGTGCTCGGGTTTGTCTTCACCAGCCATGAGACGATAATCTCAGCAGCCTTCTGGTTGATCTGTTTCCATACCGGAATCGCCATCCATGAGCTTGGCCACTATCTCAGTGCGGTCCGATTGAATGCCTTGAACGAAAGCCTCTTACCGGAAGCAAGGAAGAAACTGGGTCAGCCATTCCTGAGCCGTTTGGGATTTCTGGTCAAGGCCTTCCTGCTGATCCCCTACGGCGGATTTCCCGGTGTGAAGAAAGAAGGGCTCACTTACTATCCCGATGCTCCATTCAATCTCGCCGTTGCTGCGGCCGGACCAATGATAAGCCGCAGTATGGCGGTAATCTTCCTCCCGGTGGCCATTGTAGTTCTGGCCTTGAGCCTCACCTTCTCAATCCATTTCGCAACCTACATCGGCAGGCTCTGTCTTGGGCTTGGTCTGGTCGGTCTGTTGGACTTCCTCTTCGCTGATCCGGGCAAATATCGTGAGTTCATCGAGCGTGAGCGGGCGGCAGAGGAGAAGGCGGCCCGCATATCGACCAGGGGGATGAAGTGGTTAGAGGAGTCGAAGCGGATCATGCGCATGATGATTGAAAAAAGGATGCAGGAGGTGAAACTGAATGGTGAAAGACTAAAAGCACCCTGGCAGTTCCGCAACTGCGGGATGGGTGGGCGCCATACCGAAAAGGAGTATCCGGAGTCGAATATCAGCATGCAGGAGATGATGTTTATCCCCCTCTGTGCCAAGGATTATGAGGAGGCCCAGATGATCACTGTGGGCCTCCAGAACCGGTTGAAGGAGATCATTGAATCATCGGAAGGGGCGCGGGTGATGGGGATCGGTCTTGAGGGAGGACTTGCCCCTTATATTGCTAAGGAGCCCGGTGATATCGTCCCGGAGCAACGGATGTGGCGGATGGCGGTCCAGGCGATAAAGGATCTCGGCTATCAACCCGGTCGGGATATTGTTATCGCCTTTGATCCTGCGGTGAGTGAGCTTACCCATGCCTACCGGAAGGAGTTCAATCAGCCCGATGCGGTCGGGATGTATTACTTCTGGCGGAGTGAGGAGAAGGTGGTGATGTCTCGGGAGGAGCTTTTGGATCTTTATAAACGGGCGATTGAGGAGATCCCGATTGTCTCATTCGAAGATGCATTTGCTGAAGATGATTTTGAGGGCTGGAAGCTATTGATGGATGAGATGGGGGATAAGGTCTTTGTCATCGGGGACGATCTGGTGACGACCAAGGACTCGATGATTGAAGAGACTGCGGATCGGGGTCTGATCAACACCGCATTGATCAAGGCGAATCAGATTGGGACCCTTTCTGAAACCATCCTGGCCCTGCTCATCACCATCGGTAAGAACCTCGAGGTCGTCGTTTCCCATCGGTCCAAATCTCCGAATGATGATATGGAGGCCCAGATCGCCCTGGCCCTGAATGCGGTGGGGATGAAATGTGGTGGGGGTGCCAATACTGAACGTCTGTTTAAATATGGTGCGGTAATCAAGATCATGAAGGATATGGAGAAGATCGCCGGGAAAAAACTGGCGGAGGGGTTTCCGGCTCCGGTCAAATCCATTGAGAAGGAGCTTATCATCACCGACATCATCGCCTATGAGGAGGCGACCAATGCCGGTATCCCCACGGTGGGGGTTGAGGTCTATGTTGGGATCAGGGATGATCTGAGATTCCGAAAGCTCTTCAAATTTACCGGCTCAACCCCATTGGGCACCTCGGCCGGAACGGGCGAGGCGATCCATCTCGTTGATTCCACCATCGAGCACTCGCCACTCATCGATCGGTATGGAGATCTCTTCCAGCCCCAGCCGGATAAGACCTACAGGTTTAAGAAAGGGATCGGCGAGGCCGATATCACGGCCAGAAACGATCCCGATCTTACCGCTCTCTGGAATCGGGCCAATCGCTACCAGGGTAAGGGCTGCCTAAATGCGGTCGATAATGTTCTGAAGATCATCAGACCGGCATTCATTGGTAGATCGGTTAAGGAGTTTGGTGATATCTTTGCCATTGATCGTCTGCTACTTCAGCTGGAACTGAAGACGGCAAAAGAACGCGGCAAGCTGAAAGGGGATGAGGGGGAAGAGGAGCTGATTGAGGTCATGCAGCGGAAGGGTAACCTTGGTATGAATGCCATCCTCTCGGTCTCACTTGCTGTCGCCCGAATGGCGGCCCATCTTCGGGGTGAGGATCTCTGGATGCTCTTGAGACGTAGCCTCAAGGAGATGATGGCCAAAACGATTGGAGATGAGGCCAAGAAGGAATTACCATTGGAAGAGCTCAAAGAAGTGTTTTATCAGTATGCCCAAAAGTTAACCGGGGAGGGAAAGAAGCTCTATCAGAGGCTTAGAGAGGTCTCCGGCCTTTATCGCTAACCGGCTTTTAAATAAGTAAATTTTGGTAGGATTACTGGTGTGTTGACAAAGTAGAGGTAAGGAGATAAAATTAAAGTAGAATTATTTCCCGCTGTTGCGTAGTCAACAGTGGCAAATTAACCCCAGGGGGTTGCAGAGACAACCCCCTGTTTCTAAGCGATGGATAGGGTAGTGATTTTCATAGATGGTAGCAATTTCTACCATGGAATGCGGGATGTCATTGGAACCGCGAGGATTGATTTTGGTAGATTTGCTCAGATACTCTGTGCGAACCGGAGACTCATAAGGGTATATTACTATAATGTTATTGTGAGACAGGAAGATGGATTAGAACGATATAAAGATCAACAGAGATTTTTCCGAAAACTTTATACACTTCCTTATTTCGAAATTAAATTAGGAAGATTAGAAAGACGAGGGGAAAGATTAGTTGAAAAAGGTGTGGATGTCAGACTTGCTGTAGATATGTTAAGTCTCGCTTACCGGGATGTGTATGATACCGCAATTTTAGTTAGTGGTGATGGGGATTTCGTTCCAGTGGTCAAGGCAGTTAAGGATATTGGAAAGCATGTTGAGAACGCATATTTTTGGAAGGGACATTCTGATTATCTCTTTCAAGAATGTGATAAATTTATCAGGCTCACTAAGGATCTTCTCTCTCCTTGTCTCCTCTAACACCGTTTTTACTCCACCGGCTCCAGTTCGATGAGAGGTTTCCCCCCTTCGACCTGATCACCGACCTTGCCGCTGAGTTTTTTAATTCGAGCGGGATAGGGTGCCTTCAGTTCGTTCTCCATCTTCATGGCCTCCACGATCATAATCGTCTTTCCCGCCGGGACAATATCACCAACTTTATAATTAATTTTAACTATTGATCCGGTCATCGGGGCAACCAGAATATTGTCCTTAAAGCTGATCCGCCCTTTTGTTTCCACTACCTCTTCGAGCTCAAACTGATCGCCATCGATCGAAAGATAGCAACGGTTATCCCTTCGGGCATAATAGATGGTATATTTTCTTCCGTCGATAATAGCCTCAACCACATTATCGCGTCTCCTCAGAACCTTCACCCGATACTGCTTTGTGCCCACCCGGATCCGATACCCCTCCCCATCCGATTCGGTGACCACACGATAATCACGATCCCTGATCCTTACAGTAAACTCCATGGTCCCAGATCCTGCCAGGGATCGAAGCATCTCCGGGCTGAAATAACCAGAGATTCCTTTCGATTCGCTCGGGCCAGAACGAAGCCGATGGCAGCAATCTCTTCTTCCTGTAGCTGATTGAGTCTGGTGAGCTTCTCATCCACAAACCTGGTGTGGAGATTCCCCTTTTTAAAATCCTCATCCTCGAGAATCCGGATCAGAAAGGGGATGATCGTGGCAATCCCCAGGATGGTATAGTCTTTTAGTCCCGCAATCGCCCGGATCCTTGCCTCCTCTCTGGTTTGCCCCCACGCAATCAGTTTGGAGAGGATCGGATCATAATAGGGGGAGACCTCACATCCGGAGTAGATTCCTGAATCGATCCTTAAGCCCGGTCCCTGAGGTTCTTTAAGATAGACAATCCGGCCGGGGGAGGGGAGGAAATTCTTGTGGGGATCCTCAGCATAGATCCGGCACTCGATGGCATGGCCACGGGAGTGAATTTCATCTTGGGAGAGTTTCAGCCTCTCACCCGCCGCAATCTGGATCTGGGCCTTGACCAGATCGAAGCCGGTAACCAGCTCGGTAACCGGATGCTCAACCTGGATCCGGGCATTGACCTCCAAGAAATAGAAGTTCCGGTCCTGATCGAGCATAAACTCGACCGTTCCCGCATTGGTGTAGTGAGAAGCGGCGATTACCTTCTTGGCCGCCTCCCCCATCTTTCTCCTCAACTCTGGATCAAGTGCGGTCGAGGGGCTCTCCTCAATGATCTTCTGATGACGCCTCTGAATCGAACACTCCCGCTCATTGAGAGGCGTGATGTGTCCATGATGGCCGGCCAGGATCTGGAATTCGATATGGCGGGGATATTCC
>QNBE01000107.1 GCA_003645615.1 Caldifarciminota bacterium
CGCTCTTCGATGTGATGGGTCGTAGGGTTGATGGTTTTGATGGTGAGCTGGTTGGTAAGGGCAGGCTCAGCTTCGATACCAGCCGTCTCGGGGCTGGGGTCTTTTTCCTCAAGGTCAGACGAGAAGGTAAGGAGTCTACCTATCGTATTGTTGTGGTGAAATAAAGGCAGAGATCTGGGTGGCACCCGCCTCAGGCGGGTGCCACCCTATTTTAATATCGCCACTTTGAGAATAAGAGCAGCAAAGACGATGGAGACCATCGACATCAGCTTGATCAGTATGTTGAGTGAAGGGCCAGCCGCATCCTTCATCGGATCACCGACCGTATCACCGACCACCCCGGCCTTGTGGGCATCAGAGCCCTTCCCCCCCAGATTTCCCTTCTCAATATATTTCTTGGCATTGTCCCAGGCACCACCGGCATTGGCCATATAGATCGCCATTGAGAAACCGGTAATAAGGGCTCCGATCAATAGGCCCACCACACCATCGGCCGAGATGAGAATCCCAACTCCGATCGGAACCAGGATGGCGATCAGGGAAGGGGCAAGCATCTCATTCTGGGCCGAGCTGGTGCAGATGTCCACTGCCCGGGCGTAGTCCGGTGTTGCCTTCCCCTCCATAAGGCCCTCAATCTCCCGGAACTGACGCCTTACCTCAAGGACGATCCGGGAAGCGGTCCGGCTCACCGCACCCAGGATCAAGGAACAGAACAGGAAGGGCATTACTGCCCCGATCAGAAGTCCGACCAGGACCTTGGGGTCGATGAGGGAGAGGGAGAGCTCTCCTCCCAGCTGGACGATCCGCTCCTGGTAGGCGGCAATGAGGGCGGTGGCGGTAAGGGCGGCAGATCCGATCGCAAACCCCTTTCCGGTGGCCGCAGTAGTATTGCCGAGGGCATCGAGGGCATCGGTCCGCTCCCTCACAGCCGGTTCCAGACCCGCCATCTGGGCATTACCACCGGCATTGTCAGCAACCGGTCCGTAGGCATCGGTGGCCAAGGTGATGCCCAGGGTTGAAAGCATGCCGACTGCAGCAATACCGATTCCATAGAGGCCAAGGCAGATATCGTCACCCCCTCCGGAAAGGAGGAAGGAGAGGATGATTGTTGCAGCAACGATGAGAACCGGAGGGACGGTCGACCTCATCCCCACCCCCATCCCCTGGAGGATGGTTGTGGCCGGGCCGGTCTGGGTGGCATCGGCGATCGATCGGGTTGGGCCGTAGGCATCCGATGTGAAATACTCGGAGGAGAAACCGATAATGTTTCCCGCCAGAAGACCGAGCAGGATCGGGAGGAAGAGAGAAGGATTATTCAACAGGTATTGGGCCAGAAAATAAGAGCTCACCGCAACGATCGCCGATGAGATCCAGATCCCCCTCCGGATCGCCCAGAGGAGCCGGGCCTGGTCTGCCTCCTCTCCCACCTGGACGAAGAAGGTCCCGATGATCGAGGCGATGATCCCGATTCCGGACAATACCAGGGGGAAGAGGACACCTCCCATCCCAAGACCACCGGCAAAGGCAAGGGCCATCGAGGCGACAATTGCACCGACATAGGACTCATATAGGTCGGCACCCATCCCGGCCACATCACCAACATTATCACCAACATTATCGGCAATTACGGCCGGATTCCTGGGATCATCCTCAGGGATGCCGGCCTCAACCTTACCGACCAGATCAGCGCCGACATCGGCCGCCTTGGTATAGATACCACCCCCAACCCGGGCGAAGAGGGCATAGGCCGATGCCCCCATCCCGGAACAGAGGAGGGTGGCGGTAATATTCTGGATCCTCTCCCAGAGCGGAAGGTTGTGATAATAATGGTTGAGGAATAGGAACCAGATGGAGAGGAAGAGGAGGGCGAGGGCAACGACGAGTAGGCCCATCACCGAACCGGCGGAGAATGCCACCCTCAATGCCCGATTGAGGGATGATCGGGCGGCATGGGCGGTGCGGGCCGATGAACCGGTTGCGACCATCATACCAATATACCCGGCCAGAGCGGAGAAGAGGCCGCCGGTGAGAAAGGCGTAAGGGACAAAGGTTGGAAGCATGCCGCTGAAGGATAGAAAGATCAAAAGGAAGAAGGCGATGGCAAAGAAGATGAAGATCGCCCGGAGCTGACGATTGAGATAGGCACGGGCTCCGATCCGGACCGCGGTTGCAATCCTTTTCATCTCATCGCTGCCTTCAGAAAGGGAGAAGATCCTCCGGATCAGGACCAAAGTAAAGATAACACCCAATATCGCCGATCCAGGAATGAGCCAGAAGATGTTAGCCATGACCGATTATAAGTCTCACCGGATCGGTGTCAACTTGACAAACGACCGGATCGGCCATAGAATATCGGGTGCGATATCTTCTCATCGCCCTTTTTGTTCTCACCGGCTGTTTTAGAGACCATCCCCCCGAGGTGAGAATTATCTCCCCTTCCGATGGGGAGCGGGTGATCGGCCCGGTTATAATTCAGGCGACTGCCCGGGATGATTACGGTATCTCCCATCTCCGTTTCTTCGTCGGAGACTCACTGATCGGTGTTGATTCCTCCTCTCCTTACCTTGCCTGCTGGGAGACCGACTCGCTTCCCGATCAGAAGACCTTCACCATCACTGCGGAGGGGCTGGATCGGAGCGGTCAACCCGGCAGGGATGAGATCCTCCTCATCGTCGATCATTCGCTTCGGCCACCAACCGTTGAGTCCTTCGATACCGGAGAGGTCCGGTCCACCTCGATCTGGCTCCACTGGCAGGTTACCGGTGAGGAGAGTGTTCGGGTCTACCGCTCGATTGCACCCGGCATCGATACCATCGACGATCTCATCGCCACTCTGCCAGAAGGAACGGATAGCTTTCATGATCTTTGGCTCGAACAGGACTACAATTATTATTACATGATCCTTCCGGTAGACCAGGAGCACCAGACCGCAAGATCGAAGATTGTCAAGGTCAAGACCGCGGTCTCACAGACCATAACCTGGATTCCCGGTGTGAATGGGTGGCCAAGGGATGGTCCTTATGATCGGGCCTCATCTCCCGAGGAGCTCTTAACCCTTCTGGGCGACTCGGCGCATTCTTATATCGAGGCCGGCTTTATCGATTTCACCAGGCAGCGGTTTAAGGGGAGGCTGGAGTCCTTCAGTCCGGATACATCCCGTCTCTCCCTCTATCTCTTCGATATGGAAGATTCAATCCGGGCCAGAGTCGTCTATGACCTGGTCGATCCGGGTAACACCATCCCCTATGACTCGGTCGGCGATGAGGCCCGGTATCGGTTTGATAATCGAGAGGCGATGCTCGACTTCCGGAAGCAGAACGGGTTTGTCCGGATTATCATCGACTCTGGTCTTCCACCCGCAGTTAAAATATTAAAGACCTTCGCCCAGTATGTGGCGGCAATGATTTAGTCGACCCTTTCCAGCTGATCGATCAATTCCTTCACCTTGATCGAGGCAACCCCGGTCACGGTATCTGCACCACCATAATAGACCAGAAGTTCATCGTCGATAATTACTGAACCACAGGAGAAGGTGACATTGGGAACAGCACCAGACTTCTCATACTCATTGATCGGTTCCAGGATCGGCCCTCTGCTCCTTCTCAAGACCCGGGTCGGATCCTTCTCATCGAGGAGGGCGGCACCGAGACGGTAGAAGAGTTTCCGGTCGACACCGTGATAGATGAAAAGCCAGCCATCATCTACCCGCATCGGTGGACCGGCGGCGCCGATCTTGAATGCCTCCCACTCCGCCTCGGGCATCATGATGATCCGCATATCATAAAATTCCTTAAGATCATCAGAATAGCCGATCCAGATATGGGGAGGGATCCGGTGGTAGAGGAGAAATTTACCATCCACCTTTGCCGGCAATAGGGCGGCATCCTTATTGTTGACCCTGGGCAGGGGATAGATCCGTTCTGACCAGTTCCAGCGCTTATTGACAAAATCATCAACGGTAATCGATGTGATCCCGATCTGGATTGTCCTCGTCTCCCGATCCATACGATCCATCAGACCATAGGCGGTATAGCACATATAGATCCGATCCCCGATTCGGGAAAGCCTGGGGTCTTCACAGCCGAAGAGTTCGATATCGGAGTCGGTCCTCGGTTCAAATACCGGATCTTTGAGCCGTTCCTCAATCCGGTAGCCATCCGGGCTGATGGCACAGCCGATCCGAGATGGCCCGGACTTCGTCCCCTGGGCTCGATAGAGGATATAGACCTTCCCCCCTTCATAGATCGCGGCAACATTATAGACCATATAGGCCTCCCAGGGGTGCTCTGGTATCGGCTTAAGGATTGGGTTGCCAGAAAAACGGTCAAGCATTTCGCCTCCTCTTTAACAGATCCTCAAAGAGCTGAAGATAACGTCGGGCTACATTCCGGGCCGAGTTCCTCTGCACATAGGCGAGACCTCGCTCCCTCACCTGCTGATACCTATCACCCCCTTCGATAACGATCCTTAAACAGTTGAGGAACTCATCCCGATTATGATAGCGGAGGACCTCATCCTTCAGGGTCTCGATGAAGTTTGAGGCATAGGCGATGATCGGACAACCGGAGCCGAGGCACTGGAAGACCGTGCTGGAAACGACTACCCACCGGGCCGATGGTTTGTTGAAGATCAGTCCATCAGCGCTGTTGAGATACTCATAGAGCCGGTTGATATCCGGTGCCTCCTCCCGGATGATAATGGGATATCTCTCCTGGAGGGGGTAGAAACCGGTGAGTGAATTCTGGTGTTTGGTGACGACGAGGAGGATGAATTCTTTAAAGGAGAAGATGTCCTCTACTAAGGATAGGGTGTAATATGATGCCGGGCCAAAGGTGAAGAGGATCTTCTTATCCTGGGGCAACGATAGTCCCCTTCGGGCTGAGGTCTTATCAATAATCTTCTGCTCATGGCAGGGGTAAGGTATGATATGGATCCTCTCCTCATCATAGGCCTCCTTCAGAAAATCTCGATAACGCTCATCAAAGCAGACGATCGCATCCCAGTCGAACTGATAGAAAGAGGGGTCATCGGTTAGCTTGCCATCGTGGATAATGTTGACGGTAATCGCCTTCTTCTTGATCCGGTGGAAGATCTTGCCCAGATGATCCTTGGGCAGCATTCCGAGATCTTCGACAACGAAGACATTGTAATCCTCGGTCAGGAATGGGATCGGGTTGAGACGCTGGGGCTCAGCCCGGGAGGTTGTGAAACAGCGGATGACGAACTCCTCATCCTCACCGGTGATCTGGGTGCCGTGAAAACTCTCTTTATAAAAGGTGAAGACTGTAAGTTTGATCCCTTCTTCGACCCAGGCCCTTCCGATTAACTCGGAATGGAGTGAAGCCCCGGAGTCGGTATTCCAGCCCCCCATCAGACCGATCTTCATGCTCAGATTTTATTGAGTAATCCACCCGGGTCAACCCAGCACTGAGATAAATTGACAAACCGGTCCGGATTGTTACAATCAGCAGGTGGAGTTGAGATTCACCAAATTGCAGGGCCTGGGTAACGATTACATCTACTTGAGCCTCCTGCCCCAGGATGAGAATCGGGTAGATCTTAAGCGGATCGACCTTGCCGAGCTGGCCCGAAGATTGTGTCGACGCCGATTTGGCATTGGAGGCGATGGGCTGATCATCATCGAGCCGGGCGAAGATAAAGAATTCCGGATGCGGATCTTCAACCCCGATGGCTCTGAAGCCGAGATGTGCGGTAATGGTATTCGGGGTATGGCCCGCTATCTCTGGAGTCGGGGTTTGACGGAGAAAAAGGAGATCATAATTGAGACCAAGGCGGGAGAGAAGAAGGTGAGATTGACCGAGTCCGATGAGATCGAGGTCGATATGGGTGAGCCCATCTTACGGGGAGCAGAGATCCCAGTTGAGATCGATAGAGAACCGGTGATTGACGAAGAGATTGAGGTTGGGGGAGAAAGGATTCGGATTACCGCGGTCTCCTTAGGAAATCCCCACTGCCTCGTTTTTGTCGAAGGTGGCGATGGGATTCGGTCTGAGATCGGGTATCTGATCACAATCCCGACCGAGCTGGTCAATCGATTGGGACCGGAGCTTGAGGTTCATCCCCTCTTTCCTCAAAGGACCAATGTCGAATTCGTTCGGATCAAATCGCGGAAGGAGCTTGAGTTGCGCACCTGGGAGCGTGGGGCTGGCGAAACACTCGCCTGTGGGACCGGTGCCTGCGCCGCCTTAGTTGGAGCAGTGCTGAAAAGACTTACCGAGCGAGAGGTACGGGTCCATCTCCTTGGAGGCGATCTCGAGGTTCACTGGAGGAGGAATGGTCACGTTTATCTCATCGGTTCTGTCCAAGAGTGTTTCCAGGGGACATTTCGTTTGACATAGTCCATTTCCTACCTATAATCAAGGTAGTGATTGCGCCCGTAGCTCAACTGGAGAGAGCGACGGACTACGGATCCGTAGGTTAGGGGTTCAAATCCTCTCGGGCGCGCGGAGCTAAAGTGGCACATGCATATACCCCGGGACTAAAGGTAGTTGAATATATGACCATCGTTAAGGAGAGGAGGTTGCCCCTTCCGGGCGAGATTCTGGTCGAGGCCGGTGACAGGGTCAAGGCCGAAGATATCGTCGCCCGCACCGATCTTCCGGGAAACGTTCAGACCCTAAATGTTGCTGGGCTACTCGGCATCCTCCCCGAAGAGATCGAATCAACCATGCTAAAGAAGCCGGGCGAAGCAATTAAGAAGGACGAGGTGATTGCGGAATCGAAAGGATTCTTCGGCCTTTTTAAGTCTCAGGTGAGGTCACCCATCGATGGGGTTATTGAGTCGGCTTCCAAGATCACCGGACAGGTGATTTTGAGGGAACCACCGATCCGGGTAGAGGTTTCGGCTTACATCGATGGCGAGGTTATCGAGATCCTGGGAAAGGAAGGGGTGAAGATCAGGAGCCGGGGGAGCTTTATCCAAGGGATCTTCGGTGTTGGTGGCGAGGTGGTCGGGATAATCAGAAGGGTGGTGGAAGGGCCTGATGAGGTCCTCACCGAGGCCAAAATTAATGATGACTGTCAAGGTCAGATCTTGATCGGTGGTAGCGGTGTTGAGATAGGGGCAATCCAGAAGGCGGCACGATTAGGAGCCAAGGGGATCGTGGTGGGAGCAATTGAGGATCAGGTACTCAGGTCTTATCTTGGTTATGATATTGGAGTCGCAATTACCGGTCAGGAGAAGGTTCCGGTTACTCTAATTATCACCGAAGGGTTTGGCCGGTTGAAGATGGCTGAGAGGACCTTCCGACTGCTTGTTCGACACGAGGGTAAGAAGGCATCGATAAATGGTGCAACTCAGATCCGAGCTGGTGTTATCCGTCCCGAGGTAATCGTCCCCCACGATGAGAAGCCCACGGTTGAGAAGAGGACCGTGGAGATGGAACAGGGACTTACTGTGGGGATGCCGGTCCGGATCATCCGGGAACCATATTTCGGTCGGTTGGGGAAGGTTGCCTCCCTCCCGGTCGAACTGACACAGATCGAAACCGAGGCCAAGGTGAGGGTCCTTGAGGTGGAACTGGATGATAGGACCCGCATCCTCCTACCGAGGGCTAATGTCGAGATTATTGAAGAGTAGTATCATCTTTCTAATCACTACTGGGCTCTGGGGTGAGATGTTCCTTCCCCTTCTTATCAAAGATGCCCAGAGCTGGGGGGTTGGTAATCCCCGCCTCGTGCTTATCTCCGGACCAGCCGCGGTCAGCTCCAACCCCACCAGGATCGGGAAAGGTCAATTCTCCCTTTATGCCTCTCACTGCTTCTGGTTCTTGGGTATGAGGAAGGATCAGCTGGCCCTATCACAGAATATCGGCATCATTGACTTCGGCCTATCTCTTGAGTATTTCGACTATGGTGATCTGGAACAGTATCCAGAATATCCTTCTGGAGAGCCTATCGGTAATTTTCCCGCCTTCGATTTCTTCTTCACCCCTGGATTTAGCCTTAAGGTTCCCAGCGGTC
>QNBE01000108.1 GCA_003645615.1 Caldifarciminota bacterium
AAGCCGGGATTATGGTGCTATATTTGAGGTTCATAGGACCACCGGGAATCCTGGTAAACGCCGCACCTGAGATTCGACCCATTCGTTATCATTCGCATAATTCGTTGTCATGAAGCGCAGCATTTATATCTTCTCTTCCGGAGAAATCCACCGGAAACAGAATACCCTGTATTTTCAACTCGAGGATGGAAGGCGAAAGTATATTCCGGTTGAGAATACCAGGGAACTCCTGATCTTCGGTGAGGTTTCAATAAATAAGAAGCTTTTAGAGTTTCTTTCTCAGAAAGAGATCATTCTCCACTTTTTCAATCACTACGGCTACTATGTTGGTAGTTATTATCCCCGGGAACATTATAATTCGGGTCATATGATCCTGAAACAGGCCGAGTTTTATCTTGATCATGAAAAACGGATTGATCTCGCCCGGAGGTTTGTATCCGGGGCCATCGCCAATATCAAGAAGGTTCTAAATTACTATAAGAATCGTGGTGTTGAAGTAGGGGAGAGACTGGATCGGATCGAACATCTTGAGGAGACGATTCCAGCTCAGGAGGATACCGATGAGTTGATGGCGATTGAGGGCAATGCCCGGGAAGTCTATTATGGAGCATTTAATCTAATCATTAATAATGAAGAGTTTGAATTTGGCACGAGGAGTCGACGACCACCGCGCAACCGTCTGAATGCCCTGATCAGTTTTGGCAACAGTCTGCTTTATACCGCTGCTTTGAGCGAGATCTACAAGACCCATCTCGATCCCAGGATCGGATTCCTCCACACCTGTAATTTCCGGAGATTTACCCTCAACCTGGATGTTGCCGAGATCTTCAAACCGATAATCGTCGATCGGATCATCTTCACTCTGATTAATAAAGAAATGATAAAGCCCAAGCATTTTGTTGAGGAAGCAGGAGGGATTTTTATGGATGAGAAGGGAAGGAAGATTTTCGTTGAAGAGTTCGATCGAAGGATGGAGACAACCATCAGACATCAGGGGTTGGGACGTAATGTCTCTTATCGGAGACTGATCCTTCTGGAGCTGTATAAGATCGAAAAGCACCTGCTCGGAGATAAGCCTTATGAACCATTTGTGAGTAGATGGTAGTGCGAATGAGAGTGCGAATAACGCGAATAGGAGCGAATGACGCGAATTGCCGTGGCCTGAAATTCGTGATGTTCGTTGTCATTTGCGTAATTCGTTGCCATGAGAGGATGCGAATGGAGAGTGCGAATAGCACGAATGGGGGATGCGAATAACACGAATTGTAGCGAATAACGCGAATTGCCGTGGCTTGAAATTCGTGATATTCGTTGTCATTTGCGTAATTCGTTGCCATGAGAGGATGCGAATGGAGAGTGCGAATGGCACGAATGAGGGGGCGAATGACGCGAATGAATAGTGCGAATAACACGAATTGCAGCGAATGACACGAATGGGGGGATGCGAATGTATTCGTTCGAGTTTAACTGGATGCAATTCAGATGCGGAAGAAATAATTGCCAGGACTCCAAATGTGGATATAATTAGTGACGATTGGTCTGGATCAATATCTGGTGGCGTCGATCTTTGATAACGAAGGATTTGCGGCAGTTCGACGAAAGGAGGGGAGGGCTGGAAAAGCCCTCCCCGGGAGGAATTATGGACATTTGCTACAATTTTGTCAGAAATTTGGGCAGAAGGAACATCTGCCTGATGCCCATAACCAGACCATACGATGGATTTCGATCCTACCTATAAGGGATTGAAACCTTATTGTTGTGGTTGTTGCAGTAGCGGGAGCTTATTTCGATCCTACCTATAAGGGATTGAAACGAGATCATCCATGGCGTGATCTTCAAGGAGTCTCCCGATTTCGATCCTACCTATAAGGGATTGAAACCTTCCACATCAGGGGGGAGGGGTTCAGACATAACCTCATTTCGATCCTACCTATAAGGGATTGAAACCCTGCCCGGCCCTCATCATTGAAATGGGCTTCCTGATTTCGATCCTACCTATAAGGGATTGAAACCGGTGTGGCAAGAAAATAAATTGGAGGGTGGCGTGATATTTCGATCCTACCTATAAGGGATTGAAACGAACCCGTCGAGGGAAAACAAGCATGATAGACGGAATTTCGATCCTACCTATAAGGGATTGAAACCAATTCTCTTTTCGATTTTCTCTATCGTTGAGATTAATTTCGATCCTACCTATAAGGGATTGAAACCGACCTTGATCTTCCCGGCCTTCTCGCATTTTTTGATATTTCGATCCTACCTATAAGGGATTGAAACTAAGGAGGTCATCATGAAAAAGGAATATCTTGACACATTTCGATCCTACCTATAAGGGATTGAAACATCTCCTTCAAACCGTCCTCTTCAGCACGATAGAGGGCATTTCGATCCTACCTATAAGGGATTGAAACGTGCCTATCATAGGATTGAGTAAGTCATAGGTATGATATTTCGATCCTACCTATAAGGGATTGAAACTGTCCTGGCGAACATGATGGCTTGGGCGTGAGCCCTATTTCGATCCTACCTATAAGGGATTGAAACGATACAGACTTCACTGCGGGTGGGTGTAAACTCGGGAATTTCGATCCTACCTATAAGGGATTGAAACACTATTACGGCCGAGTCGGTCGGGGAGAAGTTTTGGGATTTCGATCCTACCTATAAGGGATTGAAACTAATTAACAGTCATCTGAAATCTATCTGTTGCTGTGAATTTCGATCCTACCTATAAGGGATTGAAACTTGCTGAACATATCCGGGAATATATCCATTGACCTGCATTTCGATCCTACCTATAAGGGATTGAAACGCCTTACGATTAAGCTCTTTTTTGAGGTCGAGATAAATTTCGATCCTACCTATAAGGGATTGAAACTGTCTCCTGAATGCCTCTCCTAAACGAAGCAAATAAATTTCGATCCTACCTATAAGGGATTGAAACGTTGATCCCAAGCACAATAGAAATCTCTTCTTCAGATTTCGATCCTACCTATAAGGGATTGAAACAATTCCATAATAGAACGAGGGGGAAACAATCTACCAGATTTCGATCCTACCTATAAGGGATTGAAACTTTGCATCGAACTTCACGAACCGGAACTGAGTGATGATTTCGATCCTACCTATAAGGGATTGAAACGGGTGCCCCTTAAAATCATTCCTCCACCATCCTTACATTTCGATCCTACCTATAAGGGATTGAAACTTGAAATTCTCCTCGATGTCGAAATCTTTGATATCTATTTCGATCCTACCTATAAGGGATTGAAACTGTTGAGCTCTTTCATTAACTTCGCTCGCCAATCTTATTTCGATCCTACCTATAAGGGATTGAAACTCGTTGGGAACATCATATGGCATTGTAATGCAGGCAATTTCGATCCTACCTATAAGGGATTGAAACCTCGATTGATTTATACAGAGCTTAATGGTTGTAATTTATTTCGATCCTACCTATAAGGGATTGAAACTTAAAAATCAATAAGCTATCTTTATAAGCACAAATCATTTCGATCCTACCTATAAGGGATTGAAACCTTTTTGGAATGAAATGGATGAATCTGGGTCTCCAAAATTTCGATCCTACCTATAAGGGATTGAAACGATCATGGAGGACTTCGTCAATAGTGAATCTTACCCATTTCGATCCTACCTATAAGGGATTGAAACTCAGCCACTGCTTTATAGGTCAAAATAAAGGTGGCTATTTCGATCCTACCTATAAGGGATTGAAACTGAGTTAATATAAACCGTGGTGTCGGACTTGTCAGGATTTCGATCCTACCTATAAGGGATTGAAACAAGCTGTATATGTTTTTCCAGCCCGCTTGGCTGCAAATTTCGATCCTACCTATAAGGGATTGAAACTTTTTATTGAAAAAAATAGTATCAGCTTCTTTTATTAAAATTTCGATCCTACCTATAAGGGATTGAAACGATGATAACATCGCTATCCTCCTAATATCCTGTCCACCATTTCGATCCTACCTATAAGGGATTGAAACAAGAATTTTTTTGGTTTGAGTTCAAAAAGTGTGTAAATTTCGATCCTACCTATAAGGGATTGAAACTTGGTCACAGCAACACCGGTTGAGGAATTACAAATATCATTTCGATCCTACCTATAAGGGATTGAAACACAAGTGGGACGGCTGGAAAGAATGGGAAATGCGGAAATTTCGATCCTACCTATAAGGGATTGAAACTCTCTTCATGCTCGCACTTCATTTTTCCTCCTTTCCCCATATTTCGATCCTACCTATAAGGGATTGAAACGTCGATACAGTATTAAAGGAGATATTCAATATTCTGGCATTTCGATCCTACCTATAAGGGATTGAAACTTATCTGGGTTTTCTTATCCGGGTGAGTGGAACGGCATTTCGATCCTACCTATAAGGGATTGAAACGTGGTGATGACGGAGTTACTTTAATCAATACCTTACCATTTCGATCCTACCTATAAGGGATTGAAACATCACTTAAGCAATATCATGCTTATCAGAGAAGGTTACGGAATTTCGATCCTACCTATAAGGGATTGAAACGGCTATGCCATTATCTCCCAGGGAGACGCTGAAAGATTTCGATCCTACCTATAAGGGATTGAAACACATAATAGTAGACATTAAACTCAAAGGTTGATGGTATTTCGATCCTACCTATAAGGGATTGAAACCAAAAAACTGTAAAGGAGAAAGTAAAGGTATTAAAATTTCGATCCTACCTATAAGGGATTGAAACAACCTTCAGTAAAGCATACACTCTGCTGTTATAGTTTATTTCGATCCTACCTATAAGGGATTGAAACGATGATATTCCCCAAAATCAGATAGAGTAAAAACAGATTTCGATCCTACCTATAAGGGATTGAAAGGAGCCAGCCGGGGGCTGAAGGGAGGTGAGAAAGGGAGGAGGGGGAGGGGAGGAAAGGAGGAGATGAAGGATTTTCGGGATCTTAAGGTGTGGCAGAAGGCGGTTGAGTTTTTTGAAACAGTGGTATTGGATCTGGAGCAGTTTCCTAAAACAGAAGTCGTTCGGATCATATCGGGTCAGGTTTTGCGAAGCGCTTCATCAATCAGCGCAAATATCGCAGAAGGTTATGGTCGCCACAAAGGTGCTGAGTATATTCACTACCTTCACATCGCTCGTGGTTCAACTAATGAAAGTATTGATAGGTATGAGAAGTTAAAACGATTGGGGTATATTGATAAGAAAACTTTTATTGATCGAGAAGGATCGCTCGAGGAGATCCGGGCAATGCTTACAAGGATGATCAACAGAATTTCAGAGTAGTCCATCTCTCGAAATGTAGCTATGAGGGATGGCCAGCCGTGTGGCTGGAGGAGGTGGTTGACAGGGGGGAGGTTTCAGGTTAGTTTATTATGATGATCTTTTTGAAGAAGAAGCATCCTGTTTTGTATCATCACAGTAATGGCCTCCTGAGTGATAGATCCAACCGGAATGGAGATAGATGATTATCATCCTGATCATATCCACCTTTTCGATCGTGGCGGTGGATTCTGAAACCGGTGAGGTCGGCATTGCTGTCGCCTCAAAGGTGTTTGATGTTGGCTATATCGTTCCCTGGCTTGAGGCCGAGTATGGTGGAGTTGCAAGCCAGGCCTATGCCAACCCCTTCCTCGGTCCCTGGATCCTCTCATCACTGAGCAGGGGAAAGCCGGCCGGGGAGGCACTCAGGATTGCCCTGAGCAGGGACACGATGCCGGAGGTGCGACAGGTCGGTGTTGTCGATCGGCATGGATATTCCGCTGCCCATACCGGACGAGACTGTCTGGCCTGGGCCGGCCACCGGACCGGAAGGTGGGTATCGGTTCAGGGTAATATCCTGACCGGCCCCGAGGTTGTCGATTCGATGTTTGCTGTCTTCATCCGAACCAAGGGTCCCTTAGCAGAGCGGTTGCTCGCCGCACTTGAAGCCGGAGATCGGGCCGGTGGGGACCGGAGAGGAAGACAGTCGGCCGCCCTGTATGTGGTTCGAAAACGGGGCGGTTATCAGGGGGCTGACGATCGTCTGGTCGATCTCAAGGTGGTGGACAATCCGGAGCCGATCAAGGAACTCCGCCGGCTCTATGATTCCTGGCAATATACCTTTCTGGCCGCAGCCTATCTCCGGCTCGCCAATGAGGAGGGGAAGGATGTCTTCCTGAGGCGGGCCCGAAAACTGGCTGAGACCGCACTGGTATCCACTCTCAAGGACCCCTACCTCTATAACAATTTGGCCTGGGAGTTCGCCCTGAAGCGAATCTACCCTGATCTGACCCTGAAGCTGGCCCACCGCGCCCACGAACTTGCTCCAGAGGATGCCAATATCATGGATACCATGGCCGAGGCCTATTACGCCGCCGGAAACTGGAGGATGGCAATCCACTGGGAAAAGAAGGCCCTGGAGAAGGAACCGGAGAATGAGTTTTTTAAGAAACAGCTGAGGAGGTTTGAAGAAGGAGGTAAATGATCATGAAGAAAATTGTCTTAATCAGTCTCGCAGTAGTGATGTCTGCCAGCGCAACCATCACCTGGACCCATAAGGCCGATCTGATTGTCGGACGTGATGGGGTAGGGGTTGCGGCGGTCGACAGCCTTATCTACTGCATCGGCGGCTGGACCGGGGGATATCCCTGGACCGCTACCGATCTGGTCGAGGCCTATAATCCGGCCACCAACACCTGGACGATTAAGTCAAAGATGCCCACCGCCCGGGGATTTCTTGCTGTCTGCGTGCTCAATGGCAAGATTTATGCCCTGGGGGGTTGGAATGGCTCGAGCGATACCCTCAGGACCGCCGAGGTATATGATCCGTTGACCGATACCTGGGATACGATTGCACCGATGAATGATGGCAAGGCCGGTCTTGGTGCCGAGGTGGCTGGTGGAAAGATCTATGTGATGGGCAGTTTCCACGGCTCCCGAGATGTTGTTGAGGAGTATGATCCCGCCACCAATACCTGGACGGTCAAGACATCCATGCCCGGTGCCCGATCGATGTTCGCATCTGAGGCGGTAAATGGCCGGATTTATCTCCTCGGTGGTTGTAACACCCACAGTTATGTCGTCCCTACCTGGGAATATGATCCGGCCGGTGACACCACCGGTGGTAATCCCTGGCAGGTGAAGTCAGATATCCCAACCATCCGGAATCATCCTGAAGCAGCGGTTGTTGCGGGAAAGATCTATGTCTGTGGGGGCATAAATGATAGCGAGGGTCAGATTTCGATCGGCTATCTCGGTTATCGCGGCCGGGGCGAACTTGCCACGGTCGAGGCCTATGATCCCGCCTCCGACACCTGGACAGATGAGACACCGATGAACTTTGCCCGGCGCGAACTCGATGTCGCTGCACTCGGAGACAGACTTTATGCTGTTGCGGGCTGGCCAGCCGGGGTGAGCCGGATCAATGAGGAGGGTCTGGTCGAGCTTGAGGTCAGCAGAAGAGAATCGAGATCTGCACGCACCCGATTGCCAGCAATCACGAACGGACCGATCAGGTTCGATCCCGGCTTTCGACTCTATGATGCCTCCGGACGGAGGATCCAATCAGGCCCCATTGATCCCGGGGTATACTTTCTGGTTGGAGAAGGTGGTGTGCATAAGATCGTCAAGATCCGATGAGAGGTGAGAGATGAGGGTGTTCGGGATGGGCGGGACGCTTTTCCCGATTGTAATTGTTGTTCTTGGCCTTTCCTGTTTCCGGACCGGGGAAGAAGAGAGATTGCTCTGGGAGAGGACCTTTGGAGGCAGTGGCGATGACATCGGCGAGGGGATTGTGATTGAGGGAAACGACTGTGTGATTGTCGGCCACACCACATCCTTTGGTAGTGGCGGCGCCGATGTCTATCTGCTCAAGGTCGGCAGCGAAGGGAAACTCATCTGGAGCAGGAC
>QNBE01000109.1 GCA_003645615.1 Caldifarciminota bacterium
CAAAATGATAAATAATGTTTCGAAATTTTTATAATTATAAAATCTTCGAATGGAAGAAACGCTTACCTGAATCCGATCCAAAACTGGGGGGAATCAGGGGAATAAGCTCGAGCAGAAGAGGAGAGAGGTGAGTTCTTATCTTCTCCGATCTATCAAAACTGGCATGGGTTGCATCAATTTAAATCTGATGTATAATCATTAGATGGTTCTTATTCTCTTCCTTTCCTATCTCTGGCCCGCCTTCAATCCGGTGGGGAGGGGGTATGGCCTTGGTATCGGCCCTTCCAATCTCAGATACCGGGAGTATACGAGCCTGGTGGGCATTGAACCCTCATTCGGTAAGAATTTCTATGACCTTTGCCTCTTTCCTCTGCCATCAATCGATTATTATCAGAAGGTCTCAAGGCTGATCTTCCTCTCCTTGACCTCGGATTACCATTTTCCACTCCGGGATCGAATCTTTCGTCTCGATGCCTCTGGTGAGACCCTCGGCTCTTTCTTCTGGTATGATATCTACACCACGATCACCAGTGCGATTGGTTTTAAATTTGAGCTCTTCAGAGGCACTTCTCTCCAGCTTTGTCCCGGTTTCACAATCTATTATGAGCGGAGCTGGACCGAAGGTCTGTCCCGTTGGAGCGAGGAGATAGATAGGCGGGGAGCCGATCTTGCCCCCAGTTTGAAAGGGCTACTCCATATCTCCCTTAGTAATGATAATCTTCACGGGATTATTTATTCTATTGCCCCTCAACAGTTCATTACGGAGAGATATTTTGCTGATACCATCGACTTGCCATGGGTGGTGGGTGGGGAGATAACTGGCCGGATCGAATCCTTTCTGCTCCACTCCGGTCTCTCCTA
Organism: Caldifarciminota bacterium; assembly: GCA_003645615.1. Classification (GTDB taxonomy): domain Bacteria; phylum Hydrothermota; class Tepidihabitantia; order B36-G15; family B36-G15; genus B36-G15. Next base: position 862 of record QNBE01000109.1, read on the forward strand.
TATGCGCTTCTATAGCTACTGGGAAGAGAATTTCTGGGGAGGTAATGGTTTCCTTTCCCTCCGATATCTCACCCCCAGATATGGGTTTGGACTTGGTGTCTATGGTAAACTGCACAGCCCCCATAATTATCTTTCGGGCTCTTTTCTCCAGTTGGTTCTTAACTATGGGAAGTTTGATCTTGCCTTCTTCCCATTCTATGAGAGGCTTAAGGAAGTCTATCTACCATTTGATTCGGAAACCAGCTTCTACAGCCGGTTCGGCCTGAGAATCGAGGTGGGGGTGAAGGGCTCTGGACAGTCAGGGTTTTTCCGTTAGAATTTCCTGTGGAAGAGATTGTCCGGAGTCTACCGGATCAGATCCAGGAGGGGGTAAGGCTCAGCCGTCGGAGAATCAGAAGGCCTTCCGGTCTTATTATCTCCGGGATGGGGGGGTCCGGGATTGCGGGTGAGGTTTTCAAAGCGGTATATCAGTCAAAAATAGATCTACCAATCCTGACCCATCATGGCTATGGCCTGCCCGATTTTATCCCCTCCGGATCGCTGGTTATCCTCATCTCCTATTCCGGTAATACCGAGGAGGTATTGAGCGGTCTCGAGGTGGTGAAACAAAGAAGGCTCAATGCGGTGGCAATCACATCTGGTGGTCGCCTCTCAAGTTCCCGGCTCCCGGTTATCACTATTCCCGGTGGACTCCCACCCCGGGGGGCACTGGGCTATCTCTTCACCCCGCTCCCACTTATCGCCTACTGGGCCGGTCTGATTCGGGATCCAACCCAGGCCCTGATCCGGACCGCCGGGAATTTGAGGCGATGGTATCCCGCCATGAACCGGAAGGCCATTGAGGTGGCAAAGCGGGTGAGGGGGAGATTTCCGATCATCTATACCTCAAATCCGAGGCTCTATCCCATCGCTTACCGCTGGGTCTGCCAGTTCAATGAGAATGCGAAGATCTTCGCCCATTGCCACTATCTCCCTGAGCTCGATCATAATGAGATTGTGGGTCTGGGAGGGTTGAGGAAGGTGGCTCGCCGATCGGTGCTCATTGTCCTGAGGGATCGGGAGAAGGAAAGAGGAGTGAAGCGGATCAGGGTGACCCGGAAGATTGTCGGTCAGGACTTTGAGGATGTGATCGAGATCTCGGTTGGAGCGGACGATCTCCTCACCAGATACCTGAAGCTGATCTGGCTGGGCGATATGGTCAGCGTCCGGTTGTCAAGGATGGAGGGGGTCGATCCCTTCCGGATTGAGAGGATTGACCGACTCAAGGAGGAGATGAGAAGATGAAGGTGCTAATCCCGGTGGCCGGCTTTGGCACCCGGCTCCGTCCCCATACCTATACCACCCCCAAACCACTACTCATGGTGGCTGGTAAACCGATTATCGGCCATGTCCTCGATACGATCGGAGCCCTCAATCCCGATGAGGTGATCATGGTGATCGGCCCGATGGGGGAGAGGATCATCGATTATGTCCGGCAACACCACTCCTACCACTTCCGATTCGTCTTCCAGGAGGAGCAGCTTGGTCTGGGCCATGCGGTCTATCTGGGCCTCAAGGATGTCGAACCGGCCCCGCTTCTGATCATTCTCGGCGATACGATTATTGAGGTCGATCTTAAGAGCTTTACTGCTGGTGGGAATGTGATCGGGACCGGCGAGGTTGAGGACCCGCGGCGATTCGGGGTCGTCCGTCTTGCCGATGGTGAGATCATCGAACTGGTGGAGAAGTCGGAGAGACCACCGAGTAATATCGCCATTGCCGGTATCTACTTCTTCGAGGATCCCGGTCCTCTTGCCTCAGCCCTTGATGAGATAATCACCAAGGATCTTAAGACCAGGGGGGAGTATCAGCTCACCGATGGCCTTGCCCTCCTGCTCAAAAAAGGTCTGAAGCTCAGGGCCCATCCGGTCCAGAAATGGCTCGACTGTGGAACTACCATCGCCCTGCTTGAGACCAATCGCTATCTCCTCAGGACCAAATCATACTATCGGGAGCGGAAGGGGGTGGTGATCAAGTCTCCGGTCTACATCTTCGACTCTGCCCGGATCGAGGATTCGATCGTCGGCCCTTCGGTCTCGATCGGTGAGAATGCCCTGATCAGAAACTCGGTGATCAGGGATTCGATCATCAATAGCGGGGCGGTGGTGGAGGATTCCCTTATCGCCGGTTCGATCATCGGAGAGAATGCCCGGGTCCTGGGTAAGTTTAAGATCCTCAATGTTGGTGACTCCTCAACGGTTGAGATAACTTGATCCTTCTCCTGCTTACAATCGATCTCAATCCGCCCCACCTGGTGGAACTGATCCAGAAGGGTCTCGAGTGTGCCTATGTTGAGAGGTTTACAGAGGCTGAGGCCTATTTTGACTCTGTGATCATTAGCTTTCCCGACAATCCAGCCGGCTACTTCTTCAAGGCGGCCCTGATCGAACTCTATATCATGGACACCTATGATTACCACCGGGAGAAGGAGTTTTTTGCCCTGATCGATACGACCATAGGGAAGGCGAGAAGGGTTCTTAAGAAGGAGGGGAATGGCTGGGCCCAGTTCTACTATGCCTCAGCCTTAGTCTACCGGGCGGTCTATGAAGGCTTCAAGCGGAACTACTGGGCAACCTTCTACCACGGTATCAAGGGGGGGAGGGAGATGAGGCGGGTGATCGAGTATGATTCCACCCTATATGATGCCTATCTCGGTATCGGGGTCTATGAATACTTCTGGGCCACAGCCAGCCGCTATCTGCCGATCCTGAAGCTCTTCGGCAACTGGGAGGATGGGGTGAGGAAGATCGAGATCGCCAAGGATTCGGGCCAGTTTGCTGCGGTGACCGCGATGAATGCCCTGTGCTGGATCATGACCGTGGAGAAGAGGCCCGATGTTGCCGTCGCCTTAGCCGAGACCCTGATCGGCCGCTACCCTTCCTCCCGGACCTTCCGCTGGACCCTGGCCCGGGCCTATCTCGCTGCCGGAAGGGCCGATGAGGCGATTGCCATCTATCGGGAGCTCCTCAACTACTATCAGCAGGTCAAAAATACCACCAACATTGCCCAGGTCAACTTAGACATTGCCAGATGTTTGATCGTGGCGGGGAGGGAGGGGGAGGCGAAAACTCACCTCGAGGTTGTCCTCAATACCCCGAGACTCAACCGGACAGTGGAAGAGCTGATTGATGAAGCGAGGAAGCTCAAACGGAAGATCGAATAAAAAGCGGGTCCTGATCATCGCCTATTATTTTCCTCCGGTCGGTGGACCAGGGGTGTTGCGGCCACTCAAACTGGCCAGATATCTTAGATTATGGGGCTGGGAACCAACCGTCCTTTCGGTCAAGCGGTTTGCCTATCATATCTATGATGAGTCGAATCTGGAGGAGGTTGAATTTCCGGTCTACCGGAGCGATTCCTTAGATCCGGCCCGGCTCCTATATCTTCTGGGAAGGAGGAGATCGGAGGGAGGGGAGGTGAACTGGCTCCGCCGTCTGCTCAATCTTCCCGATACCAGGGCTGGATGGTTTCCTTTTGCTTTGAGGACCGGCCTCATCCTGGCCAGCCAGGTCCAGGCGATCATCACCACCGCTCCACCCTTCACCGCCCATCTCGTTGGCCTGATTATTGCTAAGAAGACCAGCCTACCGCTCATAACCGACTTTCGCGATGTCTGGATCGATTTTCCCTATCTCCCCTATTATCCCTGGCAACGGTCGATCATAAAGATCCTCCAGCAGATTGTCTTGAAGAACTCAAGCTGGATCACGGTCGCCTATGATGAGATCATCAGATCATTCCCATCTCGGTTCCGATCCCGGGTCACGGTGGTCTACAACGGTTATGATCCCGACGATTTCACTCCGGTCGAGCCTCCAGAGGTCTTTACCATCACCCATATGGGCTCAATCACCCCGAGACGGCAGATCAGGCCTCTGGTCAGGGCCTTAAAAGAGCTTAGGATCAAACATTTCCTCTTCCGTCAGATCGGCTATCTCCATCCGGATGAGGAGGAGGAGCTGAAGGGGATGGATAATGTTGAGATCCTGGGCTATCAGGATCATCGGAAAGCACTTGCCCACCTCTCCGGTTCCCATCTCCTTATCCTGCTCAACTCTCCCCTCGACTCCCCGGCACCGGGAAGGCAGGCCGAATATCTCGCCTCCCGGCTACCGATCATTGTCCTCGGTCATGGAGGCTCGACCCCGCTGATAAGAAGGCTGAAAGGGGAGGGATATCCGGTCCGTTTTGTCGATTACCAGGATCACCACCGGTTGAAGGAGGTGATTGAAGATTTCTACCGGATGTGGCGTGCAGGCCGGCTTCCCCATTTCTCCGGTGATCTCGGTTTTCTCACCCGCCAGGAAGGGGCCAGGGTCTTTGCTGAGATCTTAGATCGTCTTATTTGAGCAGAAGGTTCATACTTCCACTCCGGAAACCTTCCAGATCGATGGTGATATATTTATAGCCGGCAGCCCGGAATTTTCTTATGATCCGATTCCTCATCGAAATCGCTCTATGGAGCTGGGTGGGATCGACTTCGATCCGGGCGATCGGACCATGGTGGCGGACCCGGACCTGCTCAAGACCGAGCCTTCTGAGATATCGCTCCAAGGAGCCGATCCGCTCCAGCAGGGCAGGGGTAATCCGGGTATGATAGGGGATCCGGCTGGCCAGACAGGCGAGGGAGGGCTTGTTATGGACGGGGAGGCCGAGCTCCTGGGCGAGCTCCCGGATCATCGCCTTGGTGAAGCCGGCCTCATCGAGTGGGGATCGGATTCTTAACCGCCTGAGTGCCCTGAGGCCGGGCCGATAGTCCTTCCGGTCATCCCGGTTGGAGCCATCGACAACCTTGAGGTCCTCTTCCCTGGCGATCTCCTTCAGCCGGGTGAATAGTTCCAGCTTGCAGTGGTAACACCGATCCGGTGGATTGCTAATAAAACGAGGATTCTTAAGTTCTTCAGTGGAGATGATGAGGTGGGGGATCCGATGGGCTCGGGTGAACCTCCTGGCAGCGGAAATCTCCTCCTCGGGATAGGTTGGCGAGCGGGCGGTGACCGCCAAGACCCGATCCTTCAGAACCCGATGGGCAATGTAGAGGAGGAGGGTGGAATCGACCCCACCGGAATAGGCAACAAGGACTCCACCCATCTTTTGGAGAATCGAGATAAGCCTCCTATAAGCGGATCGGGTTGATCTCTTCATCGGTGATCGGGTTGACCGCAATTTCGCTCTTCTTCTTATGATCCCGGACCTCAATCCTGACCATCTCATCCTTCTGATCGGAATAGCGGGCAACAATCCGGGCTGCCAAGAGAATCGATTGAGGATCAGATCTCCCACGCAGGATCGCAATCGGCCCCTTAACCTGAAGCGGCTCCAGTTTGATATCGTCGGGTCTTATAAGATGGAGTAGGGAGAGGTTCTCCTTCTCATTTCTACCTACGATCAACTTTGCCTCCGGACCGAGACGGAAGTGGCGACCAAGCCGGAGCAGAACAACCTCTTCGAGGGTGAGCTGATTGTGCTCGATCAGGTCGCGCACCTTTCCACAGAAGATGGGATCGGTGAGCAGACAACCACCAGCCGGGGTGGAGTATTCTTCAATACGGAATTGCCTTGCAAGCTCAAACTGTTTCTTTCTCGACCGCCCCTGAATCGCAAGCAGCCTTTCCCGGTCGACCCAGCCCTTCTGCTGGGGAATGGTTTCCGGGAGGAGCCGGGCCGAGAGTGGCCGTTCGATAAGACCCTCAAGACCAGCCTGCCTTTCGATCTCAAACAGCGCCTTCCAGTTCTGGGTCATCGGTCTCTGATTGAGCACCTCACCGGTGATGATAAAGGATCCGCCGAGATCGGCCATGAGCTGCTTGGCCTTTTTCAGCATCAGGATCCGGCAGTCGATACAGGGGTTGAGGTTCTTACCATAACCGTGGGGAGGATCCTCAACGATCGCCAAGAAATTCTCTCCCAGCGGGATGTTTCTCAACTCTATCCCGAGCTGATGGGCAACCCGGTGGCAGGCTGATCCAGAACGGGTGCAGAAGGGGGTGGTGAAGTGGAGTCCGATAACTTTGATTCCCTGGAGCTGGATGATCTTTATTGCCAGGGAGGAATCGAGGCCACCGGAAAAGAGGGCAACGGCTGAGATCACAGATAGATGATAAGGTCAGGATGGTGGTTGTCAAGCTGACTCCTCCATCTACCATTGACTTTCTCCATGGGGAGATTATTATCGTGATGATGAAGGACGGCTTTGAGGAGATCTGGGAGATCCTTCGGGAGATTGCGATCCGCCAGAAGAGAACTGAGGCGGCCATTGATAGATTGGAGCGGAGCCAGCAGAAGACTGATGAGCAGTTGAAGAAGACGAGCATTGGGATTGACCGCCTCCAGGAGAGCCAGAAGAAGACCGATGAGCAGTTGAGGAGAACCGATGCCGAGATTGACAAACTTCGAAAGCAGATGGGGGAGTTTACTGATGGTTGGGGGAGGTTTGTTGAGGGGCTGGTTGAGCCTTCAGTGCCGAAGGTCTTAGCCCAAGTTGGTTTCAAGATAATTGGTATTGATCAGCGTCCCCTCCGCAGGATTGATGGTCGGGAGATGGAGGTGGATCTGCTCTGTATTGGGAGGAGGGGTCGGCGTCGGGTGGTGATTGCGGTGGAGGTGAAGAGTTCGTTTGGGGTTAGGGATGTGAGGAGGTATCTCAAGCAGTTGGATCAGTTTTTTGAGTTTTTCATCGATTATCGAGGGTGGGATCTGGTCGGGATGGTGGCCGGGGTTCGGTGGTCGAAGCCGGCGCTCGTTCTGGCGGAGAGGGAGGGGCATGATATTCTGGCCACCTCTGGGGAGACGAGGGTTCTACGGGACCAGCCCGTAGTCAATCCCCGGATCTGGCGGCAGCGCTAAGAATTTAAGGAAAATAACTGTCGTCTTTTGTCCTAAGCTTACGTCCTTTGTTCAGCGGATTCAAAACTGGAGAGGGATCAGGTTGTCAGGATATTGACAAAC
>QNBE01000110.1 GCA_003645615.1 Caldifarciminota bacterium
CAGTGGTATCGAATAGATGGGATCCGGTGAAACTAAATGACCACTCCCTCTCTCGCAAGCGGAGGATTATCGTCCTTTCATTGCCATCAAACCTTCCTTCCGGTTCTACCCGGATGGAACCAGCGGGCAGTGAAGCGGTAGATTCCAGGATTATCCTTCTCTTACGCCAGGCATAATAAGAGCGGAGGAAAAGGAGTCGTTCCTTAGGGAAGAGAGGAAATCCAGCCTGGATCATACCACCGGTGGTTATGCCTTCTGCCTGAGTATACCATAGATAGGGAAAGAGGTAGATGGGATATCGAACCAGGAGATCACGGTTGATTTTATAAGTGAATATCGGAGGATTTGGGGATAAGTTATTACGCTTTGAACTCTCCAGAAGATCATAATCGGGATCGATGAAGATCCGGACCGCGCCCTTGATAAAGAAGGTAGTCTCAGACCGGGCCGAAATTAGAAAGGAGTCATTTTCAGTCTCCACCAGCACCTTGTAGGGGAGGAGGAGTTCACCATGATTCCTGATCCTGATGGTGTCTTTGGTCTTATCGATATAGAGGTCGCAATATCCCTCCTTGTTGATGAAATCCACATAGGTTCGGGCCAATTCTGGATAGGCGGTGGTGAGATAATCCCAGAATTCAATCCTTCTACCATTCCGGATCTCTCCGAGATACTCCTGGATTAGCTGATCAAACTCCTTATCGCCAAGTAGGCCTTTAAGGTTGCGATAGGCATATACCTCCTTTAAGAAGCGACTCCAGTTACCCGTCATAATCTGGTGGTGATTGTCCAAGGGTTGATCGAGCTCAAGCAACGGAATCTTGGCAAGCCCTTTCTTGCCATACAAAGTTTCAAACCACCGATAAGTAGTGAAAGCAATCAGGGCCTCGTTGGAGCTGGGAACAATCCAGGAGCGGATTAGATCCGAGATGGATTCTGCTTCATTCTGGCGAAGTAGGTAATCGCCCCGCATATCCAGTTTCTTTACGATCAAGCTATCTGGAGGCGGACCAAACCATTGCCGGAGGTAAAATGAAGGTTGAAAAGAATGAATCACCGTGATGATAATAAGCATCGCTTCTCGATTAGATCCTCGAAGGAAAAGATTACCAGGTTCGAATAGCCTTCCTTTCTTAAGCGCCGGATCTGAGTCCGGAGAGAAGAGCAGTCCAAGAGATAAGCCCCAATGCCAATCCAGAGTCGATCTCTTGGCTTAAGGTTACGGATGGTTCTTAAGATCCACTCGGTATTTGGGGTATAGCTCATGAGAACAACAAAGTCAATGCTTCCCGTTTTGAGCCACTCCAGCCAATCCTGGCCATACTCTCTCCGGGCCTGGAGTGGATCGGGTTTAACCGCAGCCGATACCACCAATCCATAACGGTGTACCAATCTGGTGATCCTCCAGACAAATCGAGTCAGGCCATCAATCAGCAGTCTCCGATAGAGTGGTTCTACTTCAGGATAAGAGATAGGATCGACATAGTAGCGACGCATGAAGCTGGTCCGGGCCCAGGGGTCATAGCCAAAGCTTAGGCTGGGGTAACGGATGTAATCGAGATGCACACCATCGATGGGATAATTTTCAATCACCTCCATAATCAGGGAATGGATCACTCGTTCGTAGCTCTCATTAAATGGAGAAACAAAATATCCCTCAATTCCCATCCGTTTCAGGATGGTGGGGGAATACTCTTTAATTGATCTACCTTCTCGGTCATAAACCTCCCAAGGTCCATTTATCGGATGATTAGGATCGGTGGGTATAGGACTGTATCCCCAGATATAGAAGACATTGAACCAGGCGTGGATCTTAATCCCGTAATGATGAGCAAGTGTGATGATTCGGGCTAATGGGTCCCCCCCTTTGGTGAAACGATGATCGACCGAAAGGATATTGGAGGGATAGATGGGCTGGCCATTAGCATAGACCTGGACAAAGATATTACCGATTGATGCCCGACGGCACAATTGGACAATACGTTCCGCGCCATAGTTTAACGACCAACGGGGGACCCAGATGCCGAGTTCAAGAAAGAGATGGAGGAAGAAGAGACCTATTTCCCTTTCTTTTCTTCTTCTGCTATCGGTTCCACCAGGCTGAGAAGAGCCATCTCCGCCCCATCACCATCTCTTCGGCCCAGTCGGTAGATCCGCACATAGCCGCCCCGATGATCAGCAAGTTGTGGAGCAATCTCAACACATAGTCGCTTTACCAATCGATGATCATTGAGATGGCGGAAGAGGTAGCGACGGGTGGCCAGACTATCCTTGGTGGCTTTAGCGATCAGCCGATTAGCCTGATCCCGACAGGCCTTGGCCTTGGCAATAGTGGTCTTAATTTCACCGTGAAGGATCAACCCACGGAGGAGATTGCGGATGGTTGCAATTCGATGCGCCTTCTTCCGACCGAGCTTCTTTACCTTCCGGTTGTGCCTCATTTGACTCCCATAATTCGGTCAACGTCCATACCGAAGTGGAGACCAATATTTTCCAGAACCTTCCTCAGCTCCTCTAAGGATTTCTTGCCAAAATTCTTGATCTCGAGCATCTCCCGCTCGGTCCGGGCCACCAGCTCACCGATCGTCTTGATATTCTCATCCCTTAAACAGTGGGAGGCACGAACTGAAATCTCGAGCTCGTCAATCGGCCGAGAAAGAAGATCTCTCAACTTCAGGGTCTCCTCATCAACTCGCTCAACCCCTTTAACCTCGGGAGGAGTTCCCAGTTCGATAAATTTCTCGATGTGCTTGGACAAAACCGTCGCCGCCTGGACAACCGCATCTCGAGGTGAGATCGAGCCGTCAGTCCACACCTCCAGAGTCAACTGGTCGTAGTCGGTTCGCTGCTCGACCCTGGTATTCTCAACCGTAAAGTTAACCTTCAATACCGGAGAGAAGAGGGCATCAAGGAAGATCGTCCCGATCATGGCTTCCGGTACCTTGTGCTGCTCGGCGGGAACATAACCCCTTCCCGAATCAACCACCATTTCCATATTGACCGAGGCCTTACCGTCGGTGATGGTGAAGAGGTGTTGATCTGGGGTAAGGATCTCGACCTCGGGATTCTGCTCAATATCACGGGCGTAATACTCTCCTTTCCCTTTGGCATGGAGATAGAGGGTGCGTGGCTCCGGGGCTAAGAGCTTTACCCGCGTCTTCTTTAGATTAAGGATGATCTGAGGAACCTCCTCCAGCACCCCCCGGATGGTGGAGAACTCATGGAGGACATTCTCAATCCTTACCTGAACGATTGCTGAACCTTGGATAACAGAGAGCAGGGCGCGGCGCATCGAGTTTCCAATCGTTGTCCCCCAACCACGCTCCAGAGGGGTAATGAGAAACTTACCATACCGATCCTCTTCAACCTGAGGAACAATCCGATCTGGCATATGGATCGGTTTCAATTCCAGCATCAAGCCTCCCTATTTGGAATAGAGCTCCACAATCTGCTGTTCCTCAACCGGGAGCTGAATCTCATCCCGTTTCGGAAAACGAACGATCCTGCCGATGAGCTCTTCTTGATTAAGATTGAGCCATTCCGGAAGTGCAGAGGGATCTCGTTCTTCGAGGGCATCCAAGACCATCTTGTTCTTTTTCATCCTCTCACTGATCGCAATCTCATCGCCAACTTCGACTAAGTAGGAAGGGATATCGACAGTTCGTCCATTAACTAAGATATGGCGATGGCGCACCAGCTGACGGGCCTGAGGGCGAGATGAAGCAAATCCAAGCCGATAGACGACATTATCCAATCGCCGTTCTAAAAGTATGATCAGATTTTCACCCGGATTACCTTGTTTAGCAGCGAGATTGTAAAATCTTCGAAATTGCCCCTCCAGAACACCATAGATCATCTTCAACTTCTGCTTCTCACGAAGTTGAAACCCGTAGGGGGTGATCCGACGTCGACCAGTCCGGCCATGCATACCCGGTGGAAAACCGCGTTTAATAAAACTACACTTGTCACTATAGCATCTCCGGCCGCGCAGGAAGAGCTTTTCACCCTCCCTTCGGCAAATCCGGCATCGAGCATCACGATATCTGGCCAATTATACCCTCCGTTTCTTAGGTGGCCGACAACCATTATGGGGGAGTGGCGTAACATCCTTTATCGCCACCACCTGCAGACCAGAGGCCTGCATCGTCCGGATCGCTGTCTCCCGCCCGGGACCAGGACCTTTAACCCTAACCTCAATCCGCTTGATACCAAGTTCTTGGGCCTCCTTCGCCACCTGGGTGGCACACTTCATAGCCGCATAAGGTGTCCCCTTCTTGGTACCTTTAAAGCCGATCCTTCCAGAACTTGACCAGCAGAGGACCCTCCCTTCTCGATCGGTAATCGAGACAATGGTATTGTTAAACGTCGCCTTAATATGGGCAATACCAAAATCGTCTCGGCCACCCGCTGGGGCCTTTCTCTTTCTGACTTTTCGACCTCGAGACCTCGATTTCATCTTCCACCCTTCTTCCGGCCGATACCCTTTCTCGGGCCTTTTCTGGTTCGGGCATTGGTGCGAGTCCGTTGACCTCGAACTGGCAAACCGCGCTGATGGCGAATTCCCCGATAGCAGCCGATCTCGATCAATCTTTTGATATTGGCCTGAACCTCAGCCCGGAGTGCTCCTTCCACTCGATAGTTTCGATCGATCTCTTTCCTGATCCGGGTAATCTCATCATCGGTGAGGTCCTTAACCCTCTTGTCGGGATCAACCTTTACCGTGGCCAAAATCTTACCACTGGTACTACGGCCGATCCCATGGATATACTGGAGGGCGTAGAGGATCTTCTTATTCTTGGGTAGATCTACACCCGCGATACGAGCCATCTATCCCTGCCTCTGCTTGTGCTTCGGATTCTTGCAGATGATCCGAACCACACCTTTCCGCTTCACAACCTTACACTGCTTACACAGCTTCTTAACCGAAGCCCGAACCTTCATCACTCCTCCTGAAGTTTATTATCTTATCGATATTGGGAAATCTGTCAACATCGCTGCTTAATTTTTTTATCTCAGCAGGATCACCGGCCGGCTCACCACCCCCCTCGATGTCTCAATCCAAAGGAGATATAGACCGGTCTTAAGTCTTCTATCAGGCCGCCAGATAATCTGGTGTTCTCCTGGAGCAATCTTCTCCTCGACAATCTTCGCTACTACCATCCCCGCTGGGTTATAAAGGATGACCTTTATCAGATCCGGATTACTGAGTGAGAAGGTAATCTTGAGTTGGTCGGAAAAGGGATTGGGATAAAGATTGACCGAAAGATGGGATGGCAAAACTTCGGCAATCTCCGGACCACCAAGGAGATAATTCAGATAAATTCTCATCAACTCGTTTCTCACATTACTACCACCTCTAATTGCCCCGAAGATAAAAGCAGAATGGATCGATCGGTAACTGTTATTGGCCCCGTTATAGTTTACGGCCCGTCCCTTACCATCCTGGGATTTAAAGATTATTGTCCCCCCATTGGCACCGATATAGTCGACATAGTTATCGGGTAGTTTCTTATAGAGATAGCTGTAGTTCTTTCCTGCTACGATCGTTCCGGGCTGGCCGGTCAGGGATTGCACATTTCCGGTGATACGTGGTTCTCCATCTCCAAGATAAGTGCACCCGAACATCCGATAGAGTTGAGTATTTTTATTGCTATACCCGAAGTCGGTGCCCTCAAGATAGACCCCCTTACCTTTATTAAGGTAATTTATTAGCTTGGTTTGCTCAGACTGAGCAACCCGCTGATTGTCCCCTCAACACCGGAAGAAACCGAGGGTAGCAATAATACAATCGTATGGGTCAAGATCGGCCGGAAGGGTCTTGCCGTTTCTAACCTCATAGGTGTGGCCGTGGGCCGAAACCGCTTCCTTAAGCCAATAAGAACAGTCGACCGAGTCGCTAAGTTCCGGTTCGTAATAGCGATCCAGAGGATCGTAGTTCCAGATAAGGATATGAGCTGCACCCAATGTGAGAGGCAATAGAAAAATCACCGCCTTTCTCATAATCACCTCCAGCCATATTTTAGTAATCATTGTGAACGAGTCAAGCACTTCCCCATTGAAATTATAAGCTCACCCAATAGAATAGGATATGGGTTTTAAGGATCTAGTCAATGCCTTCGGTGTGAGTGGCTGTGAGGACGAGGTGAGAGAGATGATCCGGAGGGAGATCGAGGTTTATGCTGACAAACTGATGGTTGACAAGGTGGGCAATCTCATTGCTATCAAGGGCGAGGGTAAGGAGATGATGCTTGGGGCCCATATGGATGAGGTCGGCTTAATGGTGGTTGGTTATGAAAAGGATGGCAAGCTCAAATTCCAGCCAGTAGGAGGCATAGACCCCAGAGTTCTTCTTGCCCAAAGAGTAGTTATCGGAAAAGAACGCATCCCCGGCGTCATTGGAGCCACTCCACCCCATCTAACAAAGGATCGTGATAAAGTGGTAAAGGTGGAATCTTTGTCAATCGATATCGGTGTGAGGTCAAAAGCTGAGGCCGAGAATTTAGTCTCACTCGGTGAGTATGTAAGTTTTGAACCTTACTATCATGAGAATGATCAATTCATTTTTGGAAAAGCCTTTGATGATCGGATTGGCTGCCAAATCCTCATCGATCTGATCAAAAAATCTTTCCCCGGTCGAATAATTTTCCTCTTCACCACCCAGGAAGAGCTCGGTCTAAGGGGTGTCCGTGCCATTAAGGAAAGATTTCACCCGGACCTATTCCTCGCCGTCGAAGCAACGGGAGCAGCAGATTTTCCTTCTGATAAAGAACCGGGGCGACCGAGACTTGGTGATGGTCCAGCCATCACCATAGCGGATCGGAGCTTGATAGTTCCTCAGGAGGTGGTCGATCTCCTCGTAACCGCTGCTCGTTCCAATCGCATACCTTATCAGTTCAAACAGCCTCTAATAGGTGGGACGGATGCTGGCGAGGTAAGTACTGCTCAGACCGGCATCAAGGCCGGTGTTGTTGCCGTTCCGGTTCGCTACATCCATAGCCCGGTCGGTATGGTAAAGAAATCCGATATCTCCAACACCCGAAAACTTCTGGAGGTTACAATCAAGAAATTTATGGAGGAATAATGGACCTTCTCAAGGAACTCACCAATATATTTGGCCCATCGGGCCGTGAAGGAGAAATAAGGGAATTCATCAAGACAAAAATCGCTGGATCAGCTGAATTTCGGGTTGATCCGATGGGTAATCTTATTGTCCATAAGAAGGGATCGGGTAAGAAACTCATGTTCATAGCTCATATGGATGAGATCGGATTCATGATTACCGAAATTGACCAGAGGGGTTTCCTCCGCTTCACTCCACTCGGCAAGCCGATCCTCCGTTTCCTTCCTGGCAAGATGGTCAAGTTTGCCAATGGCACCCATGGTGTGATTGGGGTTGAAAGTGAAGATGGCAACAAGGAGTTAGATCTGAGCGGGCTATTCATCGATGTTGGCGGTGATCATAAGGAAGTTACGAGTAAAGTGAAAATTGGTGACGTGGCTGTCTTCGCCACTCCCTTTCGGCGACAGGATAATTATGTTATTGGTAAGGCATTGGATGATCGGATCGGATGCTACCTTTTAATTACCCTGATCAAAGAAAATCCAC
>QNBE01000111.1 GCA_003645615.1 Caldifarciminota bacterium
AGGAGACCATTCCGCCTATGATCCGGATATTGCGGTAAGCAAGGACTGGGTCTATGTTGTATGGGCTGATGACCGGAATCTAATCCGTGACCTTTTTTTCAAACGGGGATATATCGGAGTTGGGGTTGAGGAGGGAGAGGAGCAGCGGGTATCAATTAAAGCCTTTCCCACAATCTTTACTGATCGGGTATTACTGAATGGTAGAGGGAGTGGCTCCCTTCTGGTGTATGATGCTTCCGGACGGAGGTTGGTCAAGCTCTGGGAGGGGGAAGGTGCCTTTTCGGTGACCTGGGATGGGAAAGACCGGTATGGCCATCGGTTGCCCAATGGAATATATTTCATTGTCCTGAAGGGTAATCAGGTCAGATCTAAAAAGGTCATCAAAGTGACCGGAAGGAAATGAGGGGACCGAGAAGCTGGTGGTGGTGCGGTAGTTTAGATTGGAGGGCCGGGCCATAGCCCGGCCCTTGAGATAAAAGTTTATAGTTCTATTGTCGCATCTGTGTAGACTCGCTGTCCAGTTTAAAGAGGAGGTTTGTCCTAAAGGTTGCAACGACACTGATTTGACACCACAGTCCATAAGAGTATACTTAAGCATGGAGGTGTGTAATGGTGCTTCTATTGATCCTCTCCTTCCTCATGCCGGTAAGAGTAAACTTCTCCCCTTCTGATCTCAGGGTCGTTCCGACCGGCAGCTATCACCGGCTCGAGCTTCCTGGCTGTTATCCCTCCTGGGAGGTGGGCCGGCCCGAGATTATGGTGAAAGGGGTTCTGGTTGAGATTCCGGAGGAGAATCAGGTGGTCAATTATCAGATCACCGAACTCCATTTCACCCCGGTTGAGGGTTCCTACCGAATCCGACCGGTCCCCAGGCCCCAGATTCTCTCCCTGCCACCCCGGCCCGAACCTGAGCCAGATCCAAAGATCTACCTATCCGACAACCCCTATCCTGAGGAGCCGATCCGGATCCAGGGCATCCACAATTTTATGGGCAGACAATATCTGGAACTGCTCATCTATCCAGTCCGATATTTTCCCCGCTCCGGTCGGATCGAGCTCATCGACCGGTTGGTGATCAGTCTCACTCTGAGACCGAAAAGAGTTAATGGTCGGGTCGATGCGGTCGACTATCTGATCATCACCAATTCGACCATGAGTTCTGAGTTTCAGAGGCTGGCCGACTGGAAGCGTTCCTTAGGTTTCAAGACCTGGATCAGGGATGTCGACTGGATCACCACCAACTATCCGGGCCGGGACAGGCCAGAGCGGATCAGAAACTATCTCAAGACCCTGATTGATTCCGGTATCGACTATCTCCTCTTGGGTGGTGATACCGATATCCTCCCCTGCCGTTTTGCCTATGCGATGACCTGTAGTGCCTTCTACCACCCCAGGGAGGATAGCCTCCCCTGTGACCTCTATTTTGCCGATCTCGATGGGACCTGGGATCGGGATAATGATGGGATCTTCGGTGAGGTTGAGGATAGTGTCGACCTCTATCCCGATCTTCTGGTCGGCCGGGCACCGGTCAATACGGCAGCTGAGGCAAGGGCATTCGTCGACAAGACGATCACCTATGAGAAGAACCCCTCATCCGGCTATCTTACCAGTGCCCTCTTTGCCGCGGAGTATCTCTGGCCCGGGACCGACTCCGGTCTGAGTAAGGACAAGATCGGTAACGAATCCTTCCCCTCCTACTATAATCTGACCAAGCTCTATGAGCGGCTTGGTAATGAGAGTCCCCAGGCGGTGATAAATGGCATCGAAAGGGGTCAGGGTCTGCTCAACCATAATGGTCATGGCTGGATCGATATCATGAGCTGTGCCACCGGCTATCTACGCAACTACCATATGGACAATCTCAACAACCCGAATAAGTATGGCTGCTTCTATTCGATCGGGTGCTGGACCACCGCCTTCGACTTCGACTGTATTGCCGAACACTTTGTCCTCAATCCCAATGGTGGGGGGATCGCATTTGTTGGCAACTCCAGCTACGGCTGGGGATCACCCGGCAATCCAACCTTCGGCTATTCCGACCGGTTCGATCAGAGGTTCTTCCATGAGCTCTTCTGTGAAGGCCATCCCAGACTGGGTGAGGCCCTCGCCTATGATAAGATCCACTTCATCCCCTACTCCCGGGAGAAGAATGTCTACCGGTGGCACCAGTATCAGCTCAACCTCCTTGGTGATCCGTCCCTGATGATTCATACCAAGGAGCCCGTGGCCCTTCAGGTCAACCTCCCCGACTCACTGCCGATCTCTTCCCAGGGCATCATCGTCACCGTTACCAAAAACAACCTCCCCATCCCTGAGGCCTGGATCTCTCTCCGGAAGGGAGGGGAGTGGTTCTCAAGATTTGTAACCGACTCGGAAGGTAAGGCGATCCTGAGCTATCAGTTCCAGACCACCGGTTCCTGCAGTCTCACCATATCGGCCCATAACTACCTCCCTTCCGAGCCGGTCATCCCGGTATTCTCCTCACCCTTCCCCAATCTGATCAGGTATTTCTATGATGACCGGATGGGGAATCAGGACTCCATCCCCAACCCCAACGAGGATATCTATCTCACGATCACACTCAAGAATGAGGGCACCCAGCCGACCCAGGATCTCGGGCTCACCCTAAGAATCGATGATAACAACTTCACTATCACCGATAGCTTGGAGTCGACCGGACCATTAAATCCCGGCCAGGAGAGGATCTTAACCGATGCCTTCCAATTCCAGATCGGCTCAGTCACCAATGGCCATACCGGCTATTTTGAGCTGGAGATCAGATCAGGGAGTCGGGTCTACTTTCATAAGTTCCCGATCCAGGTTGGTAATGCCGATTTTGAGATCGTCAGCCATAGATTCCTCAATCCACCACCCATGCCTGGAGATTCTGATGACATCAGAATCGAGATCGAGAATAGGGGGCTTGGCTTTGGCCATCAGAGCTATGCGAAATTCTCAACCACTGACCCCAATCTGAGCCTCTATCTCGATTCGATCGGACTCGGAGAGGTCAGACCAGAAGAGAAGGTCTTTTGTAATCTTCCGGTGGCAATAAAGTCGACCGCACCCTTAGGCCATATCGGTACCATTGTCACCAATTTCTATGCCCAGGGCTATCAGGGTGTTGATACGATCAGCTTCGTTGTCGGTCCCACCGGCTTCCAGGATGATCTCGAATCTGGCTCCGGTAAATGGCACAGCGGGGGAAGTAATAATCTCTGGCACCTGACCGAATACCGGGCCCACTCTCCCACCCACAGCTTCTACTGCGGTAATGAATCGAACCATAAGTATGGCAACAATATGGACTGTTATATCGAGACCGATCCGATCATCCTGGACCAGGAGTATGAGCTGAGGTTCTGGCGCTGGTTCTTTGTCCCGATCTATGGGACCGATGGTCTCTATGTGATCATAAAAAGATCCTCTGGCTCTGATACCCTCGACTTCATCGGGACCGGAGGAG
This sequence comes from Caldifarciminota bacterium, assembly GCA_003645615.1. Classification (GTDB taxonomy): domain Bacteria; phylum Hydrothermota; class Tepidihabitantia; order B36-G15; family B36-G15; genus B36-G15. Next base: position 3,467 of record QNBE01000111.1, read on the forward strand.
CACTCAAAGGGAGAGGGATTCCTGGAGACTGGTTTGAGGAGGTCTATGACCTCTCCCGTTATCCCCAGGGTGATACGATCCAGCTCCGCTTCTCATTCATCAGTGATGATCAGGATGTCGGTGAGGGTTTCTATCTCGATGATGTCTATATCGGCCCCAAGCTACCCGGGGTGGAGAGCAGACTCAAGAAAGAACCACCACCCTTCTCGATCCGACCATCACCCTTCACCGATCTGCTCCTGGTCAGTTTGAAGGAGGAGGGGGGTGTGGTCTCGCTCTACAACTCGATCGGCCAGCAGGTGAGGAGGATCGTCTCAAAGAAGAAGCTGGTTCAAATCGACACCCAGGGCCTACCCTCTGGGGTATATTTCCTCAAGCTCGAGACCGGAGGGGAGACGGTAATCGAGAAGGTGGTGAAGATCCGGTAGTGAGAAAGGTCCTTCTCATCCTGATCGGGATCGGGGTGGGGATCTATCTTCTGCTTGGCCTACCCCCGATCCAGCGGATGATAATCGAGATCGGTGGGGGGTATCTTAAGAAGAATCTCGGCGTTGAACTCGATTTTGCCCGGGTCTCCGGACACCTCCTCCACCACCTCCATCTCTCCCGGCTCAGGGTGGGCAATATCCTGAGGATCGGGGAGCTCGATATTCGTTATGACCCCCTCTCGATCATCTCCGGTCGGATCAGGAGGATAACAATCGACGGATTTGAAGTCGATGTTGATGCCGTCCTCAATCTCAGACCTGGAAAAGATTCCGGACCCCCTCCTATTGAGCTTGATGCCCTTACAATTAAAGATGGACTCATCACCTACCGCAACTACCACATCCCCTTCTGTCTCCGGATCGGCTACAGAAAAGGCCGGCTAAGGATTGATACCCTGAGAATTAGCTCACCTGATACCAAGATTACGCTCCAAGGTATATATGAGCCGGAGGGATCGGTCGATCTATCCTATCGGGTCGATCTTCTCGATGGTCGGTTGAGATCGACCGGAGTGGTAAGGGGAAGAGGGGATAGACCCATAATCTCCGGAAGGCTCTCCTACTCTTCACCACCAGATTGTGTCGATCTCGAGTATCGCTATCGGGAAGGGGTCTTCTCCATCTCACCGATCTCACTTAGGTCCGGTGATCATTCTGCTACCGGCCGGGCAAGCTATCAGATGGATCTGGATCGACTGAGACTTCACCTGAGAGGGGAGGGATGGCAGCTGAAGGTCAAAGGTTCCTTGAGGCCGAGGATAAATATCCTCCTTGAGGGCGAGTATCAGGAGGCAGAGTTCCGGGGAAGGTTTGACTACGATCGCAACCTGAATGGTGAGCTCTCAATCCGATTCAAGCCATGGCTGGGAAGGGTCGGGATCCATTTCGATCCGACCATCAAGAAGGGTTATCTGAGGGCTAAGTTAAGCCATCCCAATCTGCAGGATATCATGATCACATCCTCCTTTGATCAGAAGAGGATGGGGATTGCCATATCCAGTCCGGTCGATGGAAGAGGAACCATAACCTTGGCACCTCCATATCCGATACGTCTCCACTTCTGGGCCCAGGAATTTGGCCTTTCCGGTCTCATTGCTGGCGAACTTGCCAAAAACCTGAGAATTAGGATCGATCACCTCAGGCGGGAGGAGCTGGGACATCTCATCACAATCACCGAACCGATCTGTCTGAGCTATCAAGATTCAACCCTCAGGATAACCAGGGGTGAGCTTGTGATCGATCAGGGATCGGTTCGACTCCAGGGGATGATCCAGCCCCTCGATCTCAATCTCACCCTTTCCCATCTCGATCTCGGGATCCTCAGCCGATTCCTCCCCGACCATAAGATTGAAGGGGACCTGAGCGGGGAGATAAGGCTCTTCGGTCAGCTCCCGAGACCGCTGGCTCAGGGACACCTTGAGTTTGATCCGGTGGTGATAGTCAGTGAAAGGGATACGATCGGACCGATTACCCTCGGTCTTAAACTGGATCGGGATATCATCATGATTGACACCCTCAAGATCAACTATCGAGGGGTGAAGGTGATGGGTGATGGGATAACCGCTGAGATCGATTCCCTCCTCAACCTCTCCGGTCGGATTCTTGTTGAGGGTAATCCGGTCGATTTCTCCGGCCAGATACCGCTCGGCCAGGATGCAGGGCTAAACCTCACGATCACTGCCGACTCAATCGATCTTGTCCGTTTTAATCGGCTCCTGCCGGCGGTGGTAGAGAGGGGGATTGTCTCAGCCCACCTTCTCCTTTCTGGAAAGATGAACCACCCCCAGATCTCGGGTCGATTCCGGCCCGATTCGGTGGTGGTCATCTATGGTGATACGATCGGTCCGATCTCCGGAAGGGTCAGCTATGGTAATGGAATAATAATCATCGATTCCCTCATGGTCGATTATCGGAAAGGGAAGATCCTCTTCTCTGGTGATCTCGGGAAGGGTATCGCGGTAAGCATTGATGGACTCAGGTTTCCCATCGGCAAGAGTTCATATTCCACCCTTGATGGGCAGATCAGGGTGGCAGGACCGATCGATTCTCTCCGGATCAAAGGGGAGCTGGCGGTCGAGGGGGAATATTCCGATCCGATCGATATCGCACTCCTTACCCGGACAAACCGGCCCATGCCAAAGTTTCTTTCCGGTCTTCAGCTTGATCTCGGAATTAAGCTTAAGTTCTGGGTCCGGAATGAGGTTGCCCAGCTCCTCCTCCTCGGCGATCTTGAGGTGAAGGGTTCTCCATCCCAGCCCGGTGTGGTGGGGAGAGTGTTGATCGAATCCGGTGGTAGGGTCCACTATCTCGGCCGCAGCTTCACAATCGAATATGGAGCCATCGATCTGACCGATCCCCATTCCATCGCTCCAGAATTAGACCTGATCGGTCGGACCACCATCCGCTATCAGGAGGTCGACTATACCATCCAATTAAAGATATCGGGATCTCCCCAGAATCTTGTGATCGGCCTTACCTCTGATCCACCCCTGCCCCGACCCGAGATCATCGCCCTCCTCATCACTGGAAAGACGAGGGGGATGATCAGGATACCTGAGGTGAGGGAGGTGGGTGAGAAGGCGGTGGCCTATCTGTTGGAAAAGATAAAGGATGATATCGAAAGTCGGACCGCCCGGGTCTTGGGTTTAGAAGAGATTACATTAAGTCGGGAGCGGATCGGCTTGAGGAAGAGGATTTATAAGAAGGCGATATTATCCTATTCTACCGGTTTTGAGAGCTGGGAGGAGCAGGTGATCGGTATCGATTATGAGATCAATCCCAACCTCTCAATCTACTCCACCTATGATATGGGCAATAGAGATACCGGTGGTGGTTTAGACCTCCATCTGGAGTTATGGTAGGATCACAACCTTTCCGGTTCAAAAGAGTCCAATAAACCTCATCAGTCTCCTCTTATCAACACTTGAGTGTAGCAGCAACTTTTAGGATAAACCTCTATCTCAAGGGCCGGGCTACAGCCCGGCCCTCCAATCTAAACTACCGCACCACCACCAGCTTCTCGGTTCTTTGATAATCAGCGGCCTTAAATCTTAAGAAGTAGATGCCGGAGGAGAGGTCTCCAGTCTTGATCGATAACCGGTGATAACCTGAAGGCTCTTTTCTGATGATCCGCCTCACCCTCCGACCCGAACTATCATAGAGGTCGATGAGCACCACCTCATATCGGGCCAGACCATATCGGATCGTGAAACCATCTTTTACTAAGGTGGGATAGAGGGAGATGAGACCGGTCTTTATCGGAAGCCCCTGATCTCCACCCGAGCCCTGCGGCCCACCACCACCTCTTCTGTGCACCCAGAGGTCAATCCGGGATAGAACCGCATCCCTGCCCGCAAGTGGTTTTATACTCAATTCCATCCGGGACTGAGACTCCGGAATGTAATAACACCAGGGCATCGGAGTATCCGGAACCGCAATCCTGGTCAACTCTTTATCATTGATTGTGATGTCTACTATCCGCCCGGTATCCGATTCCGGCTCCATCAGCATAAACCCGACGCTGTAGGTATAATCCGGCTTGAGATCTATAATAGAATACTTCAACCCTTCTCGGGCATAATCAGCAGTCGAATCCGGACTA
>QNBE01000112.1 GCA_003645615.1 Caldifarciminota bacterium
AACCGCATCAGATCGACCGAGAAGACAAGCTCAACCCCACTCGGGGTTGATGAGACCAGATTGTAACCCCGGCGACCCCAGTTGTGATCAAAAGTGATCAACCGGGCCGAAAGAGGTAAGAAGACAACCAGGATGGCCAGGGCGATCAACCTATTGGTATGACACATACAACCCCCTTGATTAAAATATTTTAACTCTCCCAATGATTAAGTCAACCCCTTACAATGCGGACAAACTTCCTCTTACCAACCTGAACCACTGGAGATCGGCTCACATCCAACCGGTAGTTGATACCCACCTTCCTCCCATTGACCCGAACCGCCCCCTCCCTCAATTTTCTTTTCGCCTCACTTCGGGAGGGGAGGAGCCCGGAGTCGACCAAGAGATCGACAATTAAAACCTTTTCCATTTTTGCCTTATAAATTGGGATCTCCTTCGGTAGTTTCTTCTTGGCAAAGACCCGTTCAAACTCTTCAGCTGCCTCTACCGCCTTCTTGGCCGAATGGTACATCCTGACGATCGTCTTGGCCAGTTCAAACTTAACATCTCTCGGATTGGTCCTGGGATCGGCCAAAAGCTCCTTGATCTCCTGGAGACGGTGGGGGAAGAGGTCGGTGCAGAGTTCGAAATAGCGATAGATCAAATGATCCGGTATCGACATGATCTTGCCGAACATCTCCTCGGGAGGATCGGTGATACCGATGACATTACCAAGGCTCTTCGACATCTTCCGCTTCCCATCTGTCCCCTCCAGAAGCGGCACCATCATCACCACCTGAGGTTCCAGTTTGAACTCTCGCATCAGATCCCGACCGACTAAGAGATTGAACTTCTGATCGGTCCCACCCAGCTCAACATCGGCCTTGATTACAATGGAATCATAGGCCTGGAAAAGGGGATAGAGGATCTCGTGCATATAGACCGGAACCCCTTTTTTGATCCGATTTGAGAAGTCATCCCTCTCGATGACCCGGGCCAGGGTATAGCGGGAGCCGAGATCGATCAGGTCGTAAGCGGTGAGTTTCCCCAGCCACCCCGAATTGTAGAGAAGATCGGTCCTCTTGGGATCGAGGATCTTGAAGATCTGCTTCCGATAAGTGGCAACATTCTTCTTAATCTCCTTCTTGGTGAGCATCGGACGCATCTGATTGAGACCGGAAGGATCACCGATCAGGCCGGTAAAATCGCCGATAATCAGAACTGCGGTGTGGCCGAGATCCTGAAACTGCCTCAGTTTTCTCAAGACGACTGAGAAACCGAGGTGGACATCTGGACTGGAGGGGTCGATACCGAGTTTGATCCGGAGGGGCCGCTTCTTTCTCAGTTTGGCAAGGAGCTCATCCTCGCTGATGATCTCAGCAACACCGGTCTTCAGGTGTTCCAGTTGTTCCTCCGGAGACATCCTCATCCAGCCTGTTTCTCCTTCAGCTCCTTAATATACTCCTCCTCCCAGACGGGATCGGTGATCCTTGCCAGCTCATCATCGAACTCGACCATCTTCCGATAGTAGTTAACATTGGTGAGTGCCTCCTGTGCCCCCTCATCGATCGGTTTCGGCTTGAACTCATCGATCAGCTTCCGGGCGGTCCGGTGGTGATCACGGATGATGCAGGGACGGAGCCAGTTTCCGTATCGCTTGACATAGTCGTGCTGCCATTCCCGGATCGCCTTGAAGAATGGGGTATCCCATATCTCATTGATGTGACCACCGCGCCGGTAGATATCATTAATGTTGACCGGACTGTAGGGGAAGAAGACGCAGGGGCTCACATTGCCATGCCAGTCGATGTAGAGATAGCCGCCGGCCCTTCCCGCCGAGATACAGCCATCGCTTACCGTGCCATGATTCCAGAAGTCGACCACGAATCGCTTCTCATCGCGGATGATCTTCCAGGATCGCTTCCAGAGCTCGTAACGCTGCTTAGGGGTGATCATGAGATCGAGTTCGATGTCTCTCCCGATCGGCATATAGTGGAAGATCCAGGCATAAGCGGCATTCATCTTCTCGAAGTAGAATTCATTAAACTCCTCGGTGAATATCCCCTCAACATTCTGTTTGGTTGCGGTAACCGAAAGGCCGAAGATAACCCCGGCCTTCCGCAGATTCTCCATGGCCGACACGATCTTATCGAAGGTCCCTTTTCCCCGCCTCGCCTCAGTCGCCTCTCTCAGACCCTCAACCGAAATTGCCGGGGTGAGATTGCCGACATCGGCAATCCTCTCCGCCATCTCCTCGGTGATCAGGGTGCCATTGGTATACATGAGAAAGAGGACATCAGAGTGGTCCCGACAGATGTCGAGGATGGTCTTACCCTTGGATCGATAGATGAGCGGCTCACCTCCGGAGATGGTGACAAATCTTGCCCCCCACTCCTTCTTCATCCCATCAATTGCCCAGGAGAAGACATCATAGTCGAGCTTGGCCGATTGGTCGGCGGAGTTGGCATAACAGCCAACGCACCTGAGATTGCATCTCATCCCGGGACTGATGGTCAGAAAGCCGGGCGGATCGACCCCGTATCTGGCCCGGAACTCCCGCTCCTTCTGGATCCGATAGTCGCTCAGGATCGCATTCTCGACGATGGTATTGACAAACTTCCAGGAGGGCTTTCCGCGCAGACCGGAGTGGATCATCGCCCGGAGGACATAGAATTTATCCTCGGCGATCCGGGGGGAAGGGTTGTAGAACATCGGGAGTTCTGGAATCTTCTTAAGCTCGTCCCGGATCCGGGTCTCGGCTAAGGCGATGAGCTGATTCCTCAGGAATGGAACTGAGGAGAGGTGGTAAACTAACTTGATCAACTGGATGAGGATCTTCCTGCCCATGATACCTCCTGATATTTGATTCTATCCATCCCCCCCCGATTGTCAACATATGCGTATCCTGAGAATGACTACCTGATCTTCACCACCTTCCTCTCGATCCTCCCTTCGACTTCGATGAAATAAATGCCGGGTTTGATGCGCTCTGGCTTTATCTCCCGTCCCGAGACATCAAAGACCTTCCACTTTTTACACCCGGTCAGTTGCAATGGACCGGTGATGATCGTTGGACCGTGAGGGTGTCTGAGGGGAGTATTGGGCCCTTCTTCAACACCGATTTCCGGTTCGGTCTTGATGAGATAGATATCGTAGCTTCCTGCACCAAAACTCTCGGTCCATCCTGCGATGATATAGCCACCATCGGTGGTCTGCTGAACCGCTCTGCCACCATCATCACCCAGCCCACCGAAGGTCTTGGTCCACAGAGTATCCCCATTAGCATCGATCTTGATGAGATAAACATCATAGCCTCCTGCACCGTAGCTATCGGTGTATCCGGCGATGATATAGCCTCCATCGGTGGTCTGCTGAACCGAATAGCCCACATCATCACCCAACCCACCGAAGGTCTTGGTCCATAGGGTATCACCATTGGCATCGGTCTTGATGAGATAGACATCGCCGCTATCTGGGTTTCCTAAAGCAAAACTATAGGTCCGTCCAGCGATGATATAGCCACCATCGGTTGTCTGCTGAACCGAATAGGCCCAGTCTTCGTCCCTCCCACCGATGGTCTTGGTCCACTGGGTATTACCATCGGCATCGGTCTTGATGAGATAGACATCAAAGCCTCCCGCACCGTAGCTATCGGTCTCTCCAGCGATGATATAGCCACCATCGGTGGTTTGCCGAACCGACAAGGCCTTATCCCACCCATTGCCACCAAAGATTTTGGTCCATAGGGTATCGCCGTTAGCATCGGTCTTGACGAGGTAGACATCAGGAAGAAATCCACTGACGCTAGAGTTATATCCAGCAATGATATAGCCCCCATCAGCGGTCTGCTGAACCGAATAGCCTCCATCATCTTCTATCCCACCGATGGTCTTGATCCATAGGGTGTCACCATTGGCATCGGTCTTGATAAGATAGACATCACCGCTTCCTGAACCGTAGCTATAGGTCTGTCCAGCAATGATATAGCCACCATCGGCGGTCTGCTGAACCGAATGGCCAAAATCCCAGGCCGGCCCACCAAAGATCTTGGTCCATAAGGTATCACCATCAGTATCGATCTTGATGAGATAGACATCATAGCTTCCTGGACCGTAACTCATGGTGTAAGCAACGATGATATAACCATTATCAGTGGTCTGCTGAACCGACGCACCCACATCTTCATCCGACCCACCAAAGGTCCTGGTCCACAGGGTATCAGGCTGGGCAAAAGCCAGTCCTCTCATCATTATTATGGCGATTAGCCATAGATTTAGTTTGACCATCACTACCTCCTACCTTTTTTCTCACTCAACAGACAGGAGTTTCTTGTTGACCGATAGTTTCCAGCAACAAACACGATTTTTTCTTCCAGCTTCCTGAGTTATTATCCAAAATCTTCACCCCCTTCAGCGGTATACAAATCACCATATATCAACCGTTGGCCAGACTGAGTAGCCGAGATCGGTGACCCCTGCTTTACCATAGGCCTGCTCAAAGGTGATCCGGGGGGAGGTGATGAAGAAGATTAAAACCACCGATCTCATCTCACCACCACCAGCTTCTCGATCCTAATATCAGATGGGGTCCTGATCTTCAGGAAGTAGATGCCGGGAGGCAGGGTGAGCTGGAGTTGGGGTGATGGAGAGAACTGGTAGATCAATCGGCCCGAGGCATCGAAGAGGGTAAGGTTGATTACCTCAGAAGGCAGATCCAAATTGATCGGGCCAAAAGAAGGGTTGGGATAGATCTTTAATCCTTTAAACCGATGGGATTTCTGCTCTGATATCCCAGCTTCAATGGCAAAGGTGGAATCGGTGAAGTCCCAGCCCACAGCGGGCCCATAGGCCCAGATCATGAGCATGCACTCATCAGAGAGTGTATCCGGGACAACCCAATGATAGGTGGTATCCGAATTTGGGATACCGGTCACAATCGTATCGTAGGTATAACCGCTGTCGGCAGAGAAGAACAAAGTCAGAGAATCACAGCCGGGAGGATTGAAGGTCTGCCATTTTATTTCCACGGTATCACCATTTCCGTTAAGATCATAGACATAAATTGCGGTCTCTTTATGCCAGCTATAGGATGGGTAGGCAGTAAATATCCTTCGGAAATCGTTATTACCAAAGGCCTTATAAACATACCAATTATCCTGGATTGCCCAGATAACCTCTCCTTCACCATCACAATCGATATCACCAGTATGGCTGGAGGCCCCTGCGCCTAAGAATTTGGGACGGTAGATAATATCACTGAGATAACTAACCCCATAACTGTCATTCCCCACCGCCTCGAAGATCCTGAGTTGATAGGCCCACTGACCACCTTCTGGGGGAGCAGATCCGATAAGAAATTCCAATGAGTTAGGAGGGATGATTATCGTATCTACCCAACGGTATTGATTATCTCCGTAGCACTCGATAAACCACTCCCAGCGAATTCTATCCAACCACTTCCCAACAGGAAATCCATTTTGCCATCAAGGTCCAGATCGGAGACATGGCACTCGCCACAGGAATCGTAGAAGGAATCACTTTGCCAAACCGGGTTGGAGGGATAGGGCTCAGGGAATTTGGGCTCGCACACGCAGAGTTTGCCGTTAAAATAGCACAAGAGATCGATCTTACTATCCCGGTCAAAATTTCCTATAGCCTGGAACCACTTGTGATTTAAGGTGTCCACCGGGAGGTAACGATTGTCCTGTATTTGAAGGACACCTACAAAACCGGCACCCTCTCGCCACCTGCTCATCATCTTATAGGCCTGGGCCCAAGAAGACCCGAAAATCAAAAAATAAACCAATATTTTGCTCATATCTGCCTTAATTTTATCCGTAACCGACCATATTTCAAGTTTGTGTTCTGGGGAAAGCAAAACAATTGACGATCGGGGGAATATCATTACCTTTATCCCAAGGAGGTCGTATGGATTGGGGAATGCGAAATCGGTTATCGAGGATTATAAGGAGGGATGGTCGGACCGTGATGCTTGCGGTCGACCACGGCTATTTCCTTGGGCCGACCACCGGGCTTGAGAATCTGGGCAAGACGATCAGACCACTGCTCCGTTATGCCGATGCCCTGATGCTCACCCGGGGGATGCTCCGGACCCAGGTCGATCCCGGCTTCGATATCCCGATTGTGCTTCGGGTCTCCGGGGGTAACAGCATCGTGGGGAAGGAACTCTCCAATGAGGAGATAACCGTCTCGATCCGGGATGCGATTCGGCTCAATGTCGCTGCGGTTGCCCTCTCGATCTATATCGGGGCCGAGTATGAGCATCAGACGATCATGGCCTTGGCGGAACTTATCAATCAGGCCGAAGAGTTCGGGATCCCGGTCCTTGCGGTCACTGCGGTCGGAAGGGAGATGGAACGGGATGCCAAGTACTTGAGCCTCTGCTGCCGGATTGCGGCCGAGACCGGTGCCCATTTCGTAAAGACCTATCTTTGCGAGGGCTTTGAGCGGGTGGTCGAGACCTGTCCGATCCCGATTGTGGTCGCTGGTGGTAAGAAGATCCCGGAGAAGGAGGCCCTCGCCTTAGCCTACAAGGCGGTATCGAAGGGGGCGGCAGGCGTCGATATGGGGAGGAACATCTTCCAGTCGGAAAACCCGAAGGCGATGATCCAGGCGGTAAGGGCGATCGTCCATAAGAACTTCACTGTTGATGAGGCCTACGAGCTCTATCTTAAGAAATCGAAGAAGTAGTTGAAGGTCGGAGTATATTACAACAACCGGGATATCCGGGTTGAGGAACGGCCCGTCCCTGAAATCGGACCGGATGAGGTCCTGCTCCGGATAAAGGCCTGCGGCATCTGTGGCTCGGATGTGATGGAGTGGTATCGGATCAAGAAGGCACCCCGGATCCTCGGCCATGAGGCATGCGGCGAGATCGTCAGGGTCGGATCCGGGGTGAGGGACTGGGAGGTGGGGGATCGGGTCTTCGTCTCCCACCATGTCCCCTGCTATGAGTGCCGATACTGTCGGGCCGGACACCATACCCTCTGTGAGACCTTGAGAAGGACCAATATCGATCCGGGCGGATTCGCCGAGTTTGTCCGGGTGCCGGAGATCAATGTCCGGTTCGGCCTCTTCCGATTGCCGGATGGGATCTCCTTCGACCTGGGGACCTTCATCGAACCCTTGGGCTGTGTCATCAGGGGACAGCGGCTGGTCCGGCTCAGGGAGGGTGAGCTGGTCCTCATCCTCGGCTCAGGTATCTCCGGACAGCTCCACATCCGCCTGGCCAAGGCAAGAGGCGCTACCGTCATCGCCACCGACATCAATGATTATCGAAAAGGTCTGGCCCGAAGTTCTGGCGCCGATCTGGTTGTCGATGGTCGGGATGATGTCACCGGAGCGATAGTAAGGGATTTCGGTCGACTACCGGATCTGGCCATTGTCGCCACCGCTGCCCTCCCCGCGATCGAGCAGGCCTTCACCGCAGTCGATCGGGGGGGCAGGATCCTCTTCTTCGCCCCGACCGCACCAGAGGAGAGGCTCCCGATGCCCCTCTTCGACCTCTACTTCAATGGCACAGAAATCTATTTCTCCTATGC
>QNBE01000113.1 GCA_003645615.1 Caldifarciminota bacterium
ATATAATCCATAACCTCATCGATCGATCGACACCGTTTGATATGGGGGATGGTCTTGAGCCCGGCCTGCCGGATCAACTGCATCGATTCCCAGTGGGATTTGATCCTGGGATCGATCGGTCCGGGCAGGGTGTGGAAGAAGATGTCCAGCCTCCGCTGGGCAACCTCTTTGGGGTCGAGGTGCTTCAGGGTCCCGGCTGCAGCATTGCGGGCATTGGCGAAGGGGACCTCTCCCCGCTCCCTCCTCTCCCGATTGATCCTCTCGAACTCCGACTTCGATAGATAAACCTCACCCCTGACATCGATATCCTTAAGCCTGGTCCCTTCCAGGAGTTTGAGTGGAAGCGATCTTATCGTCTTGATATTCTCGGTGATATCATCACCGGTATGGCCATCCCCTCTGGTGGCACCGAGGACGAGTCGGCCATCCCGGTATGATACCGAGACAGCGACCCCATCCACCTTTAGACTCACCTGATAGGATGGAGAATGGCCCAGCCACCGTTTGACCCTTCGATCGAACTCCAGGACCTCCTCCTTGGAATAGGTGTTGTCTAAGGAGAGCATGGGAGGGTGGTGATGGACCGGCTCAAACCCCTCCAAGGGCTGACCACCAACCTTCTGGGTCGGAGAGTCCGGAGTAACCAGATCGGGATATTCACTTTCCAGCTCCTTTAACCGGGCCATGAGTTGATCGTACTGATAGTCGGAGATGACCGGCTGGTTGAGGACATAATAACGGTAATTATGATATTCGATCTCCTTGCGGAGCCGCTCGATCTCTTTCCTGGCCTCCGCCTTGGTTATTTTGGCCTTTCTTCCTGGAATCTTATCACCCCTCCAACAATGGTGGTTACCACACGGCCGATGAATCGCTCACCAATGAACGGAGAGTTCTTTGAACGGGAGAAGAAGAAGTCCGGTGTCAGCCGCCATCTCGTCTTGGTCTCGATGAGGGTGATATCGGCATCGAAACCGACAGCAATCCTCCCCTTGGTCTTAAGGCCTAAGATCTTGGCCGGATTGGTGCTGAGCAGGGTGATGATTTTTTTGAGCGAGAGGATGCCGGTTCGGACCAGTCGGGTGTAGAGAAGGGGGAAGCAGGTCTCCAGACCGATCATGCCACTGGCAGCCTGATCAAATTCGAGTTCCTTCTCAAAGGAGGCATGGGGAGCATGGTCGGTGGCGATGGCATCGATCGTTCCGTCCTTTATCCCCCGGATCAGGGCCTTACGATCCCGCTCACTCCTTAACGGTGGCGTCACCTTAAAATTGGTGTCATAGCTGAGGCACTCCTTATCGGTGAGGACAAGGTAGTGGGGGCAGGTCTCAGCTGTCACCCTGATCTTCTCGGCCTTGGCCCAGCTCACCAGCTTAACCCCGGTCTCGGTGGTGAGATGGAGGATATGGAGCCGGCCGCCGGTGAAGCGGGCGAGTAGGAGATCACGGGCAATTATCGACTCTTCGGCCACAGCCGGGGAAGGGGAAAGACCGGAGATCGTTCCATAATAGTCCTCATTGATTACACCGTCCCGATGGAGATCGGTATCGAGGCAGTGCTCCATCACCGGGATATTGAAGATCTGGGCATATTCTAATGCGCTCCTCAAGAGCTGGGGGTTGCGGACGGTATCACCATCATCAGATATTGCGACAATTCCTGCCCTCACCATCCTTCCGATCTCGGTGAGCTGTTCTCCCTTTCTTCCCACCGTAATCGCACCCACTGGCAGGACATTGGCCAGGCGTGCCTTCTTCGCCTCCTCGATCACATACTGGACAACACCTTCATTGTCGATTGGAGGTTCGGTGTTGGGCATACAGCAGATGGTGGTAAAGCCCCCATGAACTGCTGCTCTCGCTCCAGACTCGATCGTCTCCTCATCGGGACGGCCTGGATCGCGGAGATGGCAGTGGAGGTCGATAAAACCCGGGACGACCAGATAATCGCGGGCATCGATCACTCTGGCCCCGGTGGATCGGATCCGGTTGCTGATGGCAACAATCTTCCCCTCCCGGATCTCGATATCCTTCTTACCATCCAGACCGGATGGGGGATCAATTACCCTGCCTCCTCTGATGATCAGACTGCTCATCATCCTCCTGCCAGGAGATAGAGGACCGACATTCTTACTGCAACCCCGTTCTTGGCCTGATCTAAGATGACCGATCTCGGTCCATCCGCTACCTCGGGATCGATCTCAACCCCACGGTTGATCGGCCCGGGGTGCATGAGGAGCACTTTCTTCTTGAGCCTTCGGGCCCGGGCCTTAGTGAGGCCATAAAGCTCTCGATACTCCTGAACGGAAGGGAAGAGGCCGGAGGTCTGGCGCTCCTTCTGGATCCTGAGCACATAGACGACATCGGCATCGGGGAGGGCCTCATCGATGTTGCTGGCCACCCTCACCCCCATCTTCTCGACCTCAGCCGGGAGGAGGGTGGGAGGACCGCAGACAACGACCTCGGCCCCGAGTTTGGTCAGACCCCAGATATTGGAGCGGGCGACCCGGGAGTGCTTGATGTCACCAACAATGAGGACAACCTTATCCTCAAGGCTCTCATGGTGTTCCAGCATGGTATAGATGTCGAGAAGACCCTGGGTCGGATGCTCGTGACATCCGTCACCGGCATTGACAACAAAGGCGGTCAGCCGATCGGCAAGGAATTGGGCAGAACCCGGAGCCGAATGTCTCAAGACTACACCATCCACCCTCATCACCTCAATATTTCGGGCGGTGTCGAGGAGGGTTTCACCTTTGAGCACTGAAGAGGATGAGGCGCTGAAGGTGACAACATCGGCCGAGAGCCTTTTGGCCGCAATGTTAAAGGATATCTGAGTCCGGGTCGATGGTTCAAAGAATAATAGCAGGATTGTCTTACCTCGGAGGGCGGGGACGATCGGAATCGGTCGGTCCAGGACCTCACGAAAGGTCCTGGCCTGGTCAATGATCTCCCAGATCTCCCTCCGGCTCAGATCCTTTAAGGCGAGAAGATTCTTACCCCGGATCATCTCGTCTTCACAATCTCGACCTCGTCCCGACCATCAAACTCCTTAAGATAGACATTGACAATCTCATCTCTGGCGGTCGGAACGATCTTGCCGACAAAGTTGGCCTGGATGGGGAGCTCTCGATGGCCACGATCGATGAGGACGGCAAGCTGGACACAGCGGGGCCGGCCATAATCGATGATCTCATCCAGCGCCGATCTAATCGTCCTGCCAGTAAAGAGGACATCATCGACTAAGATGACGATCTTCTTATTGATGTCGAAGGGGATATTGGAGGAGTGGATCACCGGCGATTCGGCCACCAGCTGGAGGTCATCCCGGTAGAGGGTGATATCGATCGATCCCACCAAGGGAGAGATCTTTGCCTTCTTGGTGATGGCCTTGGCCAGCCGTTTGGCCAGGATATTTCCACGCCGGATGATCCCGATCAGGGTGATATTCCTGGAGGCTCGATTCTTCTCAATTATCTCCGAGGCGATCCGATCGATCGCAAGCCGGATCTCCTTCTTGTCCATTATGATCCTTCTCATCCGACCTTGGCCCCGATCTCCTCTTCCAATACCTCGGGACTAATACATTTCTTCTTCGCCTCCTCCAGGGTCACCAGATTCTTCTTCACCAGTTCGGCAATCTTGGCATCGAGCAGGACCATCCCCTGACGCTGTGAGGTCTGGAGGATGGAGCGGAGCTGGTAGGTCTTTCCCTCCCGGATCAGATTGCGCACTGGAGGTGTGGCAATGAGGAGTTCATAGGCGAGGATCATTCCTTTCTTGTCCGCTCTTCTTAAGAGCATCTGGGAAATTATCGCCAGAAGATTTAATGAGAGCTGCATCCTGATCTGGTTCTGTTGATGCGGTGGGAAGACATCGATGATCCGGTCGATGGTGGAGATTGAGTCGGTGGTGTGGAGGGTAGTAATAACGAGATGGCCAGTTTCTGCCGCGGTGATTGCCAGTGAGATCGTCTCTAAGTCTCTCATCTCACCAACCAGGATCACATCGGGGTCCTGTCTCAGGACATATTTGAGGGCATTGGCAAATGAGTTGGTATCTCGACCCACCTCCCGCTGATTGACCAGTGCCTTCTTGCTCTCGTGGATATACTCGATCGGATCCTCAACGGTCACGATATGGCAGGTGTCATTACGATTCCGATAGTCGATCATTGCTGCCTGGGTTGATGTCTTACCGGAGCCGGAAGGTCCGGTGACGATGAGGAGTCCCCTCGGCCTCATCACCAGATCCTTCAGGATGGTCGGTAGACCGAGCTCCTCAATCTCCGGGATAACCTGGGGAATATAGTGGAAGACACAGGCCGGGGTTCCCTTCTGCTGGAAGATATTGACCCGATAGCGGGCAATCCCGGGGACCGAGAGGGAGCAGTCGAGTTCCAAGTTTTCCTCAAACTCCTTCTTCTGAGAGTCGGAAAGGATGGATCGGATCGCCTTCTCCAGTTCCGGCTTGGTCAAGGCCGGCATCTTGAGGGGAGCGAGCTCGCCGAGGATGCGGACCATTGGAGGTGAGCCGACCTTGAGGAGAAGATCCGATGCATTCAACTTCTTCTGGATTTCAAAAAGCCCTTTTAGATTCATTTCTTCCTCAGCTTCTCAAACTCATCCGGGTTGTTACAGTGGGCTAAGGCATCCTCAAAGCTGATCAGATCCTGGAAGTAGAGATTCTTTAGATACTGGTCCATCTGGATCATACCGAGCTTGGATCCGGTCTGGATGAAGGAGTAGATCTGGTGGACCTTCCCCTCCCGGATTGCATTCCGGACCGCAGGGGTGACGATCATGATCTCAAAGGCGGCAATCCGGCCGGTGCCATCTTTTAAAGGGACTAAGGTCTCGGTGATGACCGCATTCAGTGTCATCGAGAGCTGAATCCGGATCTGCTGTTGCTGCTCCGGGGGGAAGGCGTCAATAATCCGATCAATCGATTGAACCGCATCGATGGTGTGGAGGGTTGAAAAGACTAAGTGTCCGGTCTCAGCTGCGGTGAGGGTGAGGGCCATCGTCTCCAGATCCCTCATCTCACCGACCAGGATGACATCGGGGTTCTGACGGAGGGCGTGTTTTAATGCCTCACCATAGGACTTAGTGTCGATGCCAAGCTCCCGCTGTTCGATCGAGGATAGTTTATCCCGATGGAGATATTCAATCGGATCCTCGACAGTGATGATGTGTGCCCTGCGGGTGGTGTTGATCTCCTCGATGATTGCCGCCAAGGTTGTCGATTTTCCACTTCCGGTCGGACCGGTAACCAGCACCAGTCCCCGGGTCTGATGGGCGAGGTCCTTGAAGATCTTGGGGAAGCCCCATTCGTCAATGGTCTTGATCTTGAGTGGAATCATCCGCATGACACAACCGAGATGGCCACGCTGGAGAAAGAAGTTGACCCTGAATCGTGCCACCCCGGGCACCTCATAGGCAAGATCGAGTTCCCGCTGCCGTTTGAAGAGTTCCTTCTTCTCATCCGGAGTGATATCCATGAAGAGTTGGGTGATATATTCATCAGTAACCTGGGGATGTTCGGTCCGTTTCAGTTTCCCATAGACACGGTAGATCGGCGGCTCCCCGACCCGAAGATGGAGATCCGACCCTTCCTCCAGGACCAGCTCCTCCAAGAGGACATTGAGGGGAGGGAGGTCGTTCATCTATGGGAGCCTGAAGAAGGCCCGAAAACCGGTCGCGGTATCGGTGACAAACTCGACCAGTTTGGAGTTTATCACCCGGATGATATATCCGTTGAGAGGGGGATAGAGGGAGTCCGGGACCTCGACTGTGATCATGGTGTCCTTGGTTGTGGTTGAGTAGATCGGGTTGATGAGGTTGACCAGACTCTCCGGCTCGGTTGCATTCGACTTAAAGATCTCAACCTTATATTCATCCCCGCCCTCTTTGAGCTTATGCCAGACGATCTGGAGGGTATCATTGGGGATGGAGAGTGAGTCGGTTCCTGGAGTAAGGATATCGATGTAGCCAGGAAGATCGACATCGACCTTCTTGAATTCATCGACCCGTTCGCCTGCAACTAAGGAGAGGCGATAGGTATACCAGGCCCAGCCGGTGAGAATGGAGTCCTTATCAGTAAAGGTCATAACGGTATCGACATCGGTGGAGCCGAGGTAGGTATAATCCTCCTCACCACCAGGACTCCGTTCCACAATGACACTATCACCATCTGGCTTCTTGACGGTCCAGCCCCAGGATAGATTTACCATTGCCCACTTCTTCTCACCCAGGATCTGACTCCGGGCCCGGAAGGTCTCGGCGGTCTGTTTGACCCAGCAGGTAAGATTGATCTCAATACCGGTCTCACAGAAGGTGAGACCAAGTCCAATGAGGATCACCAGGTTCAGATATCTTCTCGCCATGACACCTCCTTACAATAGTCTATAATAAACCATATTCTCCTTCTGTCAACCAACAATACCAAGATAGGCCTTGCGGATGGAATCCCGGCTCAAGAGATCGGAACCGGATTGGACAATCCGACCGTTCTCCAGGACATAACCATAGTCTGCAATCCTCAGGATCCTTTCCACATTCTGCTCCACAACGAGGAGGCTCACCCCTTCCTCCCTGATCCTTTCAATCGTGGTGAGGACCTGATCGACCAGGATCGGGGCTAACCCAAGGGAAGGCTCATCAAGTAGAAGGAGTTTTGGTCTTGCCATCAATCCCCTCCCGATCGCCAGCATCTGCTGTTCACCACCGGAGAGGGTCCGGGCGAGTTGATCCTTCCTTTCCTTTAGCACCGGAAAGAGTTCCAAAACCTCGGCCAGGGTCTGGTCGCGTCTGCCCTTTGCCCTCTCCGTTGTCGCACCTACGAGGAGATTCTCCAGAACGGTCATATCACCAAAGAGCCTCCTTCCCTCGGGAACGAGGGCGATCCCGAGCTCAACGATCTCCTCCGGGCTAAGAAGGGTAATATCCTCTCCCTCAAACTGGATTGAACCGCTCTGGAGCGTGACCAGTCCCATGATCGTTCCGACCGTGGTTGACTTTCCCGCCCCATTGGGTCCGATCAGGGCGGTGATCGTCCCTTGCCCCACCTCGAGAGAGACCTCCTTTATCGCCACCATCTTCCCGTACCCGGCAGATACCCGATCAAGCCTGAGCATAGGATTTTCCCAGGTAGGCTTCAAGCACCTTCTCGTCCCTGACGACCTCCTCCGGTCTCCCTTCGCTGATCTTCTTACCGTGATGCATGACGATGATCCGATCCGAGATCTCCATAATGAATCTCATCACATGCTCCACCCCGACCACCGCCCCGATCCCGAGACCTTTCAGGTCTTTAATGATCCTGATTACCTCATCAATTTCACTCGGATTGAGGCCGGCAGCAACCTCATCGAGGAGGATCAACTTTGGTGCGGTCGCAACC
The DNA here is from genome assembly GCA_003645615.1 of Caldifarciminota bacterium. GTDB lineage: Bacteria > Hydrothermota > Tepidihabitantia > B36-G15 > B36-G15 > B36-G15. The sequence goes on from QNBE01000113.1 coordinate 7,401, forward strand.
GCCCGGGCAAGCTCGAGCCGTTTCCGATCGGCGATGGTAAGATCCTGGGCCTTCTGGTGCATCTTCGGCTTGAGCCCGCAGAAACCGATCACCTCCTCACACCAGGACCGTGCC
>QNBE01000114.1 GCA_003645615.1 Caldifarciminota bacterium
ATATATCCCGGCGGGATGGTCGATGGGCAGGCTGAGCTGGCCCTTTCCATCCAATCTCCCCTCGAAGAGAATGGCAACTCTCCTTCCCGAGATATCGAGAAGTGAGATTTTGACCTTCTCCCTCTTGCTCAGGCTATAGCCGATGGAGATCCGGTTCTGGATCATGGTGGTGGTAAGCCAGACCCCTCTATTCGGGGTTGATCTTCCGCTCACAATCCGGGGCCAGTTTGCCTCATAGAATGCGATCGCCTGCTGGCAGTGGCTCCGATACTCATCCTCCGAGGTACCACCAACGATGGCGAAGGTGACATGCTGCTTGGCACCCACATCGAGATCGAATGGCCCGGCTGAGATCATCACCGACCAGTCACCCTCACTGTCCGATTCGGCCTTCTGATAGGTCCGGTTCAACCAGTAGTATTTGAAGCTATCGAGGAAGCCGGTCTGGGCGTAGTCATAATGAGGAACCGGGGCGAGATTGGCCAAGGGGAGCATCCCCTGTGGTTCACAACCGAGATAGACGATACCAACCGTGGGGTTATCCACGGTTGATGACTTCATGGTATAGACGGTCCGGAGCTGGGAATCGGTCTTGACATAGTTATACCGATACTCCGGGATGTCGAAGTCGATGAAGATGCCCGAATAGAGCTGATTGATCGGAGAGTTGCCCCCATTCTGGTAGATATATTCGATGATGACAAAATCATCGTAGTTGGGGTCTGGATTGGCCACCGAATACTGGAAACATTCCAGCCCTAAGGGGTTGGCATTGGTCGAACCGGAATCGACATACTTACAGTCGACCTCCTGGAGATTGAACTCAGGTGGATAATGATAGTTGAGGGAATCCTCAATCGGTTCCCAGTCCCGGTCATCAACCCAGCCCTGACTACCCCTCGGGCCATAATAGGAGTCGACCACATAGCGGGTGCTATTACCGCAGACCATCGAGCCGAAGAAGAGGGTCGGATTGACCCATTTAGGATACCAGAAGCCTAAACCCTGGGACTGGTTGGAATCCCAAAAGCCGATCGCACCATTGGCGCAAACTGATAGGATACAGTTTCCGGTATCGTGATCAAATACCGCCCAACCACCAAAGAGCATTGAGGTAAATAGGGTAACCGAGAAAATCAACCTCATCATCACCTCCTTATTTCTAATGATAATCAGTCCCCTAAGGGCGTCAACCACTCGATCTTCATCGTCAGATTATCAGAACTGCCGAAATCGAAAGATTCTGTTGAAAAATCTTGTCCGGTCGATATAGTTTTTTATGGTAGCCACATGCTTGTTGGAGGATTTAGGAGAGGTGAGGTAGTGATGATCAAACTGAAACCATACCTGATCGCCATAATGATAAAAGGTATGGCTTTTGCCCAACCAGACACCCTATGGACCAGGACCTATGGTGGCACTCGGGATGATTGGGGCTATTCGGTTCAGCAGACTACCGACAACGGTTATATCATCGTTGGGGAGACCGGAAGTTACGGTGCGGGATCCACCGACGTCTATCTCATCAAGACCGATGCCGATGGCGATACCCTATGGACCAGAACCTTCGGCGGAACGGGGCGAGATTATGGCTATTCGGTTCGGCAGACCACCGATGGGGGCTATATTATCGCTGGCTGGACCTTTAGTTACGGTGCCGGAGGAGGGGATGTCTATCTCATCAAGACCGACGCCAATGGCGATACCCTGTGGACCAGGACCTTCGGCGGGCAGGACTGTGATTGTGGCTGGTCGGTTCAGCAGACCACCGATAACGGCTATATCATCGTCGGGACAACCTTTGGCTATGGTGGAGGGAGAGCCGATGTCTATCTCATCAGGACCGATGCCGATGGCGATACCCTGTGGACCAGGACCTTCGGTGGGGTGGATGATGATTATGGCTATTCAGTTCAGCAGACCTCAGATAACGGCTACATCATCACGGGATACACCAAAAGTTATGGCGTGGGAGGGGATCTCTATCTCATCAGGACCGATGCCGATGGTGATACCTTATGGACCAAGACCTTCGGTGGGCCGGCCGGGGATTGTGGCTGGTCGGTTCAGCAGACTACCGATAACGGCTATATCATCACTGGAGTCACCACAAGCTATGGTGCAGGAGAAAACGATGTCTATCTCATCAAGACCGAACCGGATATGAGGGTTGAGGAGTCGAAATCAACCACGGTGAAGAAGGGTTTTCTCACCGTTGATCCCAACCCCTCACCCGGTCCAATCCTCATCCGTTATTATCTACCAGAGGATGGTTCTGTCACACTCACTATCTATAACTGTTATGGTCAGAGGATCGCCACACTCCTGGGCTGTGGACAAAGGAGGGGTTCTTACACCTTACGGTGGAAGATGGGTGGTCTTAGTTCTGGCATCTATTTCCTGAGACTGAAGGGTGCTGGATTTCAGGAGGTATCCAAGGTCGTCCTCATCACACCGGGATGGTGAGCAGGCCAGATCCTCCTGCTGACCTCTATTTCGGAACGAGCTCCTGGAGGATCTTCAAGGTCTCACCCGGTCGTATATAAAGGGTATCCTCCCATGGCCAGTAGTCAGGATTGGCAAGCTTAAACCGGTGATATCCAGGTTTCAGTCTAATTGGTCCTTTGATTGGGGTGGTGGTAATATACTCACCATCGATGAAAAGGTCAGCCCAGGGTTTTGATTTGACTGAAACCCAGCCAGACAAGGATTTTAGCCTCACCTCCCTCACCACCTCTTTTCCCGCGACAACTGTGATTCTAGCCCGCCACACCTGATACCCCTCCTTTTTCACCACCACCTCATACTGACCCGGGGGAAGTTCAGTCCTCGTCCCGGAAGATCGGCCGTTGATATAGATATCGGCCTTGGGAGTGGATTTGATAACAAGGAAGCCGGTCTTCTTCACCTGCGGTCTCGGCTCTGGTCTCGGTCTCTCCCTCACCACACTTTCCGGTTTTGTCTCTGGTCTGGATTCTGGCTTGAGAACAAGGACGATCGAGGTCGATCCGGCCATAAGATCAAGGGTCTCAGCCGCCGGGAGATAGCCGGCCCGCTTCGCCTCCACAATATGTCGACCCCGACTCAGGGAATCCAGCCTCAGGGGCGAGACCCCTGACTTCTGGCCATCGAGAAGAATTGTTGCACTATCGGGCACAGTCTGAATGGTGAGACTCGGATAGGTAACCTCTACCCTTCCACCTCGCATGATGACAAGAAGGGCGATAAGGGCAACAACGATGAGAAGGGGAATGGTATAGAGGGGACTGATCCTGGTCTTCCGTTTCCTCTTGAGTTGCTCCAGCTTCTCCTTCGCCTCGGCATTATCCGGATCGATCGCCAGAACCCGCTCAAACTCCCGGATCGCATCATCGATCCGATCGAGGCCAAGCTTCATCAGATAGAGGCCACGGCGGAGATGGCGATCAGCCAGCCGTTTTCGAGAAAGATGGGAATAGCGAACCGGATCTTTAAGGAAGTCGGAGATGATATCGTCGGATAGCTCAATCCCGAGATCCTTCACTACATGACCCAATGATTCTCGAGCGGACCGGGCATCAGAAAACCGCTTCTCACAATCCTTGGCCAAAAGCCCGCTGAGAAGTCCCTCTACCGCATCGTAGATCGCCGGCTTGATCTGGGAGATCGGTCTTGGGGTCTTGGAGATGATCTCATTAATGACTCCAGAATAGGTCTCACCCCGGAAGGGCTGGACACCGGTGAGCATCTCATAGAGGACAATACCCAAGGAAAAGAGGTCGCTGCGGTGATCGACCTCCTTTCCCACCGCCTGCTCCGGTGACATGTAAGCGGGGGTGCCAACCAGGGCCCCGGTTACGGTTAGTGATGACTGCTCCCTGGCCTTGGCCAGACCAAAATCGACAATCTTTGCCTTCCCTTCATAACTTAAGAGGATATTACCGGGCTTGATGTCCCGATGGATCACCCCTTTCTTATGGGCGTATTCCAGCCCCTTCAGCACATCAGAGGTAATCTTGAGGGCAACCTCAATCGGAACTTCGTGAATCTGATCTAAGATTGATTTGAGGCTCCTCCCATCAACATATTCCATTGCAATAAAATATCTCCCCTCCTCCCGCCCGTAGTCGATAATGTCTACGATATTCTCATGTTTGAGTGAAGCGGCTGCCTTCGCCTCCCGCTCAAAGCGTTTAATGAAATTCTCATCCTGGGCCAGGTGTTCATGGAGGACCTTAACTGCAACATCGCGATCCAGGGTCACCTGTGTTGCCCGATAGACTGCAGCCATCCCCCCGGTTGCGATCAGATCCTTGATCTCAAAATTCCTGATCCGTTCCAACATATTATTTATTATAGAATCAGTTGAGATTATGTAAATCTCTTTCTGCGTATATAATAGTTAATACCCACATTTAGATAAATTCCAGTGAAGTTGTGCCACATTAATTCACCGGACTCTTTCACAACTCTGTCTTTTTCCGGATAACTAAACCTCCAGACCAATCCAACTCTACCAGCAATAGAGAAACTCAGCCTGAAACGCCGCGAAAGGGGCGAGAAGATGCCTCCCTCTATCAAAAATCCTGGAGCTATCCCCGTTGTTATAAAATCAAACTCTTTATACTGTGCTTCGGAAACTCTCTTTTTGGAATGGACCACCCCTTTCGTAAAATATGTCTCTACACCAATCTCTATGTACCGTTTTCTCATCCGTAGCCATCTCATCGAAATGTTGGGGACAAAAGCAGAAATGTACCACATTCGACCCGTAATAATTGAAGTTCCATCGGAAAGGTCTATCTGGAAAGAAGATTTGTCTGTCTCTCTTCCCCACCAACTCCCAAGAGGAACCAAAATTATATGACCCTGTTAATCCAAGAATATTTACCCAATAGCATTCCTTTATGTATAGATGTTCGGGAAGGAGTATTGTTGTTCCTGATTCCCCCTCCTTACCATAGGCCGTGCCGAGACTATAGGTTATCCCCAGACTCAGATACTTCTCTTTCACCTCTTTCCGCTTGCTTCTATACGCATTTTCAAACAGCATACCACCAAGTGGACCCAGGATACAACAGCCCCAGCAGGAATGTTTATTATTTACCAATGTTAGGGGCATAGTATTATCAGGAGGATAAAATTCGGAATCCTGATATTGGTAGGACAAAAGTATTAATTTTCTTCTGAATTTAAATCCCAGTTGCAGATAAAACCCGGTGAAGGTAATAAAAAAGTCCTCTTTTATACCGATAGGTCGTCCATTCCAACTGGACTTTGGATTTTTGACATTGGCCATCTTACTCAAAACCGACAATTCAACCCCTAAGGAGGGGTTAAAAAAATGATCGAATCCAAAGCCAAACTCACCCCCTACGGTAATCCCTCTGGAGACGACAGATAAAGGATGGTATTCACCCACGGCTTTAACAAGATATAAGTCTACTCCAAAGATGAGGAACTTATCCCCCCGCCAGAATCTAACCTCTATGCCAGGAGTATAAGCAAAAATATCCCACCATCCAAACACCTCTGGTGTTATTGTGTCTCCGATCGAGAAAACCCAATCTCGATCAACACAGGAACCTGCCAGATAATTAAATTTTATCATCAATTCCCAATAGTTAAGAAAATTTCGACTGAGAAATCCTCCGATCTGATTAACCACATAACAGTCAATACTTTCATACTTGGCTGGAATACCATTCTCTACACCTCCAATACCGTAGTTAATACCTACTGTTAAATGCTTTCTCCTCTCAAGCCTCTTTTCTTTCAAAAACCTCTGACCGAGAAATACTCCTGTCCCTCCAAATGCCAATATCAACTTAATTTTATCCTGAACCGCCCGGACTATCAACCAGTAAATTGCCACATTATTCCTTGCAGGTTAATTGTAATTTAAGCGCAGCTAATGCCAGCTGCCGAAGAGTTTCCCCTCCCGGGCAAGACGACCACAGATGGGATTGAGATAGGAGGTATCCTCGGGCCGGGCGTGGGCAAGATCGGTCCCGGGAAGAGGGGTGAAGTAGTGGGCATGGATGATCGCCCCTTCCCTGGTGATATCCTCAAGAAAACGGATCGTCTCGGCCTCAAACTCCCTCTCACCAGGGAGGCCGAAGATCATATCGACGATCGGGATGAGGCCAGATCTGGTGATGATCCTCACCGCCTTGAAGATGGCAGCTACTCCATGGCCACGATCGATCCTTCTCAAAAGCTCATCCGAACCGGCCTGACCACCAATGATGACCCTCCGATTGGAGCAGAACCGGCGGATCAGCTCAATCCCGCTCTCGGTAACCGATTCCGGTCTCAATTCACTGGGGAAGGAACCAAAAAAGATCCTTGCCCCCTCTGGTCTGGCCTCAAAGATCTTCTTAAGATCTTCGATTCCGTAGGCGAGCCCATCCGGGGCGATAAACCTTATATCCCCGATCCCGACCTCGACCAGTTTCCTCATCCAGTAGCAGACATCATCCGGGTCCCGTCTCCGGACCGGACCAAATATCCTCGGGGTCTGGCAGAAGGCACACCGGTGGGGACAGCCCCTTATCAGTTCGATCGGGCCGAACCGCTGGAATCGGAAAGAGAAAGGGGGATATAGCTCTAAGGGAAGCGGCTCCCCTTTGATGATCCCCTCAGGCCGCTCTCCGGCAATAATCCGCTCTAAGACCGACTCCCCTTCTCCAACCACAACGAGATCAAAACCCAGCCCTTTAGTCCCATCCGGATCACCAGAAGGATGGGGACCACCCGCCACCTTATAACCGGGTGCGTCAAGCCTCCTTCTTAACCATCCGAGATCCCCGGTCATAAAGCTAAACAGGGAAAGGTCAAGGGTAGCTGGATCGACCCCTCTTTTCTCCAGGACTGAAAGGAGCCTGGTGATCGAATAGCGGCTCGTCCGGGGGGCGAGGATCCTCAACCGGACCGGACCTCCGGGTTGACCAGGTTCTGAGGGAGTTCCCCGCTTAGGACCGCTCTTATCCCCTCAAAACAGAGACGGCTCATCTGATAGCGGGCATGATGGGTTGCACTACCGATATGGGGAAGAAGAATAACATTATTTAATGACTTCAGCTCCTCCGGGACTAAGGGTTCCCGCTCATAGACATCGAGCCCGGCCCGGATTCTTCCTCGCTTCAGGACCTCGATCAGTGCCGACTCATCGATCAGGGCACCCCGACCGGTATTGATCAAAATGGCTCCATCCTTTAATAGAGAGAGCCTCTTCCGATCGATGAGGTGTCTTGTCTCCTCGGTTAGGGGAAGGTGGAGGGTGATGATGTCGGCCTCAGCAAGCAACCGGTCTAAGGTCCGATAGACAAACCCCTCCTTTTTCACCCGATCATAGACAATCACCTGAAGACCGAGCGAGACTCCGATCCGGGCAACCTCTGATCCGATCCGACCACAGCCGACCACGCCGAGCACCCTGCCCTTCAGCTCCAATCCCAGGAGGAGAT